>JANLYV010000261.1:0-1569 GCA_031365825.1 Rubrivivax sp. | reverse complement strand
CGCGTGGAAAGCCGCTACGGGCTACGCCCTGCGCGTCTTCCCACGCGCCCTCAACACCGCAGCCAGGAGATCGAAGAACAGAGCAACGACATACACTTATCCACAGCTGACTATTGAAGAAAAGCTGGAGTTCGAGCTCGTGAGCCTTGCTCTGCAGTTCGCTCGCCTGCTGCTGGATGTGCTCGAGCATGTGTGCGGCCAGCGCGGTGACGGCGTCAGGCGACAGACCCTGCAGGTCCTGAGGCTTGAGGTCATGCATGCTGAGCATGCGTTGCATCTTGCCAAGACGCACGACCTCACGCCATTGGCGGATGTCCTGTCAACCCCATGACTCACGTGATGAGCTTGGCTACACGTTGCTCACATCCGCGTGATCACAGTCATCTCGGGCAGTCGTTGCCACGGCAGGCCGACAACCAGCGCATCGAACTGCGCTTGTGTGAGCGACAGCGGCGAGGCCGCCGCTTCGCGCGGCCACGCGAAGTGACCGGCGTTCAGGCGCCGACCAGCGCACCACACGCCGAACCCGTCGTGGACCAGCAGCTTGATGCGCGTGGCCCGCGCGTTGGCGAAGAGGTAGCCGTGATGGGCGCGGGCAGCGCCGGTGGTCTGCACGACGCAGCTCATGAGCCGCTCGGCGCCAGCGCGCATGTCCATCGGCGCGGTGCACAGCCAGAGTTGATCGATGCGGATCACTTGAGCAGACCCGAGGACAGCTCGCTCAGCCAGGCCCGGCAGTCCTCAGCCGCAGCGGTCGGCCAGCGCACGTTCAAGTGCAGTGGACCGCGGCGAAGCTCGATCTGGATCATCGGGTCGACGATTGGCGCCGCGGCAGTCGCCTGCGCCACCGCGCGCGCCGCAGCCCTGGGAGGCGCGGGCATCGCGATCGCGACGAACTCGGCGGTGGTGCCTGGCGGCGCAGGTGGCGAATTGCTTGCCACCGCCGGCGTGATCGCCGTGCCGGCAAGCTTGGCACCGCGACCGGAGCGCCATTTGCGCACGAGATTGGTGTTCAGGCCGTGTGCGAGGGCGACCCCGGAGATCGACGCGCCCGGTTCATCGCAGGCGGCCAGAACTCTTGCCTTGATCTCATCACTGTGGCGCCGCCGAGAACCAGAATTGGGATGCATAGGTGTCCACCAACGAAATAGGTGGACACCATCCTCACGCTCCTATCGCCCGTACGCAAGGTGGGATGGCGGGACGCTCACGACGCATTTCCTCCAAATGCACTCGAAATGTCGATTGAGGATCCTTGGCCCTTAGCACCTCCTCTTGGCGCCATACGGCAACAGCGTTCGCAAACAAGCTGTAGTGATCACGATAGTCACTCCAGATCCAGTTCTCGATCGCGCGAAGGTTCGGTAGCTTGGTACCAACCGGACAGCCTTCTTGAAGAGACATCAGCGCGCGCACAGCCACGTCAAAGTGTCGAGTGCGCTCGTCTTCCGCGTGAGTTCCGAGGCGCGTGATGACACCCAAGGCCTGGAACTGCAGCAGCAGGTTCCGTAGCCCATTGACACCACCCCTTTCGCCGACTTCAACATCCAATCGCGCACAGCGTGCCCA
>JANLYV010000248.1:0-5628 GCA_031365825.1 Rubrivivax sp. | reverse complement strand
TCGAACCCCGCAGCCGCGGCGCCCGCGCAGCCGTCGAGCAGCGACCCGCGTGTGCGGGCCGTGGTGGCACTGGCGCCTTTGGGCGCGCCGTTCAGTGCCAGGTCGTTGGCCAGCATCACGGTGCCTACACTGCTGTACGAGGCCGAACAAGACCGCTTCCTGGCGCCACGGTTTCAGGGCGGTCTTTCTGGAGCAGCTGGGCCGGGCCCTGCCTGCGTTCTTCGACCAAGCCTGGCAGTGACGCCGCGTTAGCTGTCGAGCTTCAGGTCCTGGATCTTGCGCGTGATGGTGTTGCGCCCTATGCCCAGGCGCTGCGCGGCTTCGATGCGCCTCCCGCGCGTCACGTCCAGCGCGGTGAGGATGAGGCTGGCCTCGAACTGGTCGGTGAGCAGTTGCCACACATCGGGCTCGTCGGCTTCGAGCCGCGCGCGCACATCGGCTTGCAGGCCGACGAGCCAGCCGGCGCCGGCCAGCTGCGGCGCTGCGGCCACGAGCGTGTTGTCGGACACCGCGCCCGCGGCCGCGGCCGGTGCGACAGTGGGCAGGGTCGACGCAGCGGTGGCCGAGGGCTGGAACTGCAGCACCTCGGGCGGCAGGTCCTTGGCTTCGATCACCTGTGCCGGTGCCATGACCGTTAGCCAATGGCAGATGTTTTCCAGCTGGCGCACGTTGCCGGGGAAATCGAAGCCCTGCAGCTGCAGTACCGCCGCATCGGTGATGCGCTTGGCGTCGACACCGAGTTCACGCGCGCTTTTTTGCAGGAAGAAGCGCGTCAGCATGGCAATGTCTTCGCGGCGTTCGCGCAGCGCCGGCAGGCGCAGCCGGATGACGTTGAGCCGGTGGTACAGGTCTTCGCGGAAGGCGCCGGCACGCACGCGTTCGTCCAGGTTCTGGTGCGTGGCGGCGATGACGCGCACGTTCGACTTCAGCGGCTGGTGGCCACCGACGCGATAGAACTGGCCATCGGACAGCACACGCAGCAGCCGCGTCTGCAAATCAAACGGCATGTCGCCGATTTCGTCGAGAAACAACGTGCCACCTTCGGCTTGCTCGAAGCGGCCGCGGCGCATGGTCTGCGCGCCGGTGAAGGCGCCGCGCTCGTGGCCGAAGAGTTCGCTCTCGAGCAGGTCTTTCGGAATCGCGGCGGTGTTGATGGCCACCAGCGGGCCTTCGGCGCGCGGGCTGTGCTTGTGCAGCGCGCGTGCCACCAGCTCCTTGCCCGAGCCGCTTTCGCCGGTGATGAGCACCGTGACGTTGCTTTGCGAAAGCCGGCCGATGGCGCGGAACACGTCCTGCATGGCGCCGGCCTGGCCCAGCATCTCGGGCATCACCGCCTGCGCCGCTTCGCGCACGGCTTCGCGCTGGCTTTCCTGCACCGCGCGGCGGATGAGCTCGACCGCGTGCGTCAAGTCGAAAGGTTTGGGCAGGTACTCGAAGGCGCCGCCCTGAAACGCCGAGACGGCGCTGTCGAGGTCGGAGAAGGCGGTCATGATGATCACCGGCAGCCCGGGCAGCTTGGCCTTCACCTGCGCCAGCAAGGCTATGCCCGACGCCCCCGGCATGCGGATGTCGCTCACCAGCACGGCCGGCCCGCCGTCGCCGTCACCGCCAGGGGCATTCAGTGCCGCCATGACCTCGCGGCTGCTGGCGAAACTGCGCACCTCGAACTGCTCGCGCGCCAGCGCCTTTTCAAGCACGAAACGGATCGACGGGTCGTCGTCGACGATCCAGATCGGTTTCATCGTGGTGGGCACGGGCGGGGAATTCAGGGGTGACGATGTCATCAGGGCAGTGGAATCAGGATCTTGAACACCGTGCGTCCGACCATGCTTTCGCATTCGATCGTGCCGTGATGCTGCTCCACGAAGGTCTGGGCCAAGGTCAGCCCGAGGCCTGTGCCGCCTTCTCGACCTGAGATCAGCGGGTGGAAGATGCGATCACGAATGGCCTCGGGCACGCCCGGGCCGTTGTCCTGGATATGCAATTCCAGTGCCAGCCGAAAACGCTCGCGTGCGATCGTGGTCTGGCGCGCGATGCGCGTGCGCAGCGTGATCAGCGCATCGCCTGCCGCGATGCGCTCGGCCAGCGCCTGCGCGGCGTTGCGCGTGACGTTCAGCACCGCTTGAATAAGCTGCTCACGGTCGCCGCGGAACTCGGGCAGCGAGGTGTCGTAGTCGCGCTCGATGAAAAGCCCGCGCGGGAACTCGGCCAGCATCAGCGAGCGCACGCGTTCACACACCTCGTGCAGGTTGACGTCGCCCACCACCTGCGGCCAACGGTGCGGGTCGAGCAGCCGGTCGACCAGCGCCTGCAGCCGGTCGGCCTCGTGGATGATGACCTGGGTGTACTCGGCCAGCTCGGGCGCGGCCAGCTCCATCTCGAGCAACTGCGCCGCGCCGCGGATGCCGCCGAGCGGGTTCTTGATCTCGTGCGCGAGGTTGCGCACCAGCTCCTTGTTCACCTGCGCCAGGCCATGCAGCCGCTCTTCGCGATCCAGTCGCGTCTGCTGTTCGATCTCGATCATCTCCACCAGCACGCGCTCGGCGCGGTCGAGCTGGCTGACGATGACGTGCACCGGCAGCTCGTAGCCGCCGCGTGAACCCGAGGGTGAACGTTTGACGAAGGCGTCGAAGCGTGCACTCGAGACTTGGTTGCCGGCCACACGCGACAGCGTGTCGGCCAGAGGCGCGGCATCCACCAGCCAGTCGAGCACCGAGCCGCGCAACAGCGCGCGGCGCGAGACGCCCATCATGTCTTCGAGCGCGGCGTTGGCGAACAGGCAATGGCCGGCGGGGTCGGCCACGGCGACCATGGTGGCGAGTTGATCGAAGGCGTCGAAGCCCGGCACGCCCGGCAGGGCAGGTGCCTGCGCGGCCTTCACGGCGGCAGCTTGGCGAGCTCGCGCTTGAGTGCGGCGACGTCGCTTTCCTTGCGCAGGATGGCGGCCTTCATGCCGGCCACGCGGTCGAGGTAAGTCTGGTAATTGCGCTCGCCGCCCTGGCGCTCGGGCTCACCGTTGTTGAAGTCCTTCTGCAGCCCTGCCAGTTGCTCTTCGGCACGACGCAGTTCATCGGCGAGGATGCGCCGTGCGTCGTTGTCGCGCGCCTTTTGCGCTTGCGGGTCGACGCGCGAATCGGCCGGGCGTGAGGCTGAGCCATTGCCCGGGACTGGCGCGCCTGCCTTGGGCTTGGGAACCTGCACCACCGTCACCGGCGCGCCTTCGATGGTGCGGCAGCCGCGTTCCTTGGCTTCGCGCTCGGTGATCTGGTCGGTGTAGAGCACCGGGTTGCCGGGGCAGCGGTAGACGACACCCTGGGCCATCAGCGCAAGCGGCGCCAGCCCAAAGGCGGCAGCAAGGACCCAGCGCTTCATGCAGCAATCTCCATGGGGCGCGATTGTGACCCAGCGTTCCCCATGAAAAAAGGGACGCCGAAGCGTCCCTCTGCAGATCGGGCGAATGCCGATTACAGGCTGTAGTACATGTCGAACTCGATCGGGTGCGTGGTCATGCGAAAGCGCGTCACTTCCTGCATCTTCAGCTCGATGTAGGCGTCGAGGTAGGAGTCGGTGAAGACACCGCCCTTGGTGAGGAAGCCACGGTCGGCGTTCAAGCAGTCCAGCGCCTGCTCCAGGCTAGAGCAGACGGTGGGGATCTTTGCGTCTTCTTCCGGCGGCAGGTGGTACAGGTCCTTCGTCGCCGCCTCGCCCGGGTGGATCTTGTTCTCCACGCCGTCCAGGCCGGCCATCAACATGGCACTGAAGGCCAGGTAGGGGTTGGACGTGGGGTCGGGGAAACGCACTTCGATGCGCCGGCCCTTGGGGTTGGGCACGTACGGAATGCGAATGCTCGCCGAACGATTCCGCGAGCTGTACGCCAGCTTCACTGGCGCTTCGAAACCGGGCACCAGGCGCTTGTAGCTGTTGGTGCCGGGGTTGGTGATGGCGTTGAGCGCACGGGCGTGCTTGATGATGCCGCCGATGTAGTACAGCGCGAAGTCCGACAGGCCGGCATAGCCGTCGCCGGCGAACAGGTTCTTGCCGTCCTTCCACACGCTCTGGTGCACGTGCATGCCGCTGCCGTTGTCGCCGACGATGGGCTTGGGCATGAAGGTCGCCGTCTTGCCATAGGCATGGGCGACGTTGTGGATGACGTACTTCTGCAGCATCAGCCAGTCGGCGCGCTGCACCAGCGTGCTGAACTTGGTGCCGATCTCGCACTGGCCCTGTGCGGCCACTTCATGGTGGTGCACTTCGACCGGGATGCCCAGCGATTCGAGGATCAGGCACATCTCCGAGCGCATGTCCTGCAAGCTGTCGACCGGGGGCACCGGGAAGTAGCCGCCCTTCAACGCCGGGCGGTGGCCCATGTTGCCGCCTTCGATCTTGGCGCCTGTGCTCCACGGCGCTTCCTCGGAGCCGACCTTGTAGAAGGCACCTTGCGCGTCGGCGCCCCAGCGCACTTCGTCGAAGATGAAGAACTCGGGCTCGGGGCCGAAGAAGGCGGCATCACCGACGCCGCTGCTCTTCAAATAAGCCTCGGCGCGCCGCGCCAGGCTGCGCGGGTCACGCTCGTAGGGCTTGCCGTCACCGGGCTCGAGCACGTCGCACGACAGGATCAGCGTCGGCTCTTCGAAGAAGGGGTCGATGTTGGCGGTGTTGGGGTCGGGCATGAGCAGCATGTCGCTGGCTTCGATGCCTTTCCAGCCGGCGATCGACGAGCCGTCGAAGGCGTGGCCGCCCACGAACTTGTCTTCGTCGAAGTGCGACACCGGAACGGATACATGTTGTTCCTTGCCGCGGGTATCGGTGAAGCGGAAGTCGACGAACTTGACTTCGTTCTCCTTCACCATCTTCATCACGTCGGCAACTGTCTTCGCCATTGAAAATCTCCTGTCGGGGGCTTGTGGGTATGGGTTGGAAGCGGGGGCTTCAGGGGAAGAAATGAGCCCCGAAAAGCTCAAAAGAATGTAGCAGAAAGCATGCCTGCGACTGCCCGCTGGCGGTGCATCACTGCTGCAGTGGCGTTCGGTGCGTGCGCGAGGCGCCAGGAAAGTCCCATCCAAGCACCGAGACGGTGCAACAAGTGGCGCGAAGATGGTGCCAGTTAGCGCACCATCTCGGGGCCCAACTGTGCGCCTTGAGCCAGCAGACCTTCGCGCAAGGCCGCGAACGCCAGCTCCAGCGGCAGGCCGCTGGCCTTCACACCGAGCTCGATGTGGCGGCCCCACTGCGGGTGGTCGACGCTGGGCAGGCTGAAGACCTTGATGCCGGCAAACTGGGCTTCGATGGTTTCCATCAGAGGCGTGAGCGCGGCCTCCATCGCGCCGAAGACGATGACCGAACGCTCGGCCGCAGCCGGCCCGCCTTGCAGGTGTGCGTAACGTTCATCCAGTACCCACTCGATCATCGGCCAGGCCATCACCGGGAAACCCGGTACGAAGTGCACGTCGCCGACGAAGAAGCCGGCGATCTTGTTGAAAGGGTTGGGGATGATCGATGCACCCTCGGGGAACATGCCCATGTTCAGCCGGTGGCGGTTGTCTTCGCGATCGGGCTCGAAGGGCTTGCCCTGCTCGGCCGCGGTTTCGCGCATGCGCTCGACGATGAAGTCGCGCGCCTGCGGGTGCA
>JANLYV010000242.1:0-3679 GCA_031365825.1 Rubrivivax sp. | reverse complement strand
TCGAAATCGTCGACGTGCGAATCAAGCGCGTGGACTTCGTCGCCGACATCACCGACTCGGTCTACCGCCGCATGGAGTCCGAGCGCAAGCAGGTGGCCAACGAGCTACGTGCGCAAGGTCAGGCCGATGCTGAAAAGATTCGCGCCGATGCCGACCGCCAACGCGAAGTCATCATCGCCGAGGCCTATCGCGATGCGCAGAAGATCAAGGGCGAGGGCGATGCCAAAGCCTCCGCGCTGTATGCCGACGCGTTCGGTCGCGACCCGCAATTCGCACAGTTCTATCGCAGCCTCGACGCCTACCGCGCCACCTTCCGCAGCCGCTCGGACGTGATGGTGCTGGACCCGAGCAACGAGTTCTTCCGCGCCATGCGCAGTGGCGGCCCGGGTGCTGCGGCCGCGCCGGTCAAAGGCAAGTAGCGCCCAGACATTCGATGCCTGACCTGCTGCTCGGCGCGTTGGCGCTGATGCTCATGCTCGAAGGCCTGCTGCCTTTCATCAGCCCCCGTTCCTGGCGCGAGATGTTCGAGCGCGCCACACGTTTGAGCGACGGCCAGATCCGCTTCATCGGCCTCGCCTCGCTGCTGGCCGGGCTGCTGCTGTTCCTGGTTTGGCGTTGAGCGGCGACAGGCCGGCGCAGGCCCGCCCCGTACAATGCCACTTTTAATCGCCGGTGCTTTTTGATGATGTCTGCCTGGCTGCTGCCGGAGCACATTGCCGACGTTTTGCCCGTGCAGGCAAGTCGTATCGAGGATTTGCGCCGTCGCCTTCTCGACCGCGCGCGCGGCTACGGCTACGAGCTCGTGATGCCGCCGCTGCTGGAGCATCTGGAGTCCTTGCTGTCTGGCACCGGCAGCGAGCTCGACCTGCAGACCTTCAAGCTCGTCGACCAGCTCAGCGGGCGCATGCTAGGCCTGCGCGCCGATACCACGCCGCAGGCCGCGCGCATCGACGCACACTTGCTCAACCACGATGGCGTGACGCGGCTGTGCTACTGCGGGCCGGTGCTGCACACCCGGCCGGCGGGGCTGCTGTCCACGCGTGAGCCTTTGCAGTTTGGTGCCGAAGTCTTCGGCCATGGTGGCCTTGAAGCCGACCTCGAAACGCAAGAGCTGGCACTGGATTGCCTGCAGGCTGCGCCGTGTGAACGCCTGGTGTTGGACCTTGCCGATGCGCGCGTGCTGCGCGGCGTGCTGGCCGGTGTGCCGGTGGATGCGCACGGCCTCAAGGTCGTGGTGCAAGCCCTGGCCGACAAAGATGCCGCGGCCGTGCACGGCCTCAGCGAAACCATGCCCGACGACGCAAAGTCTGGCTTGCGTGCACTGCTGTCGCTCTATGGCGACGGTGACGTGCTGGCGCGCGCGCGACGCAGCCTGCCGTCGCGGCCCTTGATCCACACGGCGCTCGATGAACTCGAGTGGCTCGCTAACCATTTGCAGCGCGACTACCCACGCCTGCGTGTCGGCTTCGACCTGTCGGACATGGGCGGCTACGCCTACTACAGCGGAGCGCGCTTTGCCATTTACGGCGCGGGTGCCAGCGACGCGCTGGCCCGCGGCGGCCGCTACGACGAGGTCGGTGCGGTGTTCGGCCGCAACCGGCCCGCCGTGGGCTTCAGCCTCGACCTGAAGGCGCTGACCGAGGCCGTGCCGCCTATGGCAGCAACGGCCGCGGTGTTGGCACCTTGGGGCGAAGACGCGGCGTTGCGTGCCGCGGTACGGCGTTTGCGTGAAATGGGCGAAACCGTGTTGTCGGTGCTGCCGGGCCACAACCCTGAAGCGCAGGCTTTTGAATGTGATCGCGAATTGGTGCATGTCACCGGGCAGTGGGTATTGCAGGCCATGCCCGCCGCACGCGCTGGTGAACCCTGAGTCCTGAACCTGAATCCAGAAAGTTCCCGTCAGATGCAAACCGTCATCAGCCCCCATGTCGGGCGCAACGTCGTCGTCGTCGGTACCCAGTGGGGTGACGAAGGCAAGGGCAAGATCGTCGATTGGTTGACCGACCACGCCAAAGGTGTGGTGCGTTTCCAGGGCGGGCACAACGCCGGACATACGCTGGTCATCGCCGGCCGCAAGACGGCTCTGCAATTGATCCCCTCGGGCGTAATGCGCGAGGGCGTGGCCTGCCTCATCGGCAACGGTGTGGTCGTCGACCCGACCCACCTATTGGGTGAGATCGAACGCATCGAGGCGCTGGGCGTGGACGTGCGTTCGCGCTTGTTCCTGAGCGAAGCCTGCCCGCTGATCCTGCCCTTCCATGCCGAGCTCGACCGCGCGCGCGAGGCCGGCCGTGAGTCCAGCGGCAGCGGCAAGATCGGCACCACCGGCAAGGGCATCGGCCCGGCGTATGAGGACAAGGTGGCGCGCCGTGCCTTGCGCGTGCAGGACCTCAAACATCCGGCGCGGCTGGAAGCCAAGCTGCGTGATCTCGTCAAGTTGCATAACGCCGAACTTACGCAGGTTCTGGGCGCGCCCGCGCTCGACGCCGGCCCGATGCTCGAAGGCGTGCTGCGCGTGGCTGAACATATCCGCCCGCTGCTGGCCGATGTCGGCTATCGCCTGCACAAGGCGCACCTGGCGGGCGACAACCTGCTCTTCGAGGGCGCGCAGGGCACGCTGCTCGACATCGACCACGGCACCTACCCTTACGTCACGTCAAGCAACTGCGTAGCGGGCAACGCGGCGGCAGGCTCGGGCGTCGGGCCGGGCATGCTGCACTACATCCTGGGCATCACCAAGGCCTACACCACGCGCGTCGGCGGCGGGCCGTTCCCGACCGAGCTTGACATGCTCA
This sequence comes from Rubrivivax sp., assembly GCA_031365825.1. Taxonomy (GTDB): domain Bacteria; phylum Pseudomonadota; class Gammaproteobacteria; order Burkholderiales; family Burkholderiaceae_C; genus Rubrivivax. The sequence goes on along the minus strand of JANLYV010000242.1, from coordinate 884 downwards.
CGCCCGGCAGCATCGGCCACCACCTGTCCACCGTCGGCCAGGAGCGCGGCACGGTCACCGGGCGACCGCGGCGCTGTGGCTGGCTCGACGCCGCCGCATTGAAGCGCTCGATCATCATCAATGGCATCTCGGGCCTGTGCATCACCAAGCTCGATGTGCTGGACGGCCTGGCCGAGATCAAGATCTGCGTCGGCTACGAAATTGGCGGCCGTCAGCTCGACATCCTGCCGCTTGATGCTGACGAGATCGAACAAAGCCGGCCGGTGTACGAGACGCTGCCCGGCTGGAGCGACACCACCGCCGGGCTGACGAATTGGGAGCAGTTGCCGGCCAATGCCAAACGCTATCTGCAACGCGTGCAGGAGCTGACCAGCGCACCGATCGACATGGTGTCGACTGGCCCGGACCGCGTGCACACGATTCTGCTGCGTCACCCCTTCCGCGCATGAACCCAAACATGCACGGCGCCCATCCACCAAGGAGTTAGCAGCCCATGCTCACCGACGACGGCAGACATCTCTACGTGTCCTGGGATGAGTACCACATGCTCACCGAGCGCCTGGCGCTGAAGGTGCACAACTCGGGCTGGGCGTTCGACCAGATCCTGTGCCTGGCGCGTGGCGGCATGCGCCCCGGTGATGTGCTGTCCCGCGTGTTCGACAAACCGCTGGCGATCATGTCGACGAGTTCCTACCGCGCCGATGCCGGCACCATCCAGGGCCGCCTTGACCTGGCCAAGTACATCACCATGCCCAAAGGCGAACTGGCCGGCCGCGTATTGCTGGTCGACGACCTGGCCGACACCGGCGTGACGCTGCGCGCCGTGGTCGACCGGCTGCGCGGCATGCCGTCCATCAGTGAACTGCGCGCGGCGGTGATCTGGG
>JANLYV010000225.1:0-2140 GCA_031365825.1 Rubrivivax sp. | reverse complement strand
CAGCCCGTACGACTTCGCGACTTCGACGATGCGCTGCGTCACCGTCGCCCGCGAGAGCGACTTGTCCAGCCCCAGCCACACGTTTTCGGCCACGCTGAGGGTGTCGAACAAACTGAAGTGCTGGAACACCATGCTGATGCCCAGCGCGCGCGCCTGTTGCGGGTTGCGGATGTCGACCGGCTGCCCGTTCCAGCGGATTTCGCCGGCATCGGGCCGCACCGCGCCGTAGATGATTTTCACCAGCGTCGACTTGCCCGCGCCGTTCTCGCCGAGCACCGCGTGGATCTGGCCGGCGGCCACGCGCAGGTTGACGCGGTCGTTGGCCTTGACGGCGGGGTATTGCTTGCTGATGTCGGTCAGTTCAAGGCGCAGCACGGGGAACTCCTGGAAATTCGCGCTTCGCGCCGGCCACATAAACGGCGGCCAGATTGCGATCATCCGACAGCGTCATCCACGCGAACAGCCGCTCATGCAAGCCCTGCGCCACATCCATGCGTCGCGTGGCGACCGGGCCGAGCGCCCAGTCCCAGACGCACACATCGGCAGTGCAACCCACATCGAACGAGCCGATCTCGTGCGACAGGCCGAGCGCCACGGCGGCGCCACGGGTGGCGGCGTGCAGCGCCGTCCAGGCCGTCAGCCGCTGGCCCAGCAAGGCCTGCACCTTGCACGCATCGGCCATGGTGCGCTGCATCGACAGGCTGGTGCCGCCCCCCACGTCGCTGCCCAGGCTCACCGCCACGCCGGCGGCTTCGGCCTGCCGCCAGTCGAACAGGCCGCTGCCGAGGAACAGGTTCGACGACGGGCAATGGGAAATTTGCGAGCCGCTTTCACGCAGCACCGCGCGGTCGGTGTCGTCGAGCCAGATGCCGTGCGCGAGCACGCTGCGCGCGTTCAACAGACCGGCCTGCGCGTACACGTCGAGGTAGCTGCGCGCGGCCGGAAACAGCTCGCGCACCCAGCGCACCTCGTCGCGGTTTTCCGCCACATGGGTCTGCATGTAGACGCCGGGGTGGGCCGCGCACAGCGCGCCGGCCATCGCCAGTTGCGCCGGCGAACTGGTGGGCGCAAAGCGCACCGTCACCGCATAGCTGAGCCGGCCGTGGCCGTGCCAGCGTTCGATCAGCTCAGTGCATTCGCGCTCGGCCGCGCGAACATCGGCCGCGTCGTCCAGCAAACCGGCGGGCGCGTGGCGGTCCATCAGCACCTTGCCGGCGATGAGCCGCATGCCGCGCTCGGCGGCCGCCGCGAACAGCGCGTCGGCGCTGACCTTGTGAACGGTCGGGTAGACCACGGCACTGGTGCTGCCGTGGGCCAGCAGCGCGTCCAGAAAATGCGCGGCGGCGGCCTGCGCGTGGGCCGGGTCGGCATGGCGCAGTTCGGCCGGGAAGGTGTGGTCGGTCAACCAGTCGAGCAGGGCCGCGCCGTGGCTGGCGATGACGTCGATCTGCGGGCTGTGAACATGGGTGTCGATGAAGCCGGGCAGCAGCAGACGGCCGGCGTGGTCGTGACGCTGCCAGCTGGCGTCCAGCGGCTGGGCGGCAGGCTGCGCGCCGACGATGCGGCCGGCCTCGACCAGCAGCCAGTGGTCGGGCCGGAAGCGAGCCGACGCAGCGTCGATCGCACCCCATGCCGGGGCGGCGATGTAGTCGAGCAGGTCGCCGCGAATGGCGAGTCGGGTCGAATCGGTGGGGGTCATTTTCGCTGGCAGGCCGCAAGGGTATTGGCAGGGTGCAGCATGCCATGCGAAAGTCCGGTCATGAGCATCAGCATCAGCAAGAGCGCCGATATCAGCAGTCAGCCGCTTCGGTTTTTCCACCGGGGCCGCATCGTCAGCGCAGCCGCCGCGCATCCGACCCGCTCGGTGCTCGACTGGTTGCGGGAAGACGCGCACTGCACCGGCACCAAGGAAGGCTGCAACGAGGGCGACTGCGGCGCCTGCACGGTGGTGATCGGCGAACTGCCCGAGCACGTGGATTCACCGGGCTCGCTGGTGCGGGGCCTGAGCCTGCGCAGCGTCAACGCCTGCATCCAGTTCCTGCCCACCTTGCACGGCAAGGCGCTGTTCACGGTGGACGACTTGAGGGCATCGAACGCCGGCCAACTGCACCCGGCGCAACAGGCGATGGTCGAGTGCCAT
>JANLYV010000165.1:0-20892 GCA_031365825.1 Rubrivivax sp. | reverse complement strand
CGTTGACCGAGTCGGCGTTGCGCAGCGCGTCTTCGTAGGAAATCTTGTCGGCTTCGAAGAGATCGAACAAGGCCTGGTCGAAGGTCTGCATACCGAGTTCGCGCGAGCGCTTCATGATTTCCTTGATCTCGCCCACCGCGCCTTTGAAGATCAGGTCCGACACCAGCGGCGAGTTCAGCATGATCTCCACCGCCGCGACGCGGCCGCGGCCGGCTTCGCGTGGCAACAGGCGCTGCGAGACCAGCGCCTTGAGGTTCAGCGACAGGTCCATCAGCAGCTGCGCGCGGCGCTCGTCGGGGAAGAAGTTGATGATGCGGTCGAGCGCCTGGTTGGAGCTGTTGGCGTGCAGGGTGGCCATGCACAGGTGGCCGGTTTCGGCGAAGGCCACGGCGTGCTCCATCGTCTCGCGGTCACGGATCTCGCCCATCAGGATGACGTCGGGCGCCTGGCGCAGCGAGTTCTTCAGCGCCGGCTCCCAGCCGTCGGTGTCGATGCCGACCTCGCGCTGCGTCACGATGCAGTTCTTGTGGCGGTGCACGAACTCCACCGGGTCTTCGACGGTGACGATGTGGCCGAAGGAGTTTTCGTTGCGGTAGTCGACCATGGCCGCGAGCGAGGTGCTCTTGCCCGAGCCGGTGGCGCCGACGAAGATCGCCAGGCCACGCTTGGTCATGGCGATTTCTTTGAGGATAGGCGGCAGGTTCAGCGAGTCGATCGTCGGCAGCGTCTGCGGGATGGTGCGCATCACCATGCCCACCTGGCCCTGCTGGATGAAGGCATTGACGCGAAAGCGCCCGATGCCCTGCGGCGAGATGGCGAAGTTGCATTCCTTCGTGCGCTCGAAGTCGGCCGCCTGCTTGTCGTTCATCACCGCGCGCGCCAGCGCCAGCGTGTGCTGGCCGGTGAGCGGTTGCGGCGAGACCTTGGTGACCTTGCCGTCGACCTTGATCGCCGGCGGAAAGTCGGCGGTGACAAAGAGGTCGCTGCCGTTGCGGCTGACCATCAGCCGCAGCAGGTCGTTGACGAATTTCGAGGCCTGGTCGCGTTCCATGTGCTTTGCCTACCCTGGGAAGTTTTCCGGAATCTTCGCTTTCGAGCGCGCTTCCGCCGGGCTGACGACGTTGCGCCGCACCAGGTCGGCGAGGTTCTGATCCAGCGTCTGCATGCCCAGGCTCTGCCCAGTCTGGATCGATGAATACATCTGCGCGATCTTGTTCTCGCGGATCAGGTTCTTGATGGCCGAGGTGGCGATCATGATCTCGTGCGAGGCCACGCGGCCCGAGCCGTCCTTGAGCTTGCACAGCGTCTGCGAGATCACCGCCTGCAGCGACTCGGACAGCATCGCGCGCACCATTTCCTTCTCGGCCGCAGGGAAGACGTCGACCACGCGGTCGATGGTCTTGGCCGCCGAGCTGGTGTGCAGCGTGCCGAACACCAGGTGGCCGGTTTCGGCCGCGGTGAGTGCCAGGCGTATGGTTTCCAGGTCGCGCATTTCGCCCACGAGGATGGCGTCGGGGTCTTCGCGCAACGCGGAGCGCAAGGCGTTGGAAAACGACAAGGTGTGCGGCCCGACCTCACGCTGGTTGATCAGGCACTTCTTGCTTTCGTGCACGAACTCGATCGGGTCTTCCACCGTCAGCACATGGCCGTATTCGGTTTCGTTGAGGTGGTTGACCATCGCCGCCAGCGTCGTGCTCTTGCCCGAGCCGGTGGGGCCGGTGACGAGCACCAGGCCGCGCGGCTTCAGCGACAACTCGGCGAAGACTTTGGGGGCGCCGAGCTGCTCGAGCGTCAGGATCTTGCTCGGGATGGTGCGGAACACCGCGCCGGCACCGCGGTTCTGGTTGAAGGCGTTGACGCGAAACCGCGCCAGGCCCTGGATCTCGAAGCTGAAGTCGCACTCCAGCGTGTCTTCGTAGTTCTTGCGCTGCGAGTCGTTCATGATGTCGTAGACCATGTCGTGCACCTGTTTGTGCTCGAGTGGTTCGACATTGATGCGGCGCACATCGCCGTGCACGCGGATCATTGGCGGCAGCCCGGCCGAGAGGTGCAGGTCGGACGCCTTGTTCTTGACGGAGAAGGCCAGCAGCTGGGTGATGTCCATGCAGGGGGCGCGGTCGCGCAAGTAAGCTCGGGGGATTATGGGCAGCATCGCCGGGAACCTGCAACACGTGCAGGCACGCATCGCACAGGCCTGCATCGATGCCGGCCGTGCACCTGAAGACGTGACGCTGGTGGCGGTGAGCAAGACCTTCGATGCCGCGGCCGTGCGCGCGGCCGTGGCCGCCGGGCAACTGGCCTTCGGCGAGAACTATGTGCAAGAAGGTGTGGCCAAGATCGACGCGCTGTGCGAGCTGCGCCCGCACCTGAGCTGGCACTTCATCGGCCCCTTGCAAAGCAACAAGACGCGTGAGGTGGCGGCCCACTTCGACTGGGTGCATGGCATCGAGAGACTGAAGATCGCCCAGCGCCTGGCCGAGCAGCGCCCGCCCGGCATGGCGCCGCTGCAGGTGTGCCTGCAGGTCAACATCAGTGGCGAAGCCAGCAAGCGTGGTGCGGCGCCGGTGGAACTGCCGGCCCTGGCCGCTGCCGTGGCCGCACTGCCACGCGAGCGGCTCGTGCTGCGCGGCCTGATGGCCATCCCCGAGCCAGGCGCCGACGCCGCCGTCACGCGGGCGCGCCATCACGCATTGCGCGAGCTCTTGATTGGGCTGCGCGCGCAAGGTCATGTGCTGGACACCTTGTCGATGGGCATGAGTGCCGACCTCGAAGCCGCCATCGCCGAAGGGGCCACGCTGGTACGCGTGGGCACGGCGATCTTCGGCGGGCGCTGAATCCACCCGGCGTCACGCATCTCGCGCCGCCGCCGTGCCGAAGTGCGCGGCATAAACGCACGGCCGCGCGTGTGTCCAGCGGTTACGAGCGGCAACTTCGGTGAATACTGCAGCCGTCCCGAATCGCAGGGGTGGCGCCTAGTCAGCTGCGAACGGGGACGGTATGCGGGGGTGGCGTTCTTGCCAGCCGCAGCCAGGCCATACATCTCCATCACGCGCTGTCCGGCATCGGACGCGCCCCTCGCCACCCAGGGGTACTGACATGAGCTTGCCTTCCCGCCTGCCGTTGCGGCTGTCCACCCGGCTGTGTACCGGCTTCACGGTCGTGATCGAACGCCGCTGGGCACGTTTGTTGGTCGCGGCATGTGCGGCCGGTGCACTGGTTCTCGGTGCGTTCAACACCGGCGTGGTGTATGCCGCTGGTCAGGGTGGCCCGCACCAGCACAAGTTCTCACGCGACCTGGGCGACGAGTTGCGCGGCAATGGCGCGCCCAAGGCGCCCTGGGCACGCAATCTTCAGGGCGTGCGCCATGTGCAGCTGCTGCTCGTGGGCGATGGTGCCGACGCGCAGATGACCGAGTTGCGCCAGTACGTACAAAGCTTGGGTGGCACCGTGCTTGCCGTGCATCCGGCGGCGCACGCGATGACGGTGCAGGTCAAGGCCAGCCTCGTCGACTTGCTGGCGCAGCGCGGCGACGTGCTCAACGTCGTGCCGAATCGCGCGACGCGTCGCACCGCCAGCACCCTCGAAACCATCACCGGCGCACTGGCCAACCCGGGGCGCACGGCGAGTACCAAAACGACCTACACCGGCGTCGACGGCACCGGCATCGGCATTGCCATCCTCGACTCGGGCGTGATGCGCGATCACCGAGCCTTCTACGGCGGCACTGCTGGCAACCGAGTCAAGCGCAACGTCAACATGCTGAACACAGCCGTGGCCAACTGGGTGGCCGATGCCGCCGGCGCGACCTCGCTGCAGCCGGGCAGCGCTGCACTCGCCAGCTACGAGGCGGCGGTGGCCAACGACAGCGCCGTCAACCAGGACGCCTACGGCCACGGCACCCATGTGGCTTCGGTGGCCGCGGGCGTGGCCAAACAATACGTTTATGCCGGCGACACCACCGGCATCGCCCCCAACGCCAGCATCTACGACGTGAAGGTGCTGGGCGGCACCGGCACCGGCACGCTCAGTGACGCCATCGAAGGCATCCAGTGGGTCATCTACCACGCCAAGGAATACAACATCCGCGTGCTCAACATCAGCCTGGCCACGGACTCGTCGGACAGCTGGGAGCTCGACCCGTTGTGCATCGCCGCGCGCAGTGCCGTCTCGGCCGGCATCACGGTGGTGGTGGCGGCCGGCAACTTCGGCAAGAACGCGCTGGGCAGCGAGGTCTACGGCGCCATCGGCTCGCCCGGCAACGACCCCTCGGTGATCACCGTCGGCGCGGTCAACTTCAAGGACACGCAGGCGCGCGGCGATGACAGCGTCAACCTGTTCAGCTCGCGCGGCCCGACCCGCGGCGCCAAGCTCGACCTCAACGGCCGCACGCGCATCGACAACCTGCTCAAGCCCGACCTGGTGGCCCCGGGAAACAGGATCGTCGGCGCCGCCGCCACGGCCAACACGGGCCTGACCTGGAACCTGCTGGCGACACAGTTCAACAGCCAGCTGGTGGTGCCGGTGGGCATCACGCAGGTGCTGGGTGAAACGCAGATGCTGATGAGCGGCACCTCGATCGCCGCACCGGCCGTGGCTGGCACGGTGGCGTTGATGCTGCAGACCAACCCGGGCCTGACGCCGCCCTTGATCAAGGCCATGCTGCAGTACAGCGCACAGCCCATCGCCGGCCAGAACCTGCTGCAGCAAGGCACGGGCTTGCTCAACGTCAGCGGCGCGCTGGCGCTGGCGAAGATCGTGCGTACCGACCTGTCGACGGTCGTCGCCAACGGCACGTTGGCCGCCGGCAGCTCGATGCTGGCCGCGGGGCAGGCCATGCCCGCCACCACGTCCAGCATCGGCGGCGCCAGCTTCAATTGGTCGCGTCTGGCGTTCGTCGGTGGCAACCGCGTCGTCAGTGGTGCGAGCCTGTTCACCAAGTACCAGCCGCTGTGGGACCCGCGGCTGACCTGGGCCAACGGCATGGTGCGCAAGCGCATGCCGGTGTACTGGTCGGGCACAGGCATCGCCGCCAACACCTTCATCAAGTCGTTCACCGATGTCGACCCGCCCAACCAGACGCTGGTCACCGCCGCTGTCGTCGACCTCACGGTCCTGGCCGGCACCAGCTCGATGGTGGGCAAGACCGGCGCATTCCTGCCGACGGCCACGCTCTCGTCCTGGGCCACCAGCGGCAGCGGCACCGTGCTGTTGCAGGGCGTGTTGTTGAGCAGCGGGCTGGTGCTGAGCGAAGGCCTGGTGGTCAGCGAAGGCCTGATCCTGAGCGAAGGCCTGGTGGTGAGCGAAGGGCTGATCGTCAGTGAAGGCCTGGTGCTGAGCGAAGGCCTGGTGGTCAGCGAAGGTTTCGTCGCCGGCGAACCATGACGCTGCCGGCCCTGGCCACGGCCGCGTCTGCGCTCGCAGCACGGTTGGCTCTGGGGCCGGCCGCTCAAGTTGCGCCGGGTCGCACCGAAAACGAGCCAGCAATCGCTACCACGCCGCGAGTGAGCACACCCAAGCCTTCCACGCCGGAACCCGTGCCACGCCAAGGCGGGTGGCAGCGCTTGCACACGGCGCTGATGCCCGACTACAACGCCCGCGCCACCACCTACTGGTGGTGCGTCGTCGCCGCGGGCACGACCACCTTCGTGTACGCCGTGAGCGAGGTCGCCTCGGCGCCTTCCACGGTGTGGCTGCAGGTGCTGGTGGGCATGCTCATCGCCATGCTGGCCGGCGTCTTCCCGGTGCGCATCCCGCAGTCGAGAAACTCCTTCGCTGCCGGCGAAGTGTTCATCTTCCTGCTGCTGCTGATGCACGGCCCCGCAGCTGCCACGCTGGCCTCTGCCGGCGAAGCCGCGGTCGGTGCCTTTCGCACGTCCAGGCGCTGGACCAGCCGCATCGTCAGCCCGGCCATGGCCGCACTGGCGATGTTCGGTGCCGGCTCGCTGCTCGATGCCGCCGTGTCGCAGCTGACGCGGCTGGAGATCGACAGCGCCGGCGTGTTGATCATCACGGCGATGGGTTTTGCGCTGGTCTACTTCTTCCTCAACACCGTGCTCGTCACCGCCGTGCCGCGCCTCAAGCGCGGCGAGGCCTTGCAATGGTCTGACCTCTTCGGCGTCTTCGGCTGGATCGGCATCGCCTATGCCGGCTGTGCCGCGCTGGCGGTGCTGATGTTTCTGACCTACAAGCAGTCGGGCATCGGCGTGCTGATGGCCATGGTGCCGCTGCTGGCGATGATGCTGGCCACGCTGCATTACTTCTTTCGCCAACAGGAAGTGGCCGAGTCGGCGCGGCGCACCGGCGAAGAGGCGGCCGAGCGCGAGGCCGAGTCCACGCAACGCCATGTGCGCGAGCTCGAACTCAGCGAGCGGCGCTTCCACAGTGCCTTCACCCATGCCTCCATCGGCATGGCGCTGCTGTCCTTCGAAGGTGCCATTCTTCAGGCCAATGCCAGCCTGCGTGCACTGCTGGGCCGCAGTGACGGCGAGCTGGTGCACAGCGACTTCGGCCTGTGCGTCGTCGAAGAAGACCGGGCCGTGTTGCAGCAACAGCTGGCGCAGGTCACGCAGTCGGGCTTCGAAGGTTTTGCGCTCGAGCTGCGCTGCCAGCACGCCTCGGGACGCGCGGTATGGGTCGCGGCGCATTGCAGCTTCTTTTCCGAGCCCGGTGCCAGCCGCCCGTGCCTGATCCTGCAGGCGCAGGACATCACCGCGCGGCGCGAGGCCGAAGAAGGGCTGCATCGCATCGCTTTCCACGACAGCCTCACCGGCCTGCCCAACCGGCGCCTGTTCCACGAGCACCTGAGCGCCGCCGTCAGCGCCGCGCAAAACGACCCACGCGCGGCCTTCGCCGTGATGTTCCTCGACTTCGACCGCTTCAAGCTCATCAACGACAGCCTCGGCCACAGCGCCGGCGACCAGTTCCTGGTGCAGGTGTCGCGGCGCATTCAAGAGCAGCTGCGGCCGAACGACATCGTGGCGCGGCTGGGCGGCGACGAGTTCGCCATCCTCGCGCTGCAGCTCGAACACGAGCGCTACGCCGTGCACCTGGCCGAGCGCCTGGGCGAAGCGCTGAAGCGGCCGTTCGAAGTCGCCAACACCGAACTCATCACCAGCGCCAGCATCGGCATCACCTTCAGCGCACAGGGCTACAGCACGCCCGAAGACGTGCTGCGCGACGCCGACATCGCCATGTACAAGGCCAAGGCCGCGGGCAAGGCACGCTACGCGCTGTTCGACGCCAGCCTGCACATCGAGGTGGCCAACCGGCTGCGCCTCGAAGGCGAGCTGCGCCACGCCATCGACGAAGGCCAGTTGACGGTCGCCTACCAGCCGCTGTACGACATCGCCACCGGCCGCCTCACCGGCTTTGAAGCGCTGGTGCGCTGGTTGCACCCGATGGACGGCGCCATCAGCCCGGCCGCGTTTCTGCCCATCGCCGAAGAAGCTGGCTTGATGCTGCGGCTGTCGGACTTCGTGCTGCATTGCGCCTGCCGTCAGCTGCGCCGGTGGCAGCTCTCGAACCCCGACCACGCCGGCTTGACGATGAACGTCAACGTCTCCGGCCACGACATCGCCAATGGTGCGCTGGTGGGCCGCGTCACGCGCGCCGTGGTCGAGGCCGGCCTGCAGCCGGCGCAGCTGTGTCTGGAGCTTACCGAGAACATCCTGATGGCGCGGCTCGAAGCGGCGCTGCCCATGCTGCACGAGCTGCGCCGCCTGGGTGTGCGCCTGGCCATCGACGACTTCGGCACGGGCTATTCATCGCTGAGCCACCTGTCCACCTTGCCCATCGACACGCTGAAGATCGACCGCTCCTTCGTCGCCGCGCTGGCACTCGGGGCGGATGAAGCGGCGGTGGTGCGTTCGATCATCGTGCTCGGCAGTTCGCTGGGCAAATCGGTGGTCGCCGAAGGCATCGAGACCGAAGCGCAACTCGAGCAGCTGCGCGAGATGGGCTGCCGCCTGGCCCAGGGCTTCCACCTCGGGCGGCCGATGCCGGCAAGCGATGTGTGCTTGTTGCTGGAAGGTGAGCCGATGCACCTGCGGCGGTCGATGCACCGAGTGTCGCTGGCCGAAACGGCCGACGTATTGCCGCACTGAGCCGGGCCGCGCTGCGCCACCGCCGCAGCGCTACAGCGGCAACATCGCGCTGTGTTTGACCTCTTCCATCACCGCGTACGTGCGCGTCTCGCGCACGCCCGGTAGCGTCCAGATGACGCTGCCGATGAACTCACGGTAGGCCGCCATGTCGGCGACACGGGTCTTGAGCAAATAGTCGAAACCGCCGGCAACAAGGTGCGCTTCAAGAATCTCGGCGCGCACCTGCACCGCAGCCTTGAAGTTGTCCATCACGTCGTGCACGGTGCGGTCGAGCAGCACTTCCACGAACACCAGCAATCCGGCGCCGAGCTTGGCCGGGTTCAGCCGCGCCTCGTAGCCGAGGATGTAGCCCTCGCGCGTGAGCCGCTTGACGCGTTCGAGCACGGCCGTGGGCGAGAGGTGCACGGCTTCGGCGAGCTTCAGGTTGCTGATGCGGCCGTCGCTTTGCAGCACGCGCAGGATGCGCAGGTCGATCTTGTCGACGCCACGTTCGCCGCGCGCGGCGGCGCCGTCAGGGCTTGGGTCGGAATGCTGCATGGCGCAGGATTCTCGGCCAAGGCCGGGCAAAACCGAATCGGCTGCGGTGAGTGCGCGCATAAGCTGCGCGGCTTCACCAGAGAGACTTGAGCATGACCGCCAACGCCCGCCTGCCCTTCCCCTACCGGCCCGAAATCGACGTGGTGATGCAGGCGCTGGCCGCGTTACACGGTGGACTCGACTGGCCCGCAGTGATCCGCAGCGCGCGGCCCTGGGTGCAGGCCGTGCGCGAGCATCCGGCGCCGTTCTGGGCGATGGAGTCGTTGTTGCGCGAGTACCCGATCTCCAGTGTCGAAGGCCTGGCCTTGATGCGGCTGGCCGAAGCACTGCTGCGTGTGCCCGATGCCGAAACGGCGATCGCACTGACGGCCGACCAGCTCGGTCGCGCTGACTTCGAAGGTGGCACAGACGAAAGCCCGCATCGCCTGCTGGCCAACCTCTCGGCCAGCGCCATCGCCTTGTCCAAACGTTTCCTGCCCGACGACGAAAATCCGCCCGGCCTGCTGCAGCGCCTGGGCGCGCGCACCGTGGTCGCGGCCACCGTGCGCGCCATCCAGCTGCTCGGCCGCCAGTTCGTGCTCGGCCGCACCATCGCGGAAGCCATGCTTGAGGCGGCGGCGCAGCGCAAGGCGTTGGCCAGCCTGCGCTTCAGCTACGACATGCTGGGCGAAGGCGCGCGTACCGAAGCCGATGCGCGGCGCTACCTGGCCTCGTACGCCAATGCCATCGCCACCATCGCCGCCGGCCGCGTGGCGGCCTCGCCGATGGTGGGCGACGGCATCTCGATCAAGCTCAGCGCGCTCTTCTCGCGCTACGAGGATGCGCAGCGCGAGCGCGTCATGGCCGAGCTGTTGCCGCGCGTGTGGAGCCTGATCGAGCCGGCGGCACGCGCCAATCTGAACCTCACCATCGACGCCGAAGAAAGCGACCGGCTTGAACTCTCGCTCGATGTGTTCGACGCACTCGCGGCACGCATCGCGAAGCAGTTTCCGGCCTGGGCCGGCTTCGGCCTGGCGCTGCAGGCCTACCAGACACGTTCGCTCGCGGTCGTGGCCGAAGTCGCGCGCATCGCCCGCGCACACGGTCTGCGCTTCATGGTGCGGCTGGTGAAGGGCGCGTACTGGGACGGCGAGGTCAAGCGCGCGCAAGAGGCCGGGCTGCCCGGCTATCCGGTGTTCACGCACAAGCACCACACCGACATCGCCTACCTCGCCTGCGCGCGTGCGCTGATCGCGCAGCACGCCGTGATCTACCCGCAGTTCGCCACGCACAACGCCGGCACCATTGCCGCCATCGTGCAGATGGCCCGAGCTGCGGGCGCCGCGTTCGAGCTTCAACGCTTGCACGGCATGGGCGAAGCTGTGTACCGCGAGGTGCTGAAGGACAGCGCCATCGCCTGCCGCATCTACGCCCCCGTGGGCGAACACCGCGACCTGCTCGCCTACCTCGTGCGGCGGCTGCTCGAGAACGGCGCGAACTCGTCCTTCGTGCACCAGCTGGCCGACGAAGCCGTCAGTGCTGAAACCTTGTTAGCGTCGCCGCTACAAGCCAGCGATGCAGCGCTGCTGCCGCTGCCCGTCGCGCTGTACGGGGCCGGCCGCGCCAACTCGATGGGCGCCGACCTGGCCTGCGTCACCATGCGCCAGCCTTTCGAGCTTGCCATCGCTGCCACACATGTCGAGGCGGTGGCGATGAGCAGCGCGGACGAGGTCGACGCGGCGATGGCACGCCTGCACGCCGGCTTCGCCGCCTGGAGCGCGCGCAGCGTGCACGAGCGCGCCACGCTGCTGCGCCGTGCCGCCGACCTGCTCGAAGCCAGGCTGCCCGCGTACTGCGGAGCGCTCGTGCGCGAAGCCCACAAGACGCTAGGCGACTGCATCGCCGAGGTGCGCGAAGCCGTGGACTTCTGTCGTTATTACGCCGACCAGGCTGAGGCGCGCCTGACTCACCAGACCTTGCCCGGCCCCACGGGTGAGAGCAATGTGCTGCGCCTGCACGGCCGCGGTGTCTTCGTCTGCATCAGCCCGTGGAATTTCCCGCTGGCGATCTTCGCCGGCCAGGTGGTGGCCGCACTCGTGGCCGGCAATACCGTGGCCGCCAAGCCGGCCGAGCAGACGCCGGTGGTGGCGCGGCGCTTCGTCACCTTGTTGCACGAAGCCGGTGTGCCCACCGACGCCGTCGCCTGGCTGCATGGCGCGGGCGAGACCGTGGGCGCGGCGCTGGTGGCCGATCCGCGCACCGCCGGCGTGTGCTTCACCGGCAGCACGCAGGTGGCACGTTTCATCAACCGCGCACTCGCCGCCAAGGAAGGCGCGATCGTGCCGCTCATCGCCGAGACCGGCGGCCTCAACGCCATGATCGTCGACAGCACCGCGCTGCCCGAGCAGGTGGTCGACGCGGTGGTGCAAAGCGCCTTCCGCTCCGCCGGCCAGCGCTGCTCGGCCCTGCGATTGCTGTGCGTGCACGAAGCCATCGCCGACGGTGTGATCGAGATGCTGCGCGGCGCCATGGCTGAACTCAAGCTCGGCGACCCGGCGCTGCTGGCCACCGATGTCGGCCCGGTGATCGACGACGAGGCTTTCGCTAACATGCAAAAGCATGTGACACGCCTGAAGGCCAGCGCCACGCTGCGGGGCGAAACAGGGCTGAGTGCGCCGTGGCCGCGCCTGGTGGCGCCGGTGGCCTTCGAGATCAAGGCCATCGCCGAGATGCGCGAAGAGATCTTCGGCCCGGTGCTGCACATCGTGCGCTGGGGTGGCGAGGTGATGGATGTCGTGCGCCAGATCAACGCCCTGGGTTACGGCCTGACGCTGGGCGTGCAGACGCGCATCGACAGCCGCGCCATGCGCATTGCCGACCAGGCGCGCATCGGCAACGTCTACGTCAACCGCAACATGATCGGCGCAGTGGTCGGCGTGCAGCCCTTCGGCGGCGAACGCCTGTCGGGCACCGGCCCCAAGGCCGGCGGTCCGCACTACCTCTACCGCTTCTGTGCCGAGCAGACGTTGACCATCAACACCGCCGCCGCCGGGGGCAACGTCGAGCTGCTGGCCGGCCTGTCGCGCTAGCGCCTGGGCGCGTGGTGGCCACCGCCACGCGCCGGGCGCGCTGGCGGGGCCGGCGCCGGCCCCGGCAACACGGCGCGCTGCGCCAGGTCTTCGCGCGCCAGCGCCAGCTGCGCGTCTAGCGTGCTTTCGTCGATGCGCTTGAGGGTGCAGAAGTTGGCGCGTGTGAGCGTGCTGCCCTCCCACGCGCGCAACAGCGCGATGCGTTCGCGCCGGGTCTGGTCTTGCGCCGCGAAGGCCTCACGGCGCTGGCGTTCTTCGGCTTGCTGCGCTTCGTGCTGCACCTTGTCGGCTTCACGTTGGGTCTTGTCAGCGTCGCGCTGGCTCTGGCGCTGGGCCAGGCGTTCCGCTTCGCGCCGCGCGTTCATGATGGCACGGCGCCGCGACAGCTCCGTCACCGCCGCCTCGCGGTGTTCGGCCGCAATCTCGCCCGCCGGCGCGCCGTCGAGGTCGAAGCGCTGGCCCAGGTGCACCAGCGCTTTCAGGTAGGCCGTGCTGGTGGTGTGGCGGTGCAGGAATGCCGACAACACGCGGCGTGTGAACACACCCGGCGCGCGCTCTTGCAGGTCGGCCTGGATGCGCAGCTTGATCGGCTTCACCGGGGGCGCGAAAAGGGCCGGAAACATCGCCGCCAGTCGTGCCGCGCACTGTGCCGGTGTGAGCTCGGGCACGGCCGGCGCGGTGGCTGCGGCTTCGGCAGCGTCGACGGGCCCGGGCACCGGTGCGCCCTGCGGTGACATCTCCGTTGGTGTCTCGGGCGCGGCGGCGGTGGGCGGCAGGGTATCGGGCATGGGGCGCGGCAATCGGGGTCGGGGGCGGGATTGTCGCCGCTGTGCGCGCCTAGACTTGCGTCACCGCACCATGCCGCCATCCCACGCAAGCGCCGCTGAATCCAGCCCCGAACACTGGCGCTTGCGTGCCGGTGACTCGGCCCAGGCCGTGCTCATGATTCCCGCCCACGCCACACGCGAGCGGCGCTTCGAGATCAGCTGCGTGATGACGGTGGGTGTGCCCGCCGACGCCACGCCGCAAGACTGCTGGCACGAGATGAGCGTGCTGGCCAACGGCGAAAAGCAGTGGCGTCGGCGGGTGGCGTCGTACAACGCCGGCGCCTTCGACGGCCTGGACTACCGCTTCACCTGCAGCGTGCCGGTGGGGCAGGCCTTGCGCCTGAGCGTGGCGGTGCAGGCGCGCGGCGTGCACCGCCGCAGCCTGGACATCGAAGCCGAAGAGTGCTGACCTGGCCGGCCGGCCGAGGCCGCGCTCACACCCACCGGGCCACGACCTCGCCCAGCACATCCAGCGGTACCGAACCCGTGCTCAGCACGAGATCGTGAAATGCCGGCAGGCTGAACCTGGCGCCCAGCCGCTGCTGTGCTTCCTGCCGCAACGACAGCAGGCGCAGCATGCCGATCATGTAGGCGCAGGCCTGGCCCGGGTTGGCGACGTAGCGCTCGACCTCCTGCGCCGGGATGCCGTAGTCGATGGCCTGCTGGCGCGTCCAGCGCATGGCGTGCATGCCGGTGTCGACGACGAGGCGGCGCGCGCGAAAGAGTTGCCCATCCAGTGCGCCGATGAGGCCCGTGGGGTCGTCGTCGTACCAGCCCTGTTCGATGGCCAGGCGCTCGGCGTACAGCGCCCAGCCTTCGGAGTGCGCGCTGCCGCCGCCGAACAACCGCGCGCGGCGCCAGCGTGGCAGTTCGCTCGCCTCTTGCTGCAGTGCAATCTGGAAATGGTGTCCCGGCACGGCCTCGTGCACGGCCAGCGTGCGCAGCCGCAGGGTGTCGAACGCCGGCCCTGGCAGCGGCACCCAGAACACACCGGGGCGGCTGCCGTCCAGCGCCGGGCTGGTGTAGTAGGCACTCGCCGTGCGCTCGGTCAGCGCAGGCACGCGGCGCACCTCCACCGGTGCAGCAGGCTGGCGCGGGAACAGAGCGGCGCTGCGCTTTTGGTTGTCGCGCACGGCGACCGCATAACGCTCAAGCAGTGCGGGGCGCGGGTCGGGCTCGACGGCCGGTTGCAGGGCAAGGCGCAGCGCATCGACGCGCTCGCGCACCGTGCCCTCGTGGCGGCCCAGCCGGCGCAGCACCGCATCGATCTGGGCCTCGATGCGCGTGACTTCGGCCAGGCCCGTGGCGTGGATCTGCGCCGCCGTCAGGCGGGTGGTGGTGTTGGCCACCAGCGCGCGTGCGTACACGGCGTCGCCGCCGGGCAGCCGCCACAGGCCGGCGTCGTCGGTGGTGCGCGGCAGCAGCTCGGCTATGAGCGTGAGCACGCGCTGCCAGGCCGGCCGCATGCCGTCTTGCACCAGCGCGGTGGCGCGCAACAGCGCGGCGCGGCGTGACTCGGGGCTGAGGTCTTCGACGGCCTCACTGCGCCGCGCCAGCGACGTCACCAGCGGACTGCTGTCCGCGCTTGCGGCCAGCAGGCTGGCCACCTGGCCACGGGCACGCTCGGCGATGAAGCGGGGTGGCAGGAGGCCGCGCTGCGCCGCGCGCCGCGCCCGTGCGATTCCATCGTCCAGCTGCGCCGGCATCAGCGCCAGGCGGCCGAGGTAGGCCGGCACATCGCGCGCGCGGCGCAGCGGCTGCGTCTGCGACAACAGGTTGACCTGCTGCAGATGCAGCCCCGCGTTCTGGTTGAAGACGAAGCTGTGCTCGACATCGGCCGCGGCGTCGAGCACGCGGGTCAGCGCCCAGCGCAGCGTCGCGGCGCTGGTGCTTTGCGCCGGTGTCAGCCCGCCCGGCACCAGGTCGTCGAGCTGCGCCAGGCCCTGCCGAGCCAGTGCCAGTCGCTTTGCGCGCTCGGCGTCGCCGTCCAGCGTCAACAAGCCGTCCAGCTGGGCTTGCTCGTCCTCGGGCAGGTATTGCAGCGAGGTCGCGAAGGGCGGCGACAGCCGAAGCCACTGCTGCGCGAAGGTCTCGGACCAGCCGTCGAAATCGATCGCCGCGCGCGGCACCGAGGTGCAGGCGACAAGAGGCAACAGGGCAGAAGTGAAGACAAAGGGACGGCGTTGCATGCGGCGGGTCGGCAGTGGAGCGTGGCCGCGAGGGTAACGCGGCGCGCCGCGCCGCCAGGCTCAGGGCACGCGCGTGGCGACGGCCGCAGCCCAGGCAGCGTCATCGAAGCGCAGCACGCCACAACCGGTGCTGGCATCGGCCGCGGCGGCGGGCCGTGCCAAGGCGCACAAGCGCGCCTTGCGTGCGTCGGCACCGAGCTGCCAGAAGGCGAGCGGGAAGCGTGCGACGGTGGCACTGGCCAAGGCCGTGGCGAACGAGGTGCCGCTGACGTAGCGGCCGGCCAGGCGCGGCGGCGCTGCCAGCAAGCTCGCGGCGTCGGGCACCCACAGGTCGACACCGGGCGCGGCGAGGCTGATGAAGCTGCCGCGGCTGGCGCGTTCATAAACCTGGCCGGCAGCGTCGACGGCCGTGACGGCCCACACGCCGGGATAGGCCGCGGGGTACACCGGCGCGGCGTCGGGCCGGTTGCCGGCCGCGGCGAGCAAGGCCACCGGCCGCGCCAGCAGGCGTGCGACGACGCTGCGCAGGATCTGGTCGCCGGCGCCGCCCAGGCTCAGGTTGATGAGCTGCACCTCGCGGCCGAGCAGCCAGTCGAGCGACAACGCCAGGTACCAGCTGTTGGTGCTGGCCTCGTCGCCCACGCGGCGCATCGCCACCGCCCAGGACAGCTGCAGCGGTGGCGCGGCGCCGACATAACCGTTGTCCAGAGGGGCGCCGGCCATCAGCAGCGCCACCGCGTTGGCGTGCGTGCTGGCGGCGGGCAGGTCGAGCGCACCGAGCATGTTGCGCAGCTCGAGCCGGCTGCCGTTCCACAGGCGCGCGGCGTCGTCGGTGAGCAGCGCGGCGTCCAGCGGCGCGTCGACCACGCCCACGCGCGGCAGGCTTGCGCCGGCAACCGTCCCGGGCCGGCCCAGCATCTGCAGCGCGTACAGGCGTGCCGGCGCGGCGCTTGGCGCCACAGCGGCATCGCGCTGCATCGGGTAGGCACGGGCGTTGAGGTCGACCGTCCATTGCGGCTGCGCGCGGCGCAGCTCGTCGCGCCAGCGTTGTGCCGCGCGTGCGTCGGGCAGCACGAAGAGGGCCAGCGTGAGGCCGAGTTGTTCGAGCGTACGCGTCTCGGTGGGCTGCAGGCCCTGGGTGACGAGCCAGGCCAGGCCTTCGCGCGCGGCGGCTTCGTCATCCCACGACACAAGCAGCTGGCCGGGTTCGAAGCTCTCCCGGTTGTCCGGCTGGGTGGATCGAAACAGCAGGCTCGGCGAGATCGTGATCGACAGGCCCGGCAGCCAACGCACGCCGGGTTTGCTCTCAATGGGCTTGCCCGCGTCGCTGCGCGGTGTCAGCGTGCCATCCTTGTTAGGCACCTGCGCCTGTGCCGGCATGAGGGCCGCAACGCACAGCACGATCAACAGGCCAGGCAGCGGCTTCATGGCTCGCGCTGCACGGATTCGACGAGCGTGGTGGCGGCTTGCAACGTCGCCAGCGCGGCGTCGGCGCGGTCTTTGGGCACGGCCACGCGCCACAAGCCAAGGGCCGACGGCCCACCTACCAGTTGCAGCCGCTCGCGCTGCAGCCATGCACGCATGTCGGCCTCGGTCGCGCCGGGTTTGAAGGCGATGCTGAAGACCACGCTGCCGGCCACCGGGTTGGTGGCGCCGCCCGAGAGCGGCACTTGTTCGGCGCCATCGCGCTGCATCAAGCTGCCTATGACCAGGGCCTGCACCAGCACCACCGCGGCCAGCGCCGTGCCCAGTGCCGGGCGCAGCGACCACCATTCGGCCAGGCGCCGCAGCCAGCCGGGCGTGGTGCTCGAAGTGCGCACCGGTGCCGGCCGCTCTGCCGCGATGCGCGCCATCAATTCACCCAGGCCAGCCTCGGCCTGCGGCTCGTGCGCCAGCGCGCGCGCTTGCGCTGAGCTCAGGCGCAGCCAGGCGATTTCGGCCAGCAGCCCGGGCTGGGATGCGCCATGTTGGGCGAGCCATGCTTCGACGAAGTCGCGGTCGTCGCCGGTGAGCGTGCCCAGCGCGTGAAAGGGCAGCAGCTCGTGCAGCCGCTGCAGCTCTGGCGTGGCGTGCGGTGATGGCGGTGTGTTCATGGCATTGAGTCGTGGTGCGCGGCCTGCGGGTTCATGCCGGTTCGGGCGCCGCGCCGTCTGGAGCGTCGTGCTTCAGCCAGCGCGCGAGGCATTCCTTCAGCTTGCGCTTGGCGTGAAAGACGCGGGTCTTCACCGTGCCGCCGGGGCAGGCCTGCAGCGTGGCGATGTCGTCGATGGCCAGGCCTTCCACCAAGAGCAGGTGCAGGCTCTCGCGCTGCTCTTCGGGCAGGCGCTGCATGCAGTAGGCCAGCCACTGCGCGCGCTGCTTGGCGCTGAGCTGCGCGGTGACGTCGGCGCCTTCGTCGGCCAGGGTCTCGCTGTGGTCGTCGATGTCGTCGTGCATGGCCGCATCGGGCCGGCGCCGCGCGGCGTCGAGCAGCTTGTGGCGGGCGATGCCCAGCACCCAGGTCAACACGCGCGACTGGCCTTCGAAGCGTGCGCCGGCGCGCCACACCTCGTACAACGTCTCGACCACCACCTCTTGCACCGCATGATCGTCGGCGCCGTACAGGCGCTGGCGCACAAAGGCGAAGACCGCGCCGCTCAAGGCCTTGTAAAGCCGAGCCATCGCGGCTTCACTGCCGGCATCGCGTGCGGCCACCTGGCGCAGCAACTCGCGATGCAGGTCATCAGACATGGCCGGGATTGTAGGAATCGGGCTGGCTCAAACGGCGCGGCTGTCACGCCAGAATCGGCGCGCGCATGAACAAGCTGTCACCCCACGCAAAGGCGTTCGTCATCCAGCACCTGTTCGAGGTGCCACAACAGCGCGAGCGGGTCGCAGCAATGATCCACCGCGAGTTCTGGACCGATGTGCCCGGCGCCAGCGCGCAAGGCATGGCGCAGCGGCTGGCACAGGCCAAGGACGCGCAGCAGGTGCCGCTGTGCCTGGTGGCCATGGCCGGTGATGAAGCCGTCGGTGTGGTGAACCTGGTCGACAACGACGCTGACGACCAACCACAGTGGCATCCGTGGCTTGCCGGGCTGGTGGTGCATGCCGCATGGCGCGGCCGCGGCGTGGGCTCGGCGCTGGGGCGCGCGTTGTGCACCGAAGCGCAGCGGCTGGGTTTCGCGCGGCTGTACTTCGGCACCGACGCCCCGGGCTTCTACGCGCGGCTCGGCGCGGTGGAGCAGCTGCGCCTGCGTCGCGACTTCTGCTACATGCGCTTCGAGCTGCCGCGGCGGCCGCAAGCGTGAACCTGCCCACAGGCGTGGGCAGGTTCCGTTGCGCTTCATTGCTGGCTGAAGATCACTTGCTGAACGTGACTGGCGAGTGCTGGCGCTTGCCGGTGGCCTGGCCCGTGGCCGCATCACGCGGGCTCTTGTCGTCGCTGGCGCTGCAGTCGGGCGCGGCCGTGCGCGCCTTCTCGTTCTTCTTCACGTCGTAGCCGGCGCGGCCTTGGGCCGTGCTGCTGCTCAGCGTCGGGTTCGAGCAGCCGAGAGACCAGGAGGCGATCTCGATGTGCTTGTCCGCGGCCTGGCTGGCGCTGGCGGCGGCGAGCATGACGAAGACGAAGCTGCTGATGAGGGGGCGGGTGTTCATGAGGGTGGTCCTTGAATTGATGGAAGCTTGGGTGAGGGCTTGGGCGCTGATCACTTCATCAGCGTGACGTGGCCGGTCTTGGTGTGGCCCTTGCTGCTGGGCAGCGTGGGCGATTCGCGCAGGGCTTGTGCGCTGGCGTCGTCGCAGGCTGCAGTCACGGCCGAGCCCGCCGCCTTGTCGATCTGCAGGTAGTAGTCGGCCGAGCGCTTGCCGCTGGACTGGCCGGTGGCGACGTCACGCGGGGCACAGACGTTGCTCGCCTTGGCTTCGAGCACATGGGGCAGCACGAACGCCTTGCGCTCGGTGCTTTGGGCGAAGGCCGAAGCGGTGGCGATGAGGGCCAGGGCCAGGGTCGAGGTGCGGATCAGTGGCTTGTTCATGAGGATCTTTCGAGTGGGTTGAGGAAGTTTGCGAAGCGTTGCGGGAAGGTTTTGCATCGGCTTCGTAGCGGTGTGTCGTGGCCCCATCCGCGCCGGTTCAAACTTCTTGCGCGCACGCTGCGCTCAACCCCGTGAATGGGGTGGGTCGGGTGGATCAAAGCGGCGCGGTCTGCGCCGTGGTCATGCCGCGGCTCAGTCCAGCGGCCAGGGCACCGCGGCGGCCGCTGCCGGCGGAGCTGCGGTCTCGGGTCGGGTGCGGCGTTTGCCGCTGTCGACGCCGCGCCACCAGGGCACGACGACTTGCGCCTGCGCCGGCTCCGCGGCTTCGCCCAGCCGTGGCATCAGTAGCCGCACGCCTAGCGCCGGCGCCTGCGCCACGAGGGTCTCGGCCGGCTCGTCCCAGTCGTGCAGCGCCAGGCTGAAGGTGCCCCAATGCACCGGCAGGAAGGCGCCGCCACCGAGCAGTTGCAGGGCCTTGAGCGCGTTCTGCGGGCCGAGGTGGATGTCGCCCCAGCTCGGATGGAAGGCGCCGACTTCGAGCATCACCAGATCAAAAGGCCCCAGCTGCGCGGCGATCTGCGCGTACTGCGTGGTCAGGCCCGTGTCGCCACTGAAGAAGACCTTGTGGCGCGGGCCTTCGATCACCAGCGATGACCACAGCGTCGCGTTGCGGTCGTTCAGCGAGCGCCCGGAAAAGTGCTGCGACGGCGCGGCGGTGATGGTCAAGCCGGTGCCCGGCACTTGATACGACTGCCACCAGTCGAGCTCGGTGATGCGCTCGGGGGCGACGCCGAAAGCCTGCAAGTGTGCGCCCACGCCAAGCGACGTGACGAAGGGCACGGGCGTGAGTGCTAACGCGCGAATGGTGGGGTAGTCGAGGTGGTCGTAATGGTCGTGCGAGATCAGCACGACATCGACCTCGGGCAGCGCCTTCAGCGCCACCGGCACCGGCTGAAAGCGCTTCGGGCCGGCCAGCCGCGACGGTGAGGCACGCAGGCCCCACACCGGGTCGGTCAACACCCGATGGCCGTCGATTTCGACGAGCACGGTGGAGTGCCCGAGCCAGGTGGCGCGCAGCCCACTCTGCGGCCGCTGCAACCAGGCCGTGCGCGGGTCCAGGCTCGGCAACGGCGACTTGGGCACGCGCCGGCCGGCGCTGCAGATGAATTCCGACAAGGTGGGCCGCGCCACGCTGGTATCGCGCAAGCCCGGCAGCACCGGGTGCAGGTTGCGAAATCCTTCACCGGCCCACAGCGGCGAGGCCTTCATGCGCTCCAGCCGTTCGCCCTGTGCGCGTGTGCCGAGTGACTTCATTCGAACCTCACGGAGTGGCCGTTTCGACCCGTTGCGCCGCATGCCTGTCCTGTCCCAGCACCTGCGCCATCCAGGGCAGGCATTCGCGCAGCGTGGCGGCCAGCGTGTGCGGTGGGTTGGCGACGAAGATGCTGCTGCCGAGCATGCCGAAGCCGCGCTCGCCGGCTGTCGGGCCTCGCACCGTGAGGCGCGCATGCAGCCAACCCTTTTTCGCACCGGTCTTGGCGCTGGCCTTGAGCCGCTGCGGCAGCTGTGCAGCTTCGATCAGCTGCAGCTGCGGCAGCCAGATCATCACCACCGCGTCGGCAAAACGTTCCAGCACTTCGCGCAACGCGGCCAGCGTGCGCGGGTAGTCGGTCTTGATCTCGTAGCTCGGGTCGATGACCACCAGCGCGCGTCGTGTCGGCGGCGGCAGCAGCGGGCGCAGGCTGGCGAAGCCGTCGGCCATCTTCACCTCGACCTCGGCCACATCGCCGAGGTAGGACGACAGGATCTTGTGGTCGGTAGGGTGGATCTCGAACAGGCGCAGCGTGTCCTGCGGCCGCATCAGCATGTGGGCCAGCGCCGGCGAGCCGGGGTACTGCACGAGGTTCTTGCCGCCATTGAAGCTGCGCACCAGCGCGACGTAGTCGGCCACGGCCGCGGGCAGGTCGTGGCGCTGCCACAGGCGCTCGACGCCGTCGTGGTACTCGCCGCGCTTGTTGGCGTATTCGCTGCGCAGCGAATAGCCACCGGCACCGGCATGCGTGTCGACGATGCGGTAGCCCTTGTCCTTCAGGTTCATGTGGCGCAACAAGGCCACCAGCGTCAGGTGCTTGAGCACGTCGGCATGGTTGCCG
>JANLYV010000147.1:0-4474 GCA_031365825.1 Rubrivivax sp. | reverse complement strand
TTCGCGCTGGACATCGCTCGGCCCGCAACCCATCACCGGCGGCCAGATCGGCAACGCCATCACCACGCGCCCGATGAGCGGGCGCGTGGCATCGCTTGCCGTGCATCCGACCGACACCAACCGCTGGCTGGTGGGCACGGCCAATGGCGGCATGTGGGAAACCAAGAACGGTGGCGCCACCTTTGTGGCCTTGACCGACGCCGCGCCCTCATTGGCGATTGGCGCGATTGCCTATGCGGCGAGTAGCCCAAACACGATCTATCTGGGTACCGGTGAGGCCACATTCTCTGCCGCATCGTTTGGCGGCGAGGGCGTGCTCAAGTCGACCGACGGTGGCGTCAATTGGCAGCAATTGGCGGTGGGCACTTTCTTCAAGGGCACGGCGTTCTCGGCGCTGCGGGTCGACCCCGCGAATGCCAATGTGCTGGTGGCCGCCACGTCGCTGGGCATTTACGGTCGTGGCCCCGTGCGGCCACCTGGCAACGGTGCGCGCGGCCTGTGGCGCTCTACCGATGGTGGTGTCACGTGGGTGCAGACGCTCGTGAACGACGGCATTTCCATTGCCCCGCATCCGGCAGATTTCTCGCGGCAATACGCCGGCTTGGGCTTCGGCACGAACGTCACCATCGTCGTCAAGCGTTCGGTGAACGGTGGCGCAAGCTGGGCCACGGTGCCTGGACCGTGGACCAGCCTGAGTGGCACCACCGACCGCACTGAAGTCGTGGTGGCCCCGTCCAACCCGAATCGCGTGTACGTGGCGGTGAGCAATGCCGCCACGGCCAGCATGTTCGGCCTGTGGACCACCGGCAATGCCTGGGATGCCAGCCCGACATGGACGCAGATCAGCCTGGCGCCGACTGACGACGGCAGCGGCACGCGTGGACCGTGCGCCTTCGACAAGGCGTTCAATTCGGTGTCGGCGCAGTGTTGGTACAACATGACGCTGACGGTGAAGCCCACTGATGAAAACCTGCTGTTCTTCGGCGGCATCCCGGTCTGGCGCTACAACCTGTCGAGCAACACCTGGGTCGAAGTCAGCCAGACGGCCGCACCTGCCGACCGCAACAACGGCATCCACGTCGACCAGCATGCCTCTGCCTGGGCCGGTTCGCGCCTGATCATGGGCAACGACGGCGGCGTGTGGAGCTCGACCACGGACGGCACCGGCCCCTGGGACACGCACAACGCGACCTTGATCACGGTGCAGTACTACGAAGGTTCGGCCCTTCCCGACGCCAGCAAGTTGATCGGCGGTTCGCAGGACAACGGTACGCACCAACGCACCGCCAGCAACGCCTGGCCATTGATCTTCGGCGGTGACGGTGCGGGCAATCTCAGCAGCTCGGCGCTGAATATCGCGGTATCGAGCCAGAACCAGAACGTCGTGCGCTCGACCAATGGCGGTGCAAGCTTCGTTGGCGTGCGCGGCAATTTCGGCGGTACCGCGCCGTTCATCGGCAAGATGCGTGAATGCCCGGCGGCGCCAGGCACCGTCATCCTCAATGGCAGTCGCGTGAATAAAACCACCGACTACTACGGTGGCCCCGCAGCAAGCCTGTGGAGCAACGGTGGGGCTATCTTCACCGGTGCCACTGCCGGCATTGCCATTGCTTTTGGCAATGACTGCAACACGATCGGTGCAGGGCACGGCAACGGCGAGATCCGCATCAGCACCAGTGGTCTCCTGACTCCGGCGGCCTTCATCGAACGCGACCCAGGCGGCCAAGTGCCGAACCGCCCCGTCTCGACCATC
Organism: Rubrivivax sp.; assembly: GCA_031365825.1. GTDB lineage: Bacteria > Pseudomonadota > Gammaproteobacteria > Burkholderiales > Burkholderiaceae_C > Rubrivivax. Next base: position 2,721 of record JANLYV010000147.1, on the reverse strand, counting down.
GCCTTCGATCCGAACAATTCGACCAAGGTATGTGTCGGCCTCTCCGGGTTCTCGGGCGGCGCCGGATCCAATGTCTTCTGCACCGACAATTTCACCGCCGCCACTCCGGCATGGACGAACGTCAGCGTGCCGGTCGATGTCTCCATCAATTCGGTGATCTTCGACCCGGCGGTCGCCAACCGCATGTACGCCGGCAGCGACTTCGGCGTATGGGTGACATCGGACGCTGGCGCCACCTGGGCACACTGGGGCCCGGGCGTCGGCATGCCCAATGTGCCGGTGTTCGATCTGGTCGCACGTGGTGGAAAGTTGTTTGCCTTCACCCACGGCCGTGGTGTATTCGTATTGTCGAATTTCGACCTCAACAACGACACCGTCGTCAATTGCGCAGACGTCAATATCGTCAAGGCCGCGATGGGCAAGAAGATCGGTGAGGCCGGATTCAATGCCCTTGCCGACTTGAATGGCGACAACGTCATCAGCATCAAAGACCTGGCCATGATGACCCGGCAATTGCCTGCCGGTACATCGTGCTAATTCCTTCAGACGGAGTCCATTGACATGCTAAGCAAACTGATTTGCACCGCCGCGCTGGCCGTCTGGGGCGTGGCGACGGCCTACGCCGCGCCGGTGCTCAGCGTCACGCCAACCCTCACCAGTGTCTTTGTCGGCAACTCGTTCACGGTGGACATCAACATCGAGGACGTGAGCGACCTCTTTGCATGGCAATTGGACGTGAGTTACGGCCCGGCCGGATTGCTCGGGGCGACGACCCGGACTGTCGGCGGTTTTCTGGGTGGCGGGCAGACTTTCGGCGGCGGCACGGCTGACGACAGCCTGGCCACCATCACCGCCATGTTCAGCGCTGCATCCGGCTCAACCGGTTTCAGCGGCGCCGGCATCCTGGCGAGTCTGAGCTTTCAGGCGTTGTTCGAAGGAACTGCATCCATTTCGCTCTTCAATCTGCAATTGCTGGACTCGAACCTCGACTCCATCTTCACCGGTGACGCACGATCGGCCAGGGTGAATATCACCAGGGAGCCTGGTGCCGACGTTCCCGAACCTTCCACCTTCGCACTGCTCGGGTTGGCGTTGGCGTGCGCGTCCTGGCCTCGTCGGCGAGCGCCATCGTCGCGCGTGCACTCCGCCAGCTAACCACGATGCGCCACTGACCGTGGCGGTGCGGAAGTTCAAGCCCTGGGCAACACCTCGCCCAGCGGCTTGCCCAGCTTGAAGATGCCACTGACGCGCAGCGCCGGTGCGCCGTCGGCGCTGATCAGCCCCTGCGCGAAGACCATCGTGTGCGTTGTGCGCAGCACCTGCGCTTCACCCTGCACCCAGGCACCCAGCGGCGCGGGCGCGAGGTAGTCGAGCTGCAGGCTGATGGTGGGCAGGAAGCGGCGGCCGGCCTCGCTGGCGCGGCGATGGATGGTCACCGGCAGCAGCATGTCGGCAAAGCTGGCAAGCATGCCGCCGTGGCAGATGCCCATCGGGTTGGTATGACGCGCTTCGACGCGAAAGCCCAGCAGCACCCGTTCGCCCTCGTGATGAAGGTAGAACGGCCCGTTGTGCGCGATGAATTCACCGCCGATGGGTAGGGGCCGAAAACCCGCGGGGATGTCGGCGTCGCTCATGGCGCCGCGCATGGTGTCGTTCATGGATTCTCGCGCGCGACATCGGCCAGGAAGTCGGCGTCACGCAAGGCGCGGCCGCCACCCAGGCTGGGGTAGGTGACGGCGAAGTCGGCGACGATCTGGGCCAGCGGCATGTCGTCGAAGCTGCCGCGCTGGTGCACGTATTCCATGTGCCGATTGCCGGCGCGGTCGTAGGCGTGGTAGAGCGAATCGTCGATGCCGTTCCACTCCAGCGGCTTCAAACCAAACCGCTCACATAGCGTGTGATTGAAGGCCGGCGTGGCTTTGCGCCAGGCGCTGTCGAGCCAGATGTCGGTGTAGCCGTGCCAGATGAAGAGGTCGGTCTTCAGTGCCTGGCGCGCGCGCTCGGTCGAGAGATGGTTGCGCACGTCGGCATAGCCCACGCGCGATGGTATGCCGATGGCGCGGCAGCTCGCCGCCAGCAGCGCCGCCTTGGTCACGCACCAGCCATGGCCCAACGCCAGCACGCTGCTGGCCTTCATGCCCTGCGGCGTGAGGTCGACGCGGTACATGTCGTAGCGGAAGCCGTCACGCACCGCGTGGTACAGCGCCACGGCGCGCTCGCGCTCGTCGCTGCCCTGGCCGTGTTCGCGCGCGAAGGCGATGACGGCGGGGTGGTCGCTGTCCAGCAGCGTGGTTGGCGTCAAGCTGGCGGCATCGGGGGGTGCGGACGGTGCGGACGGTGCGGTCATGGGCGGGGCTCTCCTCGTCGCAGTTTGCCCCAAGGCGCCGGCCGCGCCTGTCGTCGTGACGCTATGCTCGCGCCGCAAGTGCCCAGGGGGCGAAGAGGCCGGCGCTACGGCATGGCGCGGATTGGATTTGGCCAGCATCTGCGCTGAACGCGGCTCGCTGCGGTGTCCTTCACGCTCAGAGGCCGAAGCACGCCAGCGCACGCTCCATGCCGCCTTCGGTGATGGCCACCATGGCCTGCTCGCGCACGGCGGGCTTGGGGTGGTAGGCGATCGACAAGCCCGCGGCCAGCATCATCGGCAGGTCGTTCGCGCCGTCGCCCACGGCGATGGACTGCGCCGCGCTGATGCCCATCAGCTCGCACACCTCGAGCAGC
>JANLYV010000116.1:0-1745 GCA_031365825.1 Rubrivivax sp. | reverse complement strand
CGGAGGCGATGCAATCGAGCACGAACAGGCCGCCCGCTTCGTGCACCGCCGTGCCGACGGCACGCAGGTAATCGTCGCTCAGCAGCATGCCGCTGGCGGTTTCCACATGGGGCGCGAAGACGACCGCAGGCCGCTCGGCGCGGATGGTGGCCACCACCTCATCGATGGGTGCCGGCACGAAGGGCTGCTGCGCGCCGGGCGCGCTGCGCCTGGCTTTCAGCACAGTAGTGGCCGAGGCGATGCCGCCCATGTCGAGGATCTGGCTCCAGCGGTAGCTGAACCAGCCGTTGCGGATGACCAGGCACTTCTGAGCGGTGGCGAACTGGCGCGCCACGGCTTCCATGCCGAAGCTGCCGCTGCCCGGCACGAGGATGGCCGAGTGCGCCTGGTAGACCTCTTTCAGCACGCCGGAGATGTCGCGCATCACGCCCTGGAACTTGGCTGACATGTGGTTCAGCGCACGGTCGGTGTAGACCACGGAAAATTCGAGCAGGCCGTCGGGGTCGACTTGGGGCAGCAATCCGGGCATGGCACTCTCCTGGTGTCTGGCGCGGCAGGCGGGCCTGCAAGCGCGGGGCGGCGAGCTTAGCACCGCGCTCCTCGTCGGCGCACGCGGTGGGGGCTTGCATCCCAGACAATCGGTGCTTGGACGTGATGGGCGACAAGGTCATGCCCAAAGGAGCCCGTATGCCACGTTTTGCCGCCAACCTGTCGATGCTTTTCACCGAGGTGCCACTGCTGCAGCGCTTCGAACGCGCGGCGCGTGCCGGCTTCACCACGGTGGAGATGCAGTTCCCTTATGAAGCCCCGGCCGAGGCGCTGCGCGAGCGGATGAACGCCCACGGCCTGAGCATGGTGCTGCACAACATCCCCGGTGGCGACTGGGCGGCGGGTGACCGCGGCATCGCCTGCAACCCGGCGCGTGTGGCGGAATTCCGTGCCGGCGTGCCGCGTGCCATCGAATACGCCAACACGCTTGGCGTGAAGCAGCTCAACTGCCTGGCCGGCATCGCCCCGGCCGGTGTGGACGACGCGCTGTTGCGCCAGACCTTCGTCGACAACGTGCGCTTTGCCGCTAACGCGCTGCGCGAGGTGGGCTTGAAGCTGCTGATCGAGCCTATCAACCACTTCGACGTGCCCGGCTTCTGGCTCAACAACACTGCGCGCGCCATCGCCGTGCTGGACGAAGTGGCGGCGAGCAACGCCTTCGTGCAGTACGACATCTACCACGCGCAGCGCTACGAGGGCGAACTGGCCGCGACGCTGGAAAAATACCTGCCGCGCATTGCCCATATTCAGATTGCCGACAACCCCGGGCGGCACGAGCCGGGCACGGGCGAGATCCACTACCCTTTCCTCTTCGAACATCTGCAGCGCATCGGCTACCGCGGCCACATCGGCTGCGAATACAAACCCGCGGGCAGCACCGAAGCCGGCCTGGGCTGGCTGCAGGCGGCGCGCCTTCAACTCAAGTAGAAAGTACTCATCATGAAACTCGGATTCATCGGTCTGGGCATCATGGGCGCGCCGATGGCGGGCCACCTGCTCAAGGCCGGCCACCAGCTCTTTGTCAACACCCGCAGCCAGGTGCCGGCCGACTTGCTGGCCGCCGGCGCCATCAGCTGCGCCAACGCGCAGGAGGTGGCGGCGCAGGCCGACATCGTCTTCCTGATGCTGCCCGACACGCCCGACGTGCAGCGCGTGCTCTTCGGCGAACACGGCGTGGCGCTGGGGCTGACGCCGAA
>JANLYV010000066.1:0-18522 GCA_031365825.1 Rubrivivax sp. | reverse complement strand
GGTTGCCGGAATTTCCCAGTACGCGGCGAAGCCGCGGAAGTGATCGATGCGCACGATGTCGACGAGCTCGAAGGTGCGCCTCACCCGTTCCACCCACCAGGCGAATCCATCCTTGGCGTGTTCGCTCCAGCGGTACAGCGGGTTGCCCCAACGCTGGCCGGTGGCGCTGAAGAAATCGGGCGGCACGCCGGCTACCACCGTCGGCCGCCCGGTGTCGTCGAGCTCGAACAGACGTTGTTGCGCCCACACCTCGGCGCTTTGGTGGGCGATGAAGATCGGCGTATCGCCGACGATCTGCACGCCGCGTGCGTTGGCGTGCGCCTTCAGCGCCGCCCATTGGCGATAGAACGACCACTGGCCGAAGCGCCAGAAGTGCACACGCTCGGCGCGGCTGGCGCGTGCTGCGGCCAGTGCGGCGGGCTCGCGCTTGGCCAGGGCCTGGCCCCAGTCGCACCAGTCGCGCCAGTCATGGGCTTCGGCCAGTGCCATGAAGAGCGCGTAGTCGTCGAGCCAGCTGGCGTGGGCGTCGCAGAAGGTCTCGAAGGCCGCGAGCTGGCTGGTGTCCGCAATCTGGGAGAAGCGCATGGCCGCCTGCGCCAGGCGTGCCATGCGAAACGGCACCACGGCGGCGAAGTCCAGGTGCGTGTCAAGCAAACCAGCGGCGGGCGCCAGGTCGGCGGCGGCCAGCCAGCCCTGGCGCTGCAGCTCCGCCAGGTCGACCAGCAACACGTTGCCGGCGAATGCCGAGCTGCTCATGTAGGGCGAATCACCCGGGCCGATGCCGCCCAGCGGCAGGATCTGCCACAACGTCTGCCCGGCCTGCACCAGCCAGTCGACGAAGTGGTACGCGGCCTCACCGATGTCACCCGAACCGTGAGGGCCGGGCAGGGACGTGGGATGCAGCAGGATGCCGCTGGCGCGGGGAAATCTCATGACGGTGTGCCCTGGTCGGATAACAAGATAAGGGAGCGGGAGCGCACGCGCAGCGTGGCGGGTATCGGCACCGTCTTCGGCCAGCGGCCGTCGCTCTCGGCACTGTCGAGCTCACCCTGCCACAAACCGGGCGGCAGCACGAAGTCGGCATCGAAGTCGCGGGCGTTGACGATCAACAAAAGCGGCGCGCCACCGGCGCCGGGTGCACCTATCCACGCACCCAGGATGCGCGACATGCGGTTGCCCCAGGCCGCCGCCGTCAGCGGCGCGCCGGTGCGCAGCAGCCAGGTCAGGTCGTGGCGGCCGTGGGCGTCGGGCAGGCCGGTGTACCAGCGTGGGCCCAGTGGCATGAGGCGCCGGCGCAAGGCCAGCACATGCGCGGTGAAGCTGATGAGCGCCTCGTCGGCAAGGGCCCAATTGATCCACGTCGTGGAGTTGTCCTGGCAGTACGGGTTGTTGTTGCCGCCCTGGCCATGGCCGAGCTCGTCGCCCGCCGCCAGCATGGGCGTGCCCTGTGCCAGCAACACGGACGCCAGCAAGGCGCGCTGCAGCCGGCCACGCCGCAGCAGCACTTCGGGGTCGGTGGTGGCACCTTCCCAGCCGCAGTTCCAGCTCAGGTTGTGCGTGGTGCCGTCGCGGTTGCCCTCGAGGTTGGCCGCGTTGTGCTTCATGTCGAAGCTGACCAGGTCGGCCAGCGTGAAGCCGTCGTGCGAGACGACGTAGTTGACCGACTCGGCCGGCGCGCGCGCACGCGCCTGGAACAAGTCGGTCGAAGCCGCGAGGCGCTGCGCGAATTCGCCGCGCGTGACGCCGCCTCCGAGCCAGAAGGCGCGGGCGGTGTCGCGGAACTTGTCGTTCCATTCCAGCCAGCCGCGCGGGAACTGGCCGAGTTGATAGCCGCCGGGGCCGATGTCCCAGGGCTCGGCGATGAGCTTCACGCCGGCCAGCACCGGGTCTTGCGCCAGCACCTTGAAGAAGGCGTGTTGAGCGTCAAAGCCGGCGTCGCCACGGCCGAGCACGGGGGCCAGGTCGAAGCGGAATCCATCGACATGCATCTCCTGCACCCAATAGCGCAGCGAATCGAGCACAAACTGCAGCGCACGCGGGTGGCGTGTATTGACCGTGTTGCCGCAGCCGCTGTGGTTGGCATAGCGCTGCAGCTCACCCGGCAGCAGGTGGTACCAGAGGCGGTTGTCGAGACCGCGCCAGCTGATCGAAGGCCCGGTCTCGTCGCCCTCGGGCGTGTGGTTGTAGACCACGTCGAGCACGACTTCGATGCCGTGGGCGTGCAGCTCGCGCACCATCTGCCGGAACTCATGCCGCGCCGTTTGGCCGTTAGCCACGCTGGCGTAACGCGGCTCGGGGCAGAAGAAGCCGACCGTGTTGTAGCCCCAGTAATTCACCAGGCCGCGCTTGGCCAGGTGCTCTTCGGCTATGTGCTGCTGCACCGGCAGCAGGCTCACCGCGGTGATGCCCAGGCGCTTCAGGTGCGCGACGGCCGCAGGCGAACTCAGGCCGAGGTAGGTGCCGCGCTGCGCCTCGGGCACACCGGGCATGAGCTTGGTGAAGCCGCGCACGTGCATCTCGTACAGCACCGTCTCGGCCAGTGGCCGGTACAGCAAGGCGTCGCCCTGCCAATCGAACACATCGGCCACGACACGCGCCTTGAGCGCATCACGCGCGTTGTCGCGCATGTCCATGTGCTGCGGATGCTGGCGATCGGCGGCGAAGTGCGGCGCACTCCAGTCGAAGCTGCCGACGATCTCGCGTGCCCAGGGGTCGAGCAAGAGCTTGTGGGGGTTGAAGCGGTGGCCGTGCTCGGGCCGCCACGGGCCAGATGCGCGCAAGCCGTAGATCAGCCCGGTACCCGCGCCGGGCAAGAAGCCGTGCCAGACATCGCCCGAGCGCGACGGCAGCGCCACGCGCGCCACTTCATGCTCGCCGTCGCCATCGAACAGGCACAGCTCGATGGCGTGCGCATGCGCCGAAAACACCGCGAAGTTAACGCCTTGCGCGCTTGCACTGAAACCAAGGCTGGCGCCCATGGGCCAGGCGCGGCCGGGCAGCAGCTGCGGCGCTGTGCTCAGGCGGTCCATTCAAAGAACACGGTAGCCAACGGCGGAAGTATGAGCACGATGGAATCCGCCCGGCCGTGGCTGGGCACGGCCTGGCTGGAGGCGGTGGCCAGCGGTGTGCCGACGTTGCTGCCGGCGTAGTAGCTCGAATCGGTGTTGAGCACTTCGCGCCATTGCCCGGCTTGACCGTGGTGCCGTGGCACGCCCAGGCGAAAGCCTTCGTGCACCACCGGCGCGAAGTTGCAAACCACGAGCAGCGGCGTGCTGCCCGGCTGGCCGTGGCGCACAAAGCTGAAGACGCTGCGCTGCGCGTCGTCATGGGCTATCCACTCGAAGCCGTCGCCGCTGAAGTCGCGCTGCCACAACGCCGGGCAACGGCGATACAGCGCGTTCAAGTCGCGCACCAGGCGTTGCACGCCCAGGTGTTCGGGATGCTCGAGCAGGTGCCAGTCGAGCGACTGCTCGTGGTTCCACTCGTGTCCCTGGGCGAACTCGCAGCCCATGAACAGCAGCTTCTTGCCTGGGTGTCCCCACATGAAACCGAGGTAGGCGCGCAGGTTGGCGAACTGCTGCCAGCGGTCGCCCGGCATCTTCGTCAGCAGCGAGCCCTTGCCGTGCACCACCTCGTCATGCGAAATCGGCAGCACGAAGTTTTCGTTGAAGGCGTAGATCAGGCCGAAGCTCATCTCGCCGTGATGCCAGCGGCGGTGGATCGGGTCGCGCGCCATATAGGCCAGCGTATCGTGCATCCAGCCCATGTTCCACTTGTAGTGAAAGCCTAACCCTCCAGCGTAGGTGGGCCGCGACACGGCTGGAAACGCGGTGGACTCTTCGGCCAGCGTCACCGCCTGCGCGCGTTCGCTGCCTATGACTTCATTCGTGCGCTTGAGCAAAGCGATGGCTTCGAGGTTCTCGCGCCCGCCCAAGGCGTTGGGGATCCACTCGCCGCTTTTTCGGCTGTAGTCGCGGTAGAGCATCGAGGCCACGGCGTCGACGCGCAGGCCGTCGACATCAAAACGTTCCAACCAGTACAAAGCGCTGCCAACGAGGAAGTTGCGCACCTCGGTGCGGCCGAAGTTGTAGATCAGCGTGTTCCAGTCACGATGAAAGCCTTCGCGCGGGTCGGCGTATTCGTACAGGTGCGTGCCGTCGAATTCGGCCAGGCCGAAGGCGTCGGCGGGGAAGTGCGCCGGCACCCAATCGAGCAGCACACCGATGCCGGCAGCATGGGCGCGCTCGACGAAGCGGCGCAGGCCCGCGGCGTCGCCGAAGCGCGAGGTCGGGGCGTACAGGCCCAGCGTCTGGTAGCCCCACGAGCCATCGAAAGGATGCTCGCTCACCGGCAGCAGCTCGAGGTGCGTGAAGCCCATGTCGGCGGCGTAAGGCACCAGCGTCTGCGCCAGCTCGTCCCAGTTCAACCAGAACGCGCCGCCTTCACCTTTTCGCCGCCACGAAGACAGGTGCACTTCGTAGATGCTCATCGGCGCATCGAGTGCGTTGGCCGCCTGCCGTGCGCTCGAGGGCGGCGCCAGCTCAGGCATTGCCGCCACGATGCTCGCCGTGGCCGGCCGCAGCTCTGCCTGGCGCGCGAAGGGGTCGGCTTTGTGCGGCAGCAGCCGGCCGTCGGCAGCGAGCAACTCGAACTTGTAGCGCGCGCCAATGCCCACACCGGGCAGGAACAGTTCCCACACGCCGCATTCGCGGCGCAGGCGCATCGGGTGGCGGCGGCCATCCCAGAAATTGAAGTCGCCGACGACGCTGCAGCGGCTGGCGTTGGGTGCCCACACGGCAAAGGCCGTGCCGTTCACGCCGTCCATCGCGCGCGGCGTCGCGCCCATCACTTCGAAGGGCCGCAGGTGCGAGCCTTCGCCGAGCAGCCACACGTCCATCTCACCCAGCACCGGGCCGAAGCGGTAGGGGTCGTCGATGATCGACTCGTGGCCATCGGTCCAGTGCACCAGCAGCCGGTAGGGCTTGCCGGCCTTGCGCTTGGCCACGCGCGCTTCAAACAGGCCAGCCGCGTGCCGAGACTTGAAGCTGGCGAATCGCTCGCCGTCCAGCGTCAACGCCTCGACGCTGGCTGCGCCGGGCAGCAGCGCGTGTATCCAGCAGCGATCGTCGGCGTCGCGGTGCGGGCCGAGCACGGCGAAGGGGTCGCCATGCCGGCCACTGCACAGCGCTTCGATGTCGGCAGTGGCCAGCATGCGCGAAGTCAGTGCTGCTGTGGCGTTAGTTTCCAGATCCGGCGCGCATACTCGGCGATGGTGCGGTCGGTTGAAAACAGACCCATGCCGGCGACGTTGAGGATGGCCTTCGCGGCCCAGGCCTGCGGCTGGCGGTACAGCGCGTCGACGCGCGCCTGTGCCGCCACGTACGCGTCGAAGTCGGCCAGCAGCAGGTAGTGGTCGCCGCCCCACAGCAGCGAGTCGACCAGCGCGCGGTAGCGTGCTGGTTCTTCGGGTGAGAAGGCGCCGCCGCCGATGGCGTCGAGCACGGCCTTCAGCGGTGGGTTGTTGTCGTACAGGCGCAGCGGCTGGTAGCCGCTGGCGCGCCGGGCTGCCACCTGCGCCGTGCTCAGGCCGAAGATGAAGATGTGCCCATCGCCCACCTGCTGGCGGATTTCGATGTTGGCGCCGTCGTCGGTGCCTATGGTCAGCGCGCCGTTCATCGCCAGCTTCATGTTGCCGGTGCCCGAGGCCTCGGTGCCGGCGGTGGAGATCTGCTCCGACAAGTCGGCGCCGGGCATGATGATTTCGGCCACCGAGACGCCGTAGTTCGGGATGAACACGAGCTTCAGCCGGCCACGCAAACGAACATCCTGGTTGATCACCAGGCCGACATCGTGGATCAGCCGGATGATGTTCTTCGCACTCAGATAGCTCGACGCCGCCTTGCCGGCGAAGATCACCGTGCGCGGCACCCAGTCGCCGTCGGGGTCGGCCAGCATCGCGTGGTAGCGCGCCACGACTTGCAGCACGTTGAGCAGCTGGCGCTTGTATTCGTGGATGCGCTTGACCTGCACGTCGAAAAGGCTGGTCGGGTCGACGCTGATGCCGGTGCTGCTTTGAATGTGCCGCGCCAGCCGCTCCTTGTTGGCCAGCTTGATGGCCAGGAAGGCGTCGCGAAACGCGGCGTCGCCGGCATGCGCGCGCAGCTTCGTCAGCTGGTCGAGGTCGAGCCGCCAACCCTGGCCCAGTGTGTCGTCCAGCAGCGTGGCCAGCCCCGGGTTGGCCTGCGCCAGCCAGCGCCTCGGCGTCACGCCGTTGGTGACGTTGATGAAGCGTGTGGGCCAAAGGCTGGCGAAGTCGGCAAAGATGGTCTGCACCAGCAGGTCGGAATGCAGGGCCGAGACGCCGTTGACCTTGTGGCTGCCCACGACGGCCAGGTGCGCCATGCGCACACGGCGCTCGCCGCGTTCATCGATCAGCGACAGGCGCTGCATGAAGTCGAGATCGCCCGGCCGCGCTGCGGCCGCCAGCGTCATGAACTCGTGGTTGATACGGTAGATGATGTCCATGTGCCGCGGCAGCACGCGCTGCATCAGCGGCACGGCCCAGGTCTCCAGCGCCTCGGGCATCAGCGTGTGGTTGGTGTAGCTGAAGACCTGCGTCGTATTGGCCCAGGCCGCTGCCCAGGCCCAGCCATGCACGTCGACCAGCAGGCGCATCCACTCGGCGACGCCGATAGCAGGGTGGGTGTCGTTCAGGTGCACGGCCACGAACTCGGCCACGTTCGCCAGCGTGCCGTGTTCGGCCAGGTGGCGCGCCAGAATGTCCTGCAACGAAGCGCTGGTGAAGAAGTACTCCTGGCGCAAACGCAATTCGCGCCCGGCTTCGGTGCTGTCGTTGGGGTAGAGCACCCAGGAGATGTTCTCGAACTGGTTCTTGAACTCGGCCGCCCGCGCGTAGTCACCGCTGTTGAAGGCCTGCAGGTCGATCTGCGCCGGCGCGCTGGCCTTCCACAAGCGCAAGGTGCTAACACGCTCGGTACCGTGACCCGGCACCACCAGATCGTAGGCCTTGGCGCTGACCTCGTCGCCATGTTGCCAGCGGTCGGCCTGGCCGGGCATGGCGGCGCGTTGCACGTCACCGCCGAAGCACACCGGGTAGCACACGCCGGGCCGCGGGAATTCCCATGGCGTGCCGTCCTGCAGCCAGGGGTCGGGCCGCTCGACCTGGCGGCCGCCCTGGATGCTCTGCGCGAACATGCCGAACTCGTAGCGGATACCGTAGCCGAACGACGGCAGCCCCAGCGTCGCCATCGAGTCGAGAAAGCACGCCGCCAGCCGGCCCAGGCCACCGTTGCCGAGTGCCGCGTCGGGCTCCAGGCTGGTCAGGGTTTCCAGTTGCATCGCGTGCGCACGCGCCGCGTGGGCTGCGTCATCGCGCGCACCCAGCGCATCGAGCGCGTTACCCATGGCGCGGCCCATCAGGAATTCCATCGACAGATAGTTGACGCGGCGTGCGCGCGCGTCGTGGTCGCTGCAGCTGCCGGCGACCCAGCGCTGTGCGAGCTTCTCGCGCGCCGCGTACGCCAATGCATGCATGATGTCGGTGGGCGTGGCGCTTTGCGCGGCGGCACCGACGGTAGAGAGCAGGTGGTGCTCGGTGGTGTCGGCAAGGGTCATGGACAGGTGACGGCGATGGAGGCGACGCTGCAGAGTGTCTGTCACGCGTTCTCGCGACGTCAACCGAGTGTTGGGAAAGCGTCCGTAGTATGACTACATCAAATTCGACGAAGGCAGACGAACATTGAGAGACTCATGTCTGGTGCTGCATGCAGGCTGTGCGCTCCATTGGAATGATGAGTGGCTTGCTATTGATGTAATTTCGATCAAACCGAAAAGAACGGAGACCCCATGAAACCGGTCGAACTGGCGCAAGGTCTTGAACTTCCACGGCGTGCCGTGGCCCTGGTGCTGGCCGGTGGCCGTGGCAGCCGCCTGATGAACCTGACCGACAGCCGCGCCAAGCCGGCGGTGTACTTCGGCGGCAAGTTCCGCATCATCGATTTCGCCTTGTCGAACTGCCTCAACTCTGGCATCCGGCGCATCGGCGTCATCACCCAATACAAGAGCCACAGCCTGCTGCGGCATCTGCAACGCGGCTGGGCTTTCCTCAAAAGCGAGATGAACGAGTTCGTCGACCTCTTGCCCGCGCAGCAGCGCATGGACGAGCAGTCGTGGTACCGCGGCACGGCCGATGCGGTGTTCCAGAACGAGGACATCCTGGAGTCGTACGACGCCGAATACGTGGTCGTGCTGGCCGGCGACCACATCTACAAGATGAATTACGCGCTGATGCTGGCCGACCATGTGGCGCTGGCGAAGACGCTGGGCAGCGAGTGCACGGTGGGCTGCATCGAAGTACCACGCAGCGAGGCCGTGGCTTTCGGAGTGATGGCCATCGACGAGCAGCGGCGCATCAAGGACTTCGTCGAAAAGCCCAAGGATCCACCGGCCATGCCGGGCAAGCCGGAGACGGCGCTGGCGAGCATGGGCATCTACATCTTCAACGCCAAGCGCCTCTTCGCCGAGCTGCACCTGGACATGGCCGACCCGGCGTCGAGCCACGACTTCGGCAAGGACATCATTCCGAAGATGGTGCGCGACGGCGTGGCGGTGGCGCACCCGTTTTCGCTCAGCTGCGTCGGCACGAACGAAGGCCAGGAGCCGTACTGGCGCGACGTCGGCACCATCGACGCCTACTGGGACGCCAACATCGACCTCACCGCCACCGAGCCGCTGCTGAACCTGTATGACAAACGCTGGCCGATCTGGACCTACCAGCCGCAGCTGCCGCCGGCCAAGTTCGTGCACAACCAGAACGACCGGCGCGGCCTGGCGATCGAGTCGCTGGTGTCGGGCGGCTGCATCGTCTCGGGTTCGGTCTTTCGCACAGTGCTGTTTTCGCTGGTGCGCGTGCACTCGTTTGCCAGCGTCAACTGGTCGGTGTTGCTGCCCGGCGTGCAGGTGGGCCGCGGCGCGCGGCTCACACGCACCGTGGTTGACCGCGACTGCATCATCCCCGACGGCATGGTCATCGGTGACGATGCCGAGGCCGACGCCGCACGCTTTCACCGCACCGCGAGCGGCATCACGCTGGTCACGCGCGACATGCTGCAAGCCCTGGAGCGCAAGGCTTGAGATGAAACCCCCACGCTCACTTCGTTCGCTGCCCCCCAAGGGGGCTTCAGTGCGCTTGGGGCGGCCCGGCGCGCACTGACATGGGCTGCCCTTGTGCGGGTCCTGACACGAAGGTGCGGCCATGAAGGTGCTGCACGTCGCCGCCGAAATCTTCCCGCTGGTGAAGACCGGCGGCCTGGCTGATGTGGTGGCCGCGCTGCCGTTGGCGCTGGCGCGCGACGGGGTCGACGTGCGCCTGGCGCTGCCGGGCTACCCGGCGGTGATGGATGGCGTGCACCAGGTGCGCAAGTTGCTCGACATTGGCCCCTGCTTCGGCGCATTGCGCGTGCGCTTGTTGTTGGCACGCCTGCCCGTCACCGACCTGCAGGTCTACGTCGTTGACGCACCCTACCTCTTCAACCGCCGCGGCGGCCCCTACCAGGACGTGGACGGCAAGGAGTGGCCCGACAACGCGCAGCGCTTTGCCCTGCTGGGCTGGCTGGCCGCACACCTGGCCGGCGGTGACGCCGATCCCCACTGGCAGCCGCAGGTGGTGCACGCGCACGACTGGCACGCGGCGATGGCCTGCGCCTACATGGCCGAGCGCGGCGCGAGTGCGGCGGCCTCGGTGTTCACGGTGCACAACCTGGCCTTCCAGGGCCTCTTCCCCATCACCGATGCGCCGCTGCTGGCCTTGCCCTCGCGACTGATGTCGCCGGCCGGGCTGGAATACCACGGCCAGATGAGCTTCATGAAAGCCGGGCTGAAGTTTGCCGACCGCATCACCACGGTGAGCCCGAGCTACGCACGCGAGATCACCACGCATGCCTTCGGATGCGGCCTTGACGGCGTGCTGCGTGCGCGTGCCGGGCAGCTCAGCGGCATCTTGAACGGCATCGACGAAGAGCAGTGGAACCCCGCCACCGACCCCGCTATCGCTGCGCGTTATGACGCCGAGCGGCTGCAGGGCAAGCGCGAGTGCCGGCGCGCGCTGCAATCCGAACTCGGGCTCGACGTGGATGAAGACGCGCTGCTGCTCACCATCGTCAGCCGCATCACCGCGCAGAAGGGGCTGGACCTGATGCTCGCGGCACTGCCGGCGCTGGTGCACAGCGGCGTGCAGTTCGCCATTCAGGGGCAGGGCGACGCCGCACTCGAAGCCACCTTGCTGCTGGCGCAGGCCACGCACCCGGGCCGCGTGCGCGTGGTCGTGGGCTACGACGAAGCACGCGCACACCGGCTCATCGCCGGCGCCGACGTCATCGCCGTGCCATCGCGCTTCGAGCCCTGCGGCCTGACGCAGATGTACGGCCTGCGTTACGGCACCCTGCCCATCGTGCGCCGCGTCGGTGGGCTGGCCGACACCGTGGTCGACGCCAGCCCCGCGGCGCTGCAGGGCGGCACGGCCACCGGCTTCGTCTTCGATGCCGCCACGCCCGCGGCGCTGCAGCGCGGCGTGGAGGCTGCGCTGGCGCTGCGGCGCCAGAGCACGGCCTGGGCGCGCATGATGGCCACGGCCATGGCGCGCCGCCTGTCGTGGGCCGGGCCGGCCAAGGACTACCAGGCGCTCTACGCCGCCGCTGCCGCCGACAAGGCCTTGCCGTAGCCAGCTGTCAACGCAAATTCCCGGCAAAACCAAGGAGGTCGCATGTCGTTCCACACCTACCGGATCAACGAGATCTATTCCAACGCTGACGGCTCGATCCAGTTCATCGAGCTGATCAACGGCCCCATCGGTGGCCAATCGTTCTGGCGCGGGCATGACATCAGCGTCACCCAAGGCAGCGTGGTGCATCGCTTCGACTTCGACAAGGACCTGCCCAACACCAACACCAGCAACACCACGGTGCTGATCGCCACGCAGGCCTTCGCCAACCTCGGCATCGTGACGCCCGACTACATCGTGCCGGCGAACTTTCTCTTCACCGTGGGTGGTGGCGTGGTGAATTTCGCCGGCGTGAACACGCTCAGCTACACCACGCTGCCGACCGACGGCGTGCTCTCGCTGTCCAGCAGTCAAACCACCAGCGTGAACACGCCGACGAACTTCGCGCACGCCACCGGTACGGTGGTGCCACCCACGTTCAACGTCATCACCGGCACCGCGGGCGCCGACACCCTGGTGGGGAGCGCCGGCCGCGACCGCATCGATGCCGGTGCCGGTAACGACGTGCTCGACGGCGCTGCGGGCGACGACCAGCTCAATGGTGGCGCCGGCCTGGACACTGCCGTCTTCCACGGCGTACGTGCCGCCTTCAGCGTCGGCGCTGCGGCGGCCACGGTCAGCGGGCCCGATGGCGCCGACGTGCTAACAGGCATCGAACGTGCACGCTTCAATGACCTGAGCTCCGAGTTCATCGCCGACGGCGCGGCGGCGCAGTCGGTGAAGTTGCTCTCGGCCGTGTTCGGCAGCGCGTTCATCCACAACCCGACCTACATCGGCATCGGCATGAGTTACTTCGACGGCGGCAGCAGCTACCTTGCGGTCGCCGACCTGGCCTTGCACGCCAGGCTCGGTGCCGCGCCGAGCAACGCCGAGGTGGTGACGCTGCTCTACACGAACGTGGTCGGCAGCGTGCCCGATATGACCACGACGAACAGCTTTGTCGCGCTCATCACCGGCGGCGCGTTCACGCAGGCGTCGTTGACGGCGTTCGCCGCTGACCATGCCTTGAACCTGGCCCATGTCGACCTCATCGGCCAGGCGCAACTGGGCTTTGACTTCATCCCGTTTGTGGGCTGAGCCTTGGGCCTTCATCCCCATGGCCACGCCGGTGCGCCACCATGAGCATTCGCTATCTCGACTCGCTGTTCGACCCGGCCACCGTGGCCGTCATCGGTGCCACTGCGCGCGTGGGCAGTGTCGGCGCCACGGTCTGGCACAACCTGCGTGAAGCGGGCTTTGCCGGCGCACGCTGGGCGGTCAACCCGAAGCATCGTGACCTCGCCGGCGAGCCGGTCTATGCCGACATCAACAGCCTGCCGCGGGCACCCGACCTGGCGCTGGTGTGCACACCTGCGGCCACGCTGCCGTCGATCATCGAGCAGCTCGGCGCACGCGGCACACGCGCGGCCATCGTCTTCAGCGCCGGGTTGGATGCCGCGCAGAAGCAGGCCATGCTCGACGCCGCGCGCAAACATCTGGTGCGCATCCTCGGCCCGAATTGCCTGGGCCTGCTGGCGCCGCATGCGCGGCTGAACGCGAGCTTTGCGCACGCCGGCGCGCTGGCCGGGGAACTGGCGCTGGTCTCGCAATCGGGCGCGGTGGTGACGGCCATGCTCGACTGGGCCAACGGCCGCGGCATCGGTTTTTCACGCGTGGTGTCGCTGGGCGAACAGGCCGATGTCGACTTCGGCGACATGCTCGACTGGCTAGCCAGCGACTCTCGCACGCGCTCGATCCTGCTCTACATCGAGTCCATTCAGTCGGTTGCGCCGGGCCGGCAGGCAGCGCGCAAGTTCATGTCGGCGGCGCGCGCGGCGGCGCGCAACAAGCCGGTGCTGGTGGTGCGCGCCGGGCGCTCGGCGCTGGGGCAGCTCGCGGCCACGTCGCACACCGGTGCGCTGGCCGGTTCGGACGCGGTCTACGACGCCGCCATCCGCCGTGCCGGCATGCTGCGCGTGGACACGCTGCAAGAGCTCTTCATCGGCGCCGAGACGCTGTCGCACTTTCGCGCCTTGCGCCAAGGCGCGGCGTCCGACGACATGCAGCGCCTCACCATCGTCACCAACGGCGGCGGCGCTGGCGTGCTGGCGGCCGATGCGGCGGCGGCGGCCGGCATCGAGCTCGCGCCGTTGGGTGTTTCGATGCAGGCAGCGCTGGATGCCGTGCTCCCTGCGCACTGGAGCCACGCCAACCCGGTGGACATCATTGGCGACGCTCCGGTTGAACGTTATGTGCATACGCTCAGGGCATTGCTGGCCGAGCCTGCCAGCGGCACCTTGCTCTTCATGCATGCGCCGACCGCCATCGTGCCCAGCGCGCAGATCGCCACCGCCTTGGTGCCGGTGCTGCAGGCCACGCCCGGGCGCGTGCTCAGTGCCTGGCTGGGCGAGCGCTCGGTGCAGGAAGCGCGGCAGATCTTCCGCACCTCGGGCATTCCGGGCTTCGAGACCCCCGAAGACGCTGTACGCGCTTTTTCGCAGTTGGTCACCTACCGCCGCAACCAGGAATTGCTGATGGAAGCGCCGGCGGCGCAGCCGCTGGTGGCGGGCATAGCGGCACTGCAGCCGGGCCTGGACGCGGTGCGCGGCATCGTCGACCGCGCGCTTGCTGACGGTCGGGAATGGCTGGGCGAGCCCGAGGCCAAGGCGCTGCTCGCCGCCTTGGGCGTGCCGGTGGCAGCGCTGCGCGTGGTGCGTGCCACGGCGCCGGCCGCGGTGAAGGCGGCGGCCGAGATCGGCTTCCCGGTGGTGCTGAAGATCCTCTCGCCGCAGATCACGCACAAGAGCGATGTCGGCGGCGTCGCCCTGAACCTGGAAGACGCGGGTGCCGTGCGCCGTGCCGCGCTGGCGATGAAGCGGCGCGTGGCGCATCTGCGGCCCGACGCGACGATCACGGGCTTCACGGTGCAGGCGATGGTGCGCCGGCCGCAGGCGCTCGAGCTGATCGTCGGCGCCAGTGTCGACCCGCTGTTCGGCCCGGTGCTGCTGTTCGGGCAGGGCGGCACGGCGGTCGAAGTCATGGCCGATCGTGCGCTGGCCCTGCCGCCGCTGAACGAGCCGCTGGCGCGGGCCTTGATTGCACGCACCCGCGTCGCTCGCTTGCTGGCCGGCTGGCGTGACGTGCCCGCGGCCGACATGGCCGGCGTGATCGCGGTGCTGATCGCCATCTCGACTTTGCTCGCGCTGGAGCCGCGCATCGCCGAGATCGACATCAACCCCTTGCTCGCCGACGCGCAAGGCGTGGTCGCGCTCGACGCCCGCGTGCGCGTCAGCGCCGCGGCGCCGGCGGGTGCGCAGCACTTCGCGATACGCCCTTACCCGAGCGAGCTGGTCGAGACCTTCAGCTGGCGTGACCGCGTCGTCACGCTGCGCCCGATCCGCCCCGACGACGAAGCACGGCACCTGGCCTTCCTCGAAGCCATCGACCCGGCCGACATCCGCATGCGCATCTTCTACAGCCGGCGCAGCATCGAGCGCGCCGAGCTGGCGCGGCTGACGCAGATCGACTACGAGCGCGAAATGGCCTTCATAGCCAGTGCGGCCGACGAACAAGGGCAGGAGCAGACCCTGGCCGTGGTGCGTGCCATCTGCGACCCCGACAACCTCGAAGCTGAGTTCGGCATCCTGGTGCGCTCCGAGCTCAAAGGCGCGGGCCTGGGTGCCCGACTCATGCACAAGCTCATCAGTTACCAGCGCGCACGCGGCACGCAGGCCATCGTGGCCACCGTGCTGGCTGAAAACAGCGGCATGCTGGCGCTGGCACGGCACCTGGGTTTCGCCGTGTTTGACCCGGCCGACGGCAGCGGTACGCTGAGCATGAAGCTGCCGCTGCAGCCGGCCTTGGCGTGAGCGCAGCGCCGCCATACTCTCGATATAAAGCGCCACCGCCACCGAAAGGACATCCACATGGAAACCAGCCCCAGCACCGCCGCCGAACCTGACGGCCGAGACGCACTCACGTCAAGCCTGAAGCGCATGGTCGATGAGGCCGAAGCGCTGTTGAAGTCCGTGCACGAAGCCGGCGGCGAGCAGTTCGCGGCAGCACGCGAACGCTTCGAGCAGCAAGTGCGCTTTGCCAAGATCGAACTCGAAGACCTGGAGTTGCGTGCCGTGGAAAACGCCAGGGCCGCCGCGCGCGCCACCGACGCAGCAGTTCACGAACATCCCTACGTGGCGATGGCCATCGCCGCAGGTGTGGGTGCGCTCGTCGGCATGTTGATCGCACGCCGCTAACGCGGTTTATGCACTGACACCACCCGCTTCAACCATGACACCCGGACTGCTCAACTCCGCACGCGAGGTGCTGGCCGCGCTGCTGGACATCGGCCAGACGCGTTTGCAGGTGGCCAGCACCGAACTCGAACAACAGCGGCTGCACCTGTCGCGCCTGCTCGTGCTGGCGGCACTGTGCCTCTTTCTGCTGGGCATGGGCAGCATCATGGTCACGCTGTGGCTGGTGGTGGTGTTCTGGGACGAACACCGGCTGCTGGCCATCGGCCTGATCACCACCGCCTACCTCGGCGGCGCCATTGCCTGCGGCCTGGCGTGGCGTCGCCAGGCGCGGCGCAAGCCGGCTTTCCTGGCCGCCACCGTGGCCGAGTTGCGCCGCGATGGTGAAGCCTTGCGGCACGGTTTGACCGAGCGTCGCTGAAGGCCCGCATCATGCCCGGCACGCGCGAGCAGCAACTGGAAGCGCGGCTACGCGCCTTGCAGACGCGCGGCGCCTTGCAGCGGCAACACCTGGCACTTGCGGCCGCGCCTTTGGTGCGCACGGCTGGCTGGGTCGAGCGCGCGCTGGTGCTGCGCCACGCGCTGCTGCCGGCATTGATTCCCGCACTGTGGTTGATACGGCGCTGGTGGCGCCGGCGACTGCCGCGACGCTGACGCCTGCGGCGCGCTTCAGGCGCTGGCCACTGCCTGTAGCCGGCGAGCCGTCAATCGTCCGGGTTGGCTCGTATCGCGGCTTGTACGTCATCGACCTCGCGCACATTCAATCTGAGCCCGGCACTTTTGTAGCAGGTATTGCGGAAGGTATCCGCTCCCACCCCAGTGACGTACGTCCAGTTGCCGCTGCGGCCAAGGGAAATCTTTGTGAGTCGAAGTCCCATCTCCTTGACCAGAGCCTTGTCGACGTCACCAGTCGTGTAGAAGTCAATACGAGGGCCGATGAAGTGCTTGACCTCGATGACCTTGCTGGTGGCAGCCCTCAATGCCGCGCGCAACTCGGAGGCGACCGCTGCCTCGATCTCTTCGCGTGTCTTGAAGGTTGCCATCGTTCAACTCCAGTTCCAGAGCCGGCCTTGTTCCTGGCATGTTCCATCCGCTGCGCAGCGTTGTCCAGCGTGGCTGCCTTGCCCATCTGCGCGAGTTGGGCTCGGACGGTAGGCCGCTACGCGCGCCGGCTCGATTGCGCCGACTGTGCCGCTCAACGAGAATGAGTTTCCTGGCGGAGGGAGCGGGATTCGAACCCGCGGGGGGCTGTTAACCCCCACACGCTTTCCAGGCGTGCGACTTAAACCGCTCATCCATCCCTCCAGTGCGGGCGCGGATGCGATCCAGCGCGGCGGCAATTCTAGTTCACGGTATTCACCGACTTGGCGCGCAGCCACTCGAGCAGCACGTATTCCAGCGCCTTCATATGCGTGCATTCCAGCACCACCGGCGGTGCGCAGCCGGCCTCGTACGCTTCACGCCAGCGCAGCGCGCACACGCACCAGCGGTCGCCGGGTTTGAGGCCGGCAAAACGCTGTTCAGGCCGCGCCGTGATGAGGTCGTTGCCCCGCTCCATTTGGAAGTTAAGGAATCCCACTGTCATCTTCGCGCAGATGACATGGCTGCCCTGGTCGAGGCCGTCGGTATGGCAGCAACCGTCGCGGTACCAGCCGGTGAGCGGGTCGAAAGAGCAGGCCACCAGGGGCGTGCCCAGGACGTTGAGGGCGGCGGCCGTCACAGGCGCAATTTCATTTCACCGCCGCGCCGGGCGTGACCAGGTTGCCGCCCTTGAGCAGCGTCATTGCCGTGCCGATGAGTCCCGCCACCTCGCCCATATGGCCGGGAACGATCATGGTGTTGTTGGTCTTGGCCAGATGGCCGTAAGCCTCGATCGCCCTCTCGGCCACCTTCAACTGCACCGCCTGTTCACCACCGGGTTCGCGGATGGCCGCGGCGACCTTGCGGATGGCATCGGCCGTCGCCTCGGCCACGGCGATGATGGCCGTGGCCTCGCCTTGTGCCTTGTTGATCTCGGCCTGCTTCTCGCCTTCGCTGCGCGCGATCGAGGCTTCGCGCTGGCCGGTGGCGATGTTGATCTGCTCTTGCCGGCGGCCTTCAGACGCGGCGATGAGCGCGCGCTTTTCGCGCTCGGCCGTGATCTGCGCCTGCATGCTGCGCAGGATCTCGGCCGGCGGCGTCAGGTCCTTGATCTCATAGCGCAGCACCTTCACGCCCCAGTTCAGCGCCGCCTCATCCAGCGAATTCACCACCGAGCCGTTGATGGCGTTGCGCTCCTCGAACGTCTTGTCCAGCTCCATCTTGCCGATGACGCTGCGCAGCGTGGTCTGCGCCAGCTGCGTGATGGCCACGATGTAGTTCGACGAGCCGTAGCTCGCGCGCATCGGGTCGGTCACCTGGAAGTAGAGGATGCCGTCGACCTGCAGCTGCGTGTTGTCCTTGGTGATGCACACCTGGCTGGGCACATCCAGCGGCACTTCCTTCAGCGAGTGTTTGTAGGCCACGCGGTCGATGAAGGGGATCACGAAGCTCAGCCCCGGTGTGAGCGTGCGGTCGTATTTGCCCAGTCGCTCGACCACCCAGGCGTGTTGCTGGGGCACGATCTTCAGCGTGCGCACGATGAAGATGACGGCGACGATGACCAGGATAAGGGCGATTTCCATGCGAGTCTTTCAGGTGCGGGGGATGGGTTCAGCGCGATGCGCCGGCCGGCGCCACACGCAACTCGCTGCCGTGCAGCGCGACGATGACGAAGGCACCGGGCACAGGCGTGCCACTGCCGGCGAAGCGCACCGACCATTCGGCGCCACGGTAGTGGGCGCGGGCCGAACCGTCGGCATTCCATTGCGCCACTTGCACTGATTCGCCGATGTCCAGGTTGACATCACGGTTGGCATCGGCCGCTGCCGGCTTGGGCCCACGCGCGCGCCGCAGATGCCAGATCATGGTGGCCGCCACACCCACCACCGCCGCCGTCACCGCTTGCGTGATGCCGGTCAAACCGGCGTGCGCGGCCAGCGCACCGGCTGCCGCGCCAAGCGCCAGCATCAAGAGGTAGAAGGTGCCTGTGGCCAGCTCCAGTGCCACCAGTGCGCCGGCTGCAAGCCACCACAGCGTCGCGTCGTTCCAGTCCATTGTTGTCTCCACATCACAGCAAGGGCTGCATCAGACCCAGGGCAGTGTAGCGACATGCCAAGGGCCGATCACACCCCTACACTGCGCGCTCTTTCCTTAGCCCGCCCAACCCAGGAGGCTCGCCGAGCCATGATGCGTTTCAGCTTCCCCGTGGTCATCATCGACGAAGACTTCCGCAGTGAAAACACCTCGGGCCTGGGCATCCGCGCGCTGGCCCAGGCGATCGAAAAAGAAGGCTTCGAGGTGCTGGGCAATACCAGCTACGGCGACCTGTCGCAGTTCGCGCAGCAGCAAAGTCGCGCCAGCGCCTTCATCCTCTCCATCGACGACGAAGAGTTCACGCCCGGCCCCGAGCTCGAC
>JANLYV010000027.1:0-5017 GCA_031365825.1 Rubrivivax sp. | reverse complement strand
CACGCGCAAGGTGGTGGCCTTCCTCGCGGCACATCCGATGGTGGCCAAGGTCGGCTACCCCGAGCTCGAAGGCCACCCGAGTTACCAGCTCGCCAAGCGCCTGTTGCCCAAAGGCTGCGGCGCGGTGTTCAGTTTCGACCTCAAAGGCTCGCGCGCACAGGGCCAAGCCTTCGTCGAAGCGCTGAAGATCTTCAGCCACCTGGCCAACGTCGGCGACTGCCGCTCGCTGGTCATCCACCCCGCATCGACGACGCACTTCCGCATGAACGACGACGCGCTGGCCAGCGCCGGCATCACGCCGGGCACGATCCGCTTGTCGATCGGCCTCGAAGATGCGGATGACTTGATCGACGATTTGAAGCGCGCGCTGAAGGCGGCGGAGAAGGCGGCATGAAGCTCGATGTGGATGGCCGAACGGCTTACGCCTACACCGGCGGCAAGCCCTTCGATGCCGCGCTGCCTTGCGTGATCTTCATCCACGGCGCGAGCCACGATCACAGTGGCTGGACGCTTTTGGCACGCTGGTTCGCCCATCACCGACATAGCGTGCTGGCCGTCGACCTGCCCGGCCATCTGCGCAGCGAGGGGCCACTCTTGCCCAGCGTCGAAGCCCTGGCCGACTGGGTGCTGGCGCTGCTGGATGCCACCGGCGTGACGCGCGCCGCACTCGTCGGCCACAGCATGGGCTCGCTCATCGCCCTCGAAGCCGCGGCGCGCGCACCGCAACGCACCACGCATCTGGTGATGATAGCCAGTGCCTACCCGATGAAAGTTAGCGACGCGCTGCTGACGACGGCGCGCGAGGCGCCCGAGCGCGCCATGGCCATGGTCAATGCCTGGTCGGTGGCCAGCCATGCCAGCAAACCCGGCTTCCCCGCCCCGGGCAACTGGCTGCACGGCGGCAACATGGCGCTGATGCGGCGCGTGCAGGCCGGTTCGTCCGCCGCCAACCTTTTCGCCCACGACTTCGAGGTCTGCAACCGTTACGCCGCAGGCACCGAAGCCGCCGCGCGCGTGATCTGCGCGACGACGATGATCCTGGGCAAGCAAGACCAGATGACCTTGCCCAAGGCCGCGCGCGATATCGGCGCAGCCCTCAAGGCCCGCGTGGTGATGGTCGACAGCGGCCACCACCTGCTGGCCGAAGCGCCCGACGCCGTGCTGCAGGCACTGCGCCAGGCTTTGCACTGAAGGAGACATGCATGCACCCGAGCAGCACCACCGACAACACCACCGCCACCGACCCGCGCAGCTTCAAGACCTTCGCCGAGTTCTACCCGTTCTACCTGGGCGAACACACCCACCGCACCTGCCGCCGCCTGCACTTCGTGGGCTCGACATTGGCCTTGGTGTGCCTGGCCATGCTGATCTACACCGGCCGCCCGCAATACCTGCTGTACGGCCTGTTGAGCGGCTACGGTTTTGCCTGGGTCGGGCACTTCGTTTTCGAGAAGAACAAGCCGGCCAGCTTCAAGCGTCCGGGTTTCAGCTTCATGGGCGACTGGGTCATGTACAAAGATATTTGGACGGGCAAGATTCCTTTCTGACTTCATGGCTGAACGCTGTCGGCGCTACCAGTCCGAAGCGCTGAGGCTCGCGCCGCTCAGGTAATAAAGCTTGTCCTCGACCTGCACGCTGCGGTCGCTGCCCAGTTGCCAATACGAGCTGACGGCGGGCGCCGGCAACAAGGCCTTCACAGCCAGCGTCCGGGCGCTGGTGTCGACTTCGAACTTCTGCAGGCCACGCGCGCCGAGCGCGCCTGCCGCGCTGGCCAGGCGCAGCGGCAACGCCACGCGCGTCACCGAGCCGCGGTTGAAGAGGTTGATGCCGTGGCGTGACTCGTCCAGGCCGCTGCTGCTGCCGGCCACGCCAAAAGTGCGACTGGCCAGCTCCCGTGGCGCGGCGGCGTTAGCCACATCGTAAAGCGCCACCTTCACGCCCGCGGCCACACCACGCGCATCGGCGTCTTTGCCCACTCCCAGCAGCAGGTTGTTGGGCAGCGGGAACAGGTAGTCCGAGAAGCCCGCGGTCTCGAGCGCACCCACCGTGCGCGGGTCGGCAGGGTCTGAAAGATCCAGCACATACAACGGGTCGATGCGGCGGAACGTCACCACGTACGCGCGGTTGCCGGCAAAGCGCACGGCATAGACCTGCTCACCCGTCTTGCCGATGGCTGCGGGCCGGTTCGTATTGGGTAGCTGGCCCACCACCTGCAGGCTCTGGTCGCTGGCACGTTCGCGCAGCACGCTCAAGGTGGCGGGCGACGGTGGCGGCGCAACGGCCGCGCCGGCATCGGTGAGCTGTGCCCAGCCGACTTCACCGGTAAAGCTCAACACGCGCAGGTCACCGTTGAACTCGCTCATGCGGTACGACTTGCGCTGCGGGTCCCAGCCGAGGTGGCCCGGCACTTCGCCCGAGCCACGGTAGTTGACCGTCAACCCCGAGAGCGAGAACTTGTGGATGTCGGTGCTCATCGCCGCCGGAAAACGAATCATCGATTGCACCGTGTAGCTGCTGCGCGTGGTCGCCAGGTACAGGCTGTTGGTCGACATGTACAGCGCCTCGCTGCCGCCGGCGAAGCAGCGGCTGGTGCGGCTGCTGGTGCCGAAGCTCAGATCGATAGCGGTGATGGAGGTGATGTCGATGCCGAGCGCGGCGTTCTTCGCCTGCACGTAGCAGTCGGTGTCGTTCACCAAAGGCACGGCCGCGGCACTGCCGATACGGATGGTGGGCAGCACCTCGGCGGCCGTCAGCCGCGCCAGCATGGCGTCGCGCTCGGCCACTGTGGCCGTGGCCGGCAAGGCTTCGATGGCGAGTTGCGGCGTGTGCTGCGTCACCAGGTAGAGCACGTTGCCGATCTGGCGCGCGCCGATGAGGCGGCCGTCGATGCGCACGCGCTCGGCCAGCACCGGTGCGGCGGCGTTGCTGACGTTGAGCAAGTCGAGATGCACGGCGGGCTTCTGGTACTGCGGCACGATGGGCAGCAAAGGCTGGATGCACACCGGCGCGCCCTGGCAGAAGTCGTACGGCAGGTACTGCTGGCTCTCGCCCAGCACCGCCACGCGTTGCGCTGCAGCAGCCAGCAGCATGCCCCGCACCATGGCAGCGGCTTCGGCTTCGACGATGGTCGGCACGCTGCCCGCCGTGTCGACGCCGCCATCGGCACGGCGACGGTAGGTCGCCAGCGTCGCGGCAGGCTTGCCGGCGAAGAGTTCGGGCATGGCGCTCAGCGTGTAGAACACCGCGCCGTCGGTCTTGAGCGTGTCGTCTTCATCGACGCCCTGCTCCTGCACCGTGGTGCCCGAGCGCTCGACGCCGGTGGCACCGGTGGTCGCCGCAGCGCTTGCGCCGGCGATCGTGACTTCACCGCCGATGGCCGGCATGAACACCGTGCCGGGGTTGAGGCTGCGCTGCGCCTCGCGCGCCGCAAGTCTGGTGCGCACGTAGCTCATCAGCTCGCCGGGCTTGGACGCGGCCAATGCGCTCTCACGCGGCTCGTTCGCTGCGGGTGGCGCGCTGGGTGCGCTGCCGCCACCCCCGCCGCAGGCCGTCAGCGCCATCAGCGTCGCCAGCGCTGCGGCGTTTGCGCATCGCCTGCTTGCCGTCGGCGCCGACCGCCGAGTGATCGTGCGACTCATCGTGTGCTCCTTGCTTGCGCTTTCCTTGTGTGGGACAATATCCCACGTCAAACCAAGACCTGTCAAGGCCATGCCACAAGACCCCTTCAGCGCATGAAGGACCGCCCACAGATCGTTCTCGACAGCGTGCTGCGCCTGCTCAAGCCGCTGGCGCGACTGTTGTTGGCGAACGGGGTGACCTACCCGGCCTTCGTCGCGGCACTGAAGCGCGTGTTTCTTGAAGCGGCACAGGATGAATTGCGAAGCCGCGCCATGCCCGTCACCGACAGCGCCTTGACGCTGCTCAGCGGCGTGCACCGCCGCGACGTGCGCACGCTCTTGCGCAGCGAAGTCGCCAGCGCCAAGGCCGGGCCTAGCGCCGAACGCGCCCAGCTCAGCCTGGCCAGTGAAGTGGTGACGCGCTGGCTGCACGACAGCCGTTTCCGCGGCACGCGCGGCCGCAGCCGCACACTCGCCCGCGGCGGCGACGCCGACAGCTTCGACAGCCTGGTGGCCAGCGTCAGCAGCGACGTGCGGCCGCGCGCGGTGCTCGACGAGCTCAAACGCCTGGGTGCGGCCACCGAAAGCGAACAAGGCGTCACGTTGCTGGCCGGCAGTTTCGCGCCGCGCCAGGGCTTCGAAGAGATGTCCTGGCTCTTTGCCGACAACCTGCACGACCACCTCGCCGCGGCCGCGGCCAACTTGCAGGGCGAGGCGAATTTCCTCGAACAGTCGGTCTATGTCGATGAGATCACCGAGGCGTCTGCGGCGCAGCTTCAAAGAGCCGCCGTGCTGGCCTGGAAACAGGCCTTCAAGACGGTCATGGGCCAGGCCCAAAAGCGTTTCGATGCCGACGCCGCGCAAGCCGCGCCGGCACAGCGGAACCATCGCGCCCGCTTCGGCGTCTATTTCTTCAGCGACAGGGAGTCGTAAGCCGTGAATTCGATACCCCGAACATTCATCGCTGCGCTGCTGGCAGCCTGCGTTGCGGGCTGCGGCCCGGGCTCGGGCGGCACCGGCACCGGCGAAACCGTCTCGGCCTTCGCGCGCTTCGGCGCCACGAGTGCCAACCTCTGTGCGTCCAGCGTTGCCCCTGCCCTGGCCTGCATCGCCGGCAGCAGCAGCGCGCCGATCAACCCCGAACAACAGGTGTCCACGATGGTCAACTTCAGCGATGTCGCGCTCGGCGGCAACATTTCGGTGGCGATTCAGGCCAACAGCATTGAACTCAGCGAACGCTGCCGCAAGCTGCACTTCCTGGGCGACTGGGGCATCACCGCCTCGAACGACGCACGCTTCTTCGGCAGCTACACCCAAGACAACCTGGGCGCAGTCATCGCCTCGCTCTCGGTGCAGCCCGCCGCCAGTGGCGCGCCTAACGAGCTATCGGTGGTGATGCG
>JANLYV010000583.1:0-8616 GCA_031365825.1 Rubrivivax sp. | reverse complement strand
GATCAACGCGCAGAACTGCGTGCACTGCAAGACCTGCGACATCAAGGACCCGACGCAGAACATCGTCTGGGTCACGCCCGAGGGCGGCGGTGGGCCGAACTATGCGGGGATGTGAGCAGAGCCAGGATGCCCCCGCTGCCGCATCGCTTCGTACAGACAGATGCCCGACGCCACCGAGACGTTCAGGCTTTCCACCGCGCCGCGCATCGGTATCGACACCAGCTCATCGCAGCTCTTGCGCGTGAGCTGGCGCATGCCACTGCCTTCGGCACCGAGCACCAGGGCTAACGGCCCGGATAAGCGGCCTTCGAAGACCGTGTGCGGCGCGTCCTCGGCGGTGCCGACGACGTGGATCAAACGCTCCTTCAATTCACCCATGGTGCGTGCCAGGTTCGTGACCATCAGGTAGGGCACGGTCTCGGCCGCGCCGCTGGCGACCTTGGCCACGGTGGCGTTCAGGCCCACCGCGTGGTCTTTCGGCGCGATGACGGCATGCACGCCGGCGCCGTCGGCCACGCGCAGGCAGGCGCCCAGGTTGTGCGGGTCGGTGACGCCGTCCAGCACCAGCAGCAGCGGGTCGCCGCTGACGCCGTCGAGCAACTCGTCCAGCGAATGAACCTGCGGCAGTGGGTTGACGCGCGCCACCACGCCCTGGTGGCGCGTGCCACCGGCCATCGCGGTGAGCCGCGCGTCGTCGCTCTCCAGGATGCGCACGCCGGCCTCGTGCGCGCGCGCGACGAACTGGCGCATGCGGGCGTCGCGCCGGGTCGGGTCGACGTGGACCTCGATCACCGATGGCGCTGCGGTCTTCAGCCGCACGCTGACGGCATGGAAACCGAAGAGGGTCTTGTGGCTCATGAGCTGATCGTAGCGACGCGCTTATGCCGCCGGAGTGCGCATTGCCCGCGACAACAGCAGCACCGGAATGAGGCCGACGACGACGATGGCCAACGAAGGCAGTGCCGCTTCGCCCAGCCGCTCGTCGCGTGCGAAGTTGTAGGCCACGACCGCCAGCGTGTCGCTGCCGAAGGGCCGCAACACCAGCGTGGCCGGCAGTTCCTTCATGACGTCGACGAAGACCAGAAGCGCCGCCGCGATGGCCGAGCGCTGCAGCAAGGGCAGATGCAGTTTGAAGAACACGCGCTTGCTGCGGCCGCCCAACATGCGCGCCGATTCGTCGATCGACATCGGCACCCTGGCGTAGCCCGCCTCGACCGATTGCAGCGCCACCGCACTGAACCGGGCGACGTAGGCGTAGAGCACGCCGAAGGCGGTGCCGGTGACCAGCGCTGAAATGGCGAGCCCGGGGAATTGCGCCTGCAGCCAGCCCATAGTCAAGAGCACGCCGACGGCGATCACCGCGCCGGGAACGGCATAGCCCAGCGACAGCAAACGCGCCGCACCGCGCAGCAGCGGGGTGGTCCGCTGGCGCAAGTTGAAGCCGAGCAGTAGCGACAAGGCCGTCGCCACTATGGCGGCCACCGTCGCCAGGCGCAGGCTGGCCCAGGCCCAGCCGGCAAAGCGCGCCAGCGGCAGGCCGAACTCGGCATGGCGAACTTCCTGCCACAGCATGACCACGAGCCAGGCCACCGGCAGCACGAAGCCCAGCAGCACCGGCACGGCACACAACCCACAGACCAGCCAACCTGCCGCGCCGCGCAGGACGATGGGCCGCGCTTCGGCCGAGGTCGTGGCCGCCGCCATGCCGCTGCGGTTGCTGGCAAAGCGCAGCCGGCGCTGCGCCTTGCGCTCGGCCAGCAGCAGCAGGCCCACCACCAGCAAGAGCATCGACGCCAACTGCGCCGCGGCCACGCGGTCGTTCATGGCCAGCCAGGCTTTGTAGATGCCAGTGCTGAAGGTGGCCAGGCCGAAGTACGAGCCCACGCCGTAGTCGGCCAGCGTCTCCATCAGCGCCAGCGCCAGGCCGGCGGCGACGGCCGGCCGTGCCAGCGGCAGCGCCACGTCCAGCACGCGGCGCTGCAACCCGGCGCCGAGCAGCCGCGCCGCCTCCATCAACTGCACCGCGCGTTCGCCCAGCGCGGCGCGCGTGAGCAGGTAGACATAGGGGTACAGGCACAGGATGAAGAGCAGCACCGCACCGCCCAGGCTGCGCACATCGGGCCAGAGCGCGCCCGTGGCGCCCAGCGCCTGGCGCAATGCCTGGTGCAGCGGGCTCGAAAACTGCAGCGCATCGGTCCAGGCGTAGGCCAGCACATAGGCCGGCATCGCCAGTGGCAGCAGCAGGACCCACTCGAAGTAGCGCCGGCCGGGGAAGTCGAAGAGCGTCACCGCCGCGGCCGTGGCCGCGCCCAGTACGGCCACGCCGACGCCCACACCCAGCGTCAGCAGCAGCGACTGGCCGACGTAGCCGGGCAGCACCGTCTGCGCCTGGTGTTGCAGCAAGGCCAGCGCCGCGCCGTCGGTGGCCAGCCACGAGCCCAGCACACCCAGCACGGGCAGCGCCAGTAACAGGCACAGGGCCGTGAGCAGGGTCCGCAACATCAGCTTGGCATGGCGTCAAACGTTGACTTCAAATGCGAACCATCCTCATTCGTGATGCGCAGATTATCATCGGCGCATGTTCCTGAGCCTCGAATCCGTGGCCGTGCGCTACGCCCGATCGCACACCGGCCGCGCCGCGGTTGAAGGCGCCACGCTGGCGCTGGCGCGCGGGCAGATCGGCGTGCTGGTGGGGCCTTCAGGCTGTGGCAAGACCTCGCTCTTGCGCGCCGTGGCCGGGCTCGAGCCCTGCGCCGAGGGCCGCATCGTGATGGATGGGCGGACCTTGTCAGAGCCCGCAAGCCGCACCCATCTCGCGCCCGAAACCCGCCGTATCGGCATGGTGTTCCAGGACTACGCACTCTTCCCGCACCTGAGCGTGGCGCAGAACGTGGCTTTCGGCGTGCACCACCTGCCGCGTACCGAGCGCAGCACGCGCGTGCAGCAGATGCTCGACCTGGTAGGCCTGGGCCACGCCGCCAAACGCGCGCCGCACCAGCTTTCGGGCGGGCAGCAGCAGCGCATCGCTTTGGCACGGGCGCTGGCGCCGCAGCCGCAGTTGCTGTTGCTGGACGAGCCCTTTTCCAGCCTCGATGTCGACCTGCGCGAGCGCCTGGCGCAAGAGGTGCGCGTGATCCTGAAAGAATCGGCCACCACCGCGCTCTTCGTCACGCACGACCAGCTCGAAGCCTTCGCGCTGGGCGACGTCATCGGCGTGATGAACAAAGGCCGGCTGGAACAGTGGGACGACGCTTACACGCTGTACCACCGGCCGGCGAGCCGCTTCGTCGCGCAGTTCATTGGCCACGGCGTGTTCGCGCCCGGGCGCATCGTGGCGCATGACGACGGGCCACGCGTGCAGACGCCACTGGGTGAGTTGAGCGACATGGGCGAATGCCCCCTGCCCGCTGCCTTCCCCGGCGGCGAGTGCGACGTGCTCTTGCGCGCCGACGACATCGTGCACGACGACGCCAGCCCGGTGAAGGCGCAGATCGAACGCAAGGCCTTCCGCGGCTCGGAGTTCCTGCT
Organism: Rubrivivax sp.; assembly: GCA_031365825.1. Taxonomy (GTDB): domain Bacteria; phylum Pseudomonadota; class Gammaproteobacteria; order Burkholderiales; family Burkholderiaceae_C; genus Rubrivivax. The sequence goes on along the minus strand of JANLYV010000583.1, from coordinate 5,088 downwards.
GACGCTGCGCCTGTCCAGCGGCGAAAAGGTGCTGGCTCATGTGCCTTCGCACCACGACCACGCGGTGGGCGAATGGATAGGCATCCGCGCCGCGATGGACCATGTCGTGACGTTCGCACGCGAAGGCCGCTGAGGCTGCAGCAAATCATTCATTCCGGGGGTGCAACTAAAGACCGTGCACCCCCTCCAATCGCCGGCCAGACCTATACTGGCCAACCGTTTTGAAGGGGCGTGAATACGATGGGTGCCAAGCTGAAAGTTACCGGCCTGCTGATGGTCGGCGCGATTGCCGGGGCGCTGACCACCATGCAGTTGCAGGCGGTTGCGCGCAGTGCCTTGTCACCCCTGCCGCTGGAAGAGTTGCAGCAACTCGCCGCGGTCTTCGGCGTCGTCAAGAACGAGTACGTCGAGTCCGTCGACGAGAAGAAGCTCATCTCCGACGCCATCTCGGGCATGGTCTCGGGGCTGGACCCACATTCGCAATATTTCGACAAGAAATCGTGGAAGGAATTCCGCGAAAGCTCGGGCGGCAAGTTCATCGGCATCGGCATCGAGATGGCGATGGAAGACGGTGTCGTCAAGGTCGTTTCGCCGATTGAAGGCTCGCCTGCCTTCCGCGTCGGGCTGAAGCCGGGCGACCTCATCACCCGCATCGACGACACCCCGGTGAAGGGCATGACGGTCGACCAGGCCGTGAAGCGCATGCGCGGCGAGCCCAACACCAAGGTCGGCCTGACGATCTTCCGCAAGCTCGAAAACCGCAGCTTCCCGGTGACCATCGTGCGCGAAGAGATCCGCATGCAAAGCGTGCGCGCGCGGCTGGTGGAGCCTGGCTATGGCTGGCTGCGGGTGAGCCAGTTCCAGGAGCGCACGATCGAAGACTTCGTGCGCAAGATCGAAGAGCTTTACAAGCAGGACCCGGCGCTGAGGGGCCTGGTACTCGACCTGCGCAACGACCCCGGCGGCCTGCTCGACGGTGCCGTGGCCTTGTCGGCCGCGTTCCTCCCGGCCGACGCGGCGGTGGTCTCCACCAACGGCCAGGTGGCCGAGTCGCGCGCCACGTTCAAGGCCTCGCCCGAGTTTTACGCGCGTCGCGGCAGCGACCCTCTGAAGCGCCTGCCCGCCGCGCTGAAGACCATCCCGCTGGTGGTGCTGGTCAACGAAGGTTCGGCCAGCGCCAGCGAGATCGTCGCCGGCGCACTGCAAGACCACAAGCGCGCCACCATCATGGGCGCGCAGACCTTCGGCAAAGGCTCGGTACAGACGGTGCGGCCGCTCTCTGCCGAGACGGCGCTGAAGATCACCACCGCGCGCTACTACACGCCTTCGGGCCGCAGCATCCAGGCCAAGGGCATCGTGCCCGACGTCTGGCTGGACGAGACCGCCGACGGCAACGTCTTCGCCGCGCTGCGCATGCGCGAGGCCGATCTCGAAAAACACCTGCAAGGCGCCGACGAGAAGAAGGACGCGGCGCGCGAAAAGGCCCGCGAAGAAGCACGCACCAAGCTCGAAGAGCAACTCGCCAAGACGCGCGAAGCACCCAAGCCGCTGCCCGAGTTCGGCACCGCCGAGGATTTCCCGCTGATGCAGGCGCTGAACCAGCTGCGTGGCAAGCCGGTGCTGGTGAGCAAGACTTCGAGCGAGCGCAAGGCCGAGGCCGATACCAAGCAATAAGATTCAACGCGCACTGACACCGAAGCCCGCCAAGGCCAACCCTGGCGGGCTTCTCTCCATCTGGGGCTACCCATGACCGATGACCAACTGCTGCGCTACTCGCGCCACATCCTGCTCGATGAGATCGGCATCGAAGGCCAGCAGCGGCTGCTGGCCGCGCGCATGCTGGTCATCGGCGCCGGCGGCCTGGGCTCGCCGGTGGCGCTGTACCTGGGCACGGCCGGTGTCGGGCAGCTCACCATCGTCGATGACGACCATGTAGCGCTCACCAACCTGCAGCGCCAGATCGCGCACAACCTGTCGCGCCTGGGCCTGGCCAAGGCCGAGTCAGTGCGCCACACCGTCGGTGCCATCAACCCCGACGTGCAGGTGCATGCGGTCGTGCGGCGCGCCGATGCGCAACTGCTGAATGAGCTCCTGCCGCAAGCCGACGTGGTGATCGACTGCTGCGACAACTTCCGCACGCGCCAGGCCGTCAACGCCGCCTGCGTGGCGCATCGCAAACCGCTGGTGTCGGGCGCGGCCATCGGCTTCGACGGGCAGATCTCGGTCTACGACACACGCGATCCCACGGCACCTTGTTACGCCTGCGTCTTCCCGCCCGAGACGACCACCGAAGACGTGGCCTGCGCCACGATGGGCGTGTTCGCGCCGCTGGTGGGCATCATCGGCAGCATGCAGGCGGCCGAAGCCTTGAAGCTGGTGGCGCTCGAGCCCGGCGCCGGCACATCGCTGGCCGGGCAACTTTGGATGCTCGATGCGCGCAGCATGGGCTGGGACCGCATCACACTGCCGCGCGCAAAAACCTGCAGCGTCTGCAGCACGCGATCGGCGTAAGCTCGCCGGCCCCGAATCCCGGCCATTCCAAGCCCGCCGCATGACGCCACCTCGCACCGACCTCACCGCCCGCAATTTCCCCAGCGCCCAGGAAGAAGCCGCTGCCGAACATCCGCTGGGGCGCTACGCCGGCGCCACGAGCGCCTACCGGCTGGCCTTCACCGACACCGACTTCCTGTTGCGCGACGACCTGCGCCCGGTGCGCATGCAGCTCGAACTGCTCAAGCCCGAACTGGTGCAGCAAGAGCAAGGCGTGGAGTCGACCATCGTCGTCTTCGGCAGTGCGCGCATCAGCGAGCCCGCGGTCGCCGCAGCGGCCCTGGCCAAGGCCCAGGCCGCCGACGACGCGCAGGCCATCGCACGCGCCCAGAACGCCGTTCGCATGAGCCGTTATTACGACGAAGCGCGGCGCTTCGCCAGCATCGTCACCACGCGTTCGCGCCAGCTCGACACACCGATCTTCGTCGTCACCGGTGGTGGCCCGGGCATCATGGAAGCGGGCAACCGCGGTGCCTACGACGTCGGCGGAAAAAGCATCGGATTGAACATCGTGCTGCCGCACGAGCAGGCACCCAACCCCTACATCACGCCCGAGCTGTGCTTCCAGTTCCACTACTTCGCGCTGCGCAAGATGCACTTCGTGATGCGCAGCATCGGCCTGGTGTGTTTCCCCGGCGGCTTCGGCACGCTCGACGAGCTGTTCGAGACGCTAACGCTCATCCAGAACGGCAAGAGCCGCAAGCGCCCGATCCTGCTTTTCGGCCGCGAGTTCTGGGAGAAGCTGCTCGACTTCCAGCACCTGGTGGACACCGGCATGATCGGCGCCGTCGACCTGAAGCTGTTTCGATTCGTCGAGACCGCCGAAGAGGCCTGGGGCGTGCTGGCCGAGTACTACAACTTCGACACGCCTGCGCCGTTAGGCGGCAAGTTCGACGAAGAGTAACGCAGCTCAGCCTGTCAGCGCCGCAGTCGCGCGCTGCATGAAGCCTGCCGCGGCCGCGCTGTCGAGCCAGCGCACCACCACTACGGCGTCGAAGTCGGGCTCGATCCAGATGTAGTGGCCACCGGCGCCGACCATGAAACTGCTGCGCGCCGAGGCGCCGGAGAAGTAGGCGCCGTCCGTGTTCAGCCACATCAGCCAACCGTAGAACGGCGCCAGTGCGCAGGGCTGGCGCATGCGCTGCGCCCAGTTTGCGGGGATGAGCTGCTGCCCACTGGCGCGGCCGTCGTTCAGCAGCAATTGGCCGAGCAAGGCCTGGTCGCGCGCGCTGATCGAGACCCCCGCGCCCCAGTGCGTGCCCCCCGGCACCGACGCCATGCGGCGCCCGTTCAGCTCGACCCACGCATCGTCGTAGTGCAGCCAGCGCCAGCCTTCGCTCGCACCCAGTGGGCGCATCACGCTGTCGCGAAACACTTCCGGCAGCGGCGCGCCGAACAGGTGCAGCAGCGCCAGTGACAGCTGGTTGATGCGCACGTCGTTGTATTCCCAGTAGCTGCCCGGCGCCTGCAGCGGCCGTGCGCCGCCCTTGGGCCCGGCAGCGGGCCGCGGGTCGTGCGAGACCTTGCGCCAGCGGTCCACCGTGTCGGGCAGACCGAAGCAAGTGCCTTCCCATTCGCTGGTCTGCTCGAACAACTGGCGCCACGTCACTTGGGCGTTATGCGGCGAATCAAAACCGATGCCGGGCAGCCGCGCCACCACCGGCTCGTCGACATCCGGCAGCAGCCCGCGGCCATGGGCCACGCCGGCGAGCAGGCCGAGGTAGGTCTTGGCGACGCTGAAAGTCAGGTCGGCGCGGTCGGGCTCGCCCCAGGCCGCGACTTCCACGCCATGCTGCAAGACCACGCCGCTGACGCCCCCACGCGCATGCACCGGCCCGCGCAGCCGGTTGTAGGGCGGCGGGTCTTCGTGGTGCACGCCCCAGCGTGACTGCCCAGGCCCGGGCTCGGCGTGCGGGTCGCGCGGCCAGTTGACCTCGTGCGCGGTGGCGAAGGCGATGCATTCATTCCAGCTTGATGCGGGCATGGTTTGTGTCGGTGCAGAGTGATTCACGACTGTAAGCAGCTTTGTCGGGAGCCCGGCTGCGCCGGCACAATCGCGCGCCATGAACCGACACATCAGTTTGATCGGCGCGCCCACCGACATCGGCGCCGGCGCGCGTGGCGCGAGCATGGGCCCCGAAGCCCTGCGCGTGGCGCACCTCATTCCCATCCTGCAAGGCCATGGCCTGGAGGTGATCGACCGTGGCAACCTCGGCGGCCCGGCCAACCCCTGGCTGCCACCGGTCGACGGCTACCGCCATCTCGCCGAAGTCGTGGCCTGGAACCAGGCGGTGCACGAAGCCGTCTACGCCGAACTGCAGCTGGCGCGCCTGCCCATCCTGCTCGGCGGTGACCATTGCCTGGGCATAGGCAGCATCAGCGCCGTGGCGCGCCATTGCCGCGAAGCCGGCAAGAAGCTGCGTGTGCTGTGGCTGGACGCGCACGCCGACTTCAATACCAGCGTGCTCACGCCCAGCGGCAACATCCACGGCATGCCGGTGGCCTGCCTGTGCGGGCATGGGCCGCGCGAGCTGGTGG
>JANLYV010000558.1:0-8742 GCA_031365825.1 Rubrivivax sp. | reverse complement strand
GTCATCGCCTTCGGCCGCACGCGTTGCACCGCACCTTCGCGGATGGCGTCGAGCAGGTCGTCGTGACCCGTCTTGCCCTGCGCCACACGCGCTTGCCAGGCCTGCTTCAGGTACAGCAGCATGATCACGCCGAACTCGGCCGAGACACCGGCCAGCGCGATGAAGCCCACCGCGCCGGCGACCGAGAGGTTGTAGGCCAGCAGCCAAAGCAGCCAGATGCCACCCACCAGCGCAAAAGGCAGTGTCGCCATGATGAGCAGCGCTTCGCCGACGCTCTTGAAGCACAGGTAGAGCAGCACGAAGATGATGAGCAGCGTGAACGGCAGCACCACTTTGAGCTTGGCCGTGGCGCGCTCCAGAAATTCGAACTGCCCTGACCACGAGATCGAATAGCCCGGCGGCAGCGCCACCTTCGCGGCGACGACGCGCTGCATGTCCAGCACCGCCGACTTGAGGTCGCGGCCGCGGATGTCGACATAGACCCAGCCCGCCAGGCGCGCGTTTTCGCTGCGCAACATCGGCGGGCCGTCGCTGATGGCCAGCCTGGCGACGTCGCCCAGCACCAGCCGCGCGCCTTTGTCGCTGACGATCGGCAACCTGCGCAGCTGGTCGAGCGAGTCGCGCAGCTCGCGCGGGTAGCGCAGGTTGATGGGAAAGCGCTGCAGGCCATCGACCACTTCGCCGCCTGGCCCGCCGAGGTTGTCACCACCCACCGCCGCGCTGACCACCGATTGCACGTCAGCGATGTTCATGCCGAAGCGCGCGGCGGCGTCGCGGTCGATGGTGATGTCGATGTAGCGCCCGCCGCTGAGCCGCTCGGCCAGCGCGCTGCTGACACCGGGCACGTCCTTCAAAGCGCGCTCGATCTCGCTCGTGATGCGGTCGATCACCGCCAGTTCGGCGCCGGCCACCTTTACGCCCACGGGGCTCTTGATGCCGGTGGCCAGCATGTCGATGCGGTTGCGGATCGGCGGCACCCAGATGTTGGCCAGGCCCGGCACCTTGACGATGCGGTCGAGCTCGTCGACCAGCAGGTCCGGCGTCATGCCCGGCCGCCACTGGCTGCGCGGCTTGAACTGGATCGTGGTCTCGAACATTTCCAGCGGCGCCGGGTCGGTGGCGGTCTCGGCGCGGCCGGCCTTGCCGTAGACGCTGGCGACTTCGGGCACGGTCTTGATCAGCCGGTCGGTCTGCTGCAGCAGCTCGGCCGCCTTGCCCGCGCTCAGGCCCGGCAGCGCCGAGGGCATGTAGAGCAGGTCGCCCTCGTCCAGGCGCGGCATGAACTCGCCGCCGATGTGCTGCAGCGGCCACAGGCTAACGATCAACATCAGCGCAGCCAGGGCCAGCGTGAGCCGCGGCCAGCGCAGCACGGCGTCGAGCAAAGGCCGGTAGACGGCGCTGAGCAGCCGGTTGATCGGGTTGCGTTTCTCGTCGGGGATGCGACCGCGAATGAGGTAGCCCATGAGCACCGGAATGAGCGTCACCGCCAGCCCCGCCGCGGCCGCCATGGCGTAGGTCTTGGTGAAGGCCAGCGGCGCAAACAAACGGCCTTCCTGCGCTTCAAGCGTGAACACCGGGATGAACGACAGCGTGATGATCAAGAGCGAGAAGAACAGCGCCGGCCCGACCTCGGTGGCGGCGTCGCCGATCACGCGCCAGCGCGCCTCGCCTTGCAGGTTCTCGCCCGGGTGTTCGTGGCCCCAGCGTTCGAGATGCTTGTGCGCGTTCTCGATCATCACCACCGCCGCGTCGACCATGGCGCCGATGGCAATCGCGATACCGCCCAGCGACATGATGTTGGCGTTGACGCCCTGGTAGTGCATGACGATGAAGGCCATGACGATGCCCAGTGGCAGCGAGACGATGGCCACGAACGCCGAGCGCAAATGGAAGAGGAAGATGAAGCACACCAGCGCGACGACGATGAACTCTTCGAGCAGCTTCACACCAAGGTTTTCGACGGCGCGCACGATCAGCCCCGAGCGGTCGTACACCGGCACGATCTCGACGCCCTTGGGCAGGCCGCCTTGCAGCGACGCGAGCTTGGCCTTCACCGCCGCAATGGTTTCCAGCGCGTTCTTGCCGGCGCGCATGACGATGATGCCGCCGGCGGCTTCGCCTTCTCCGTCGAACTCGCCGATGCCCCGCCGCATCTCGGGCCCAAGCTGGATGCGGGCCACGTCACCCAGCCGCACCGACACGCCGGCGTCGGTGGCCAGCAGCGGCACCTTGCGGAAGTCGTCGAGCGAGGCGAGGTAGCCCGTGGCGCGCACCACGTACTCGGCCTCGCCGAGCTCGAGCACCGAGCCGCCGGCCTCCTGGTTGGACTTGCGAATCGCCTCGGCCACGCGCGTGTGGCTGATGCCGTAGGCGGCGAGCTTGCCGGGGTCGAGCAGCACCTGGTACTGGCGCACCATGCCACCCACCGAGGCGACCTCGGCGACGTTGGCCACGGTCTTCAGCTCGTACTTCAGGAACCAGTCCTGCAGTGCGCGCAACTGGCCCGCGTCCAAACGGCCGCTGCGGTCGATCAAGGTGTATTGATAGATCCAGCCGACCCCGGTGGCGTCGGGGCCGAGCGAGGCGGTGGCGCCTGCGGGCAGCCGTGCCTGCACCTGGTTCAGGTATTCGAGCACGCGCGAGCGCGCCCAATACAGATCGGTACCGTCGTCGAACAGCACGTAGACGAAGCTGTCGCCGAAGAACGAATAGCCGCGCACGGTCTTCGCGCCCGGTACCGACAGCATCGTTGTCGTCAACGGGTAGGTGATCTGGTTTTCGACGATGCGCGGCGCCTGGCCGGGGTAGCTGGTGCGGATGATGACCTGCACGTCCGACAGGTCGGGCAGCGCGTCCAGCGGCGTGCGCAGCAGCGCATACACGCCCCAGGCGAAGAGCGCCAGCGTGGCGAGAAGCACGAGGAAGCGGTTGACGAGGGACCAGCGGATGAGCGCGGCAATCACGGCTTGCTCCCAGAGGCCGCAGACGCCGCCGGCTCGACGCCGACGCGCGTTTCCACACCCTTGAGGCTGGCTTCGGAGTCGATGAGGAACTGCGACGACACCACCACCTTCTGCCCCGCGCGCAGCCCGCGGCGGACTTCGGTCTGGCCGGCGCTCTCGATGCCGGTCTCGACCTCCACGGGGCGAAAGCGCCCGCCATCTTCGGCCAGCATCACCACCGTGCGCTGGCCGGTCTGGATCACCGCCTCGGTTGGAATCAGCAGCATCTTCGCGGCGCGCGCATCCATGAACTGCAGCTGCACGAACATGCCCGGCACCAGCCGCGCGCCGGGGTTGTGCAGCTCGATGCGGGCCTTGAGCGTGCGCGTGGTGGCGTTGAGTTCGGGCAGGATGGCCTGCACGCGGCCTTCGAGGCTGGTGCCTGGCAACGCCGGGCTCGTGGCGCGCACTCGGGCACCGGGTGGCAGCAGCGCCACCTGGCTTTCGGGCACCTCGGCCTGGGCCCACACGGTGGCGTTGCCCTGGATACGAAATAACGTCGAACCCGACACCACCGTCGCACCTTCGCGCGCCATGAGTTCGGTGACCACGCCGGCCATCGGCGCCACCAGCGTGAAGCGCGCCTGGACGCGGCCGCTGGCTTCCACCTGCGCGATCTGCGCCTCGTTCATGCCAGCCTGGCGCAAACGCTGGCGCGCGCCGTCGACGAGCACGGCGAGCTCGCTGCCTTGCATGCGCCTGAGCGACAACCACTCTTCCTGTGCCGCGGCCCATTCCGGCACATACAGCTCGGCCAGTGGCTGGCCACGGGCGACGCGGTCGAGCATGGCGCGCACGAACAGTCGCTCCACGATGGCATTGGCGCGAGCCGGCACCACCACCTGGTCGCGCTCGTTCCAGGCGATGTTGCCTACCGCGGCAACTTGCGGCGCGAGCGAGCCTTCGGTCACGGCGGTGGTACGCACGCCCAGGTTCTGCTGCACGCGCGGGCTCACCGTGACCTTGCTGCCGTCACTGTCGCCGTCGGCGTACACCGGCACCAGCATCATGTCCATGAACGGCGACTTGGCCGGCTTGTCGAACTTGTTCCCCGGCACCATGGGGTCGTGGTAGTACAGGATCTTCTTGCCCGTGGCCGGGTCGAGCTCACCGGCCTTGATGCCGGCGGCGATGTGGCGACGTGTGGCTTCTTCGCCCTGGGCGATGGTCTGCGGCAGGCCTGCCGCGGCGGCGCCCTCGCCTGGGTTCAACGGCATAGCGCCCATGGTCATGCCCTGGTGCATGCCCAGGGCGTACAGGCCGTAACCTGCCGCGGCCATCGCGGCCATCGCGGCGGCCGCGGCCACGCCCATCAACCACAGTTTGCGTGTCATGTGCCTTGCTCCAGGAACAGGTATTCGAGTTGAGCCCACAGCGCCGCGGTCTCGGCTTCCAGGCGCAGCCGCTCCATGCGCACGTCGAGATCAAGGCGGCGCGCTTCCAACACGGCAGCCAGCGTGCCGCCGCCGCTGCGGTAGGCCGCCACGTGGGCCTGCGTGCGTTCGCCGGCCAGGGGAATCAACGAGCGGTCGTACAGGCCTAGCCGTTCGCGGTTGCCTTGCCACTGTTGCAGCGCCACGCGCACGTCGGCCAGGTGCTCACGCGTGATTTCCTCGGTCTGCGCGCGCATTTGTTCGACGACAGCCAGCGCCGAGCTGAGCTCACGCTGTTGCCGATTCGCGCGGTCCCACTGCAGTGGGATCGACAGGTTCAGCGAGGCCATGTTCGAGTAGGCCGCGCCGCGCTGGCTGTAGCTCAGCTCCACGCTCCAGTCGGCGCGCTGGTTGCTCTGCGCGATGTCGGCCTGCGCGCGCGCGGCGGCCTCCTGGCGCAGCGCCAGCAGCACCTGCGGGTGGTGCGCCACGTGACTCTCCAGCGCGCCGCTTTGCAGGGGCAAGGTGTTCATTTCGGGCGCCGCGGCCAGGGACTGTTCAGCCACCACGCCGACCCAGCGCGCGAGCCGCGTCGTGGCGCCGGCAACGGCCAGGTCGGCCTGGTGCGCTCGCTCGTCGATCTGCGCCACGGCCGTGCGGGCAGCGAAGACATCGGCCTGCGCGCCGCGGCCGCCGCGGTACGCAGCTTCGGCCGCCTCGACTTGCAACGCGGTCTCGTTGCGCTGCTGTCGCAGCAAGTCGCGCATGCGCTCCTGGTAATGGCGCGTGAGCCAGGTCAGCGCGGTGTCGCGCCGCAGGTTGGCCAGTGCCAGCGCGCGGCTGGCGACGGCGACATCGGCGTCGCGTTCGAAGCGCGCGGCACGGGCCTTGAGCTTGTCGTCGCGCGTCAGCTCCTGGCTCACGCCAAAGCTCAGCATGGTGAACGAATCGCGCGTCAGCCGGTAGCGGTCGGGGCCGTCGATGGGCACGCTGTTGAGGCCGGCCTTGAACGTCGGGTCGGGCCTTTGCGCGGCGGCCACGGCCATCGCGCGCGCGGCGCTGGCGCCGGCGTCCTGGGCCACGAGTTGCATCGAGCGTTCCTGTGCCAGGCGCAGTGCCTGGTCGAGAGACAGCGGCGCTTGCGCTTGTGCCGCGAATGCGGCGCACAAGACCAGCGCGAACCCGCAGCGACGGCGCATACAGCGCGCGTGAGGCGATTGAGATATCGACATGGATCCTCCAGACAAGGCGGCGGCACGCAGGTGCCGGGCTTGAGTCGCTGCGGTGGCTTTAGATGGCCACGACGGCCGTCAGCGCAGCGTCGTCTGGAAGATCAGATGCGGAACACGCAGTGCAGGATGGCGTGCGGTGGGAACGCCGAAGCCAGCGCACCCGGGCTTGCGCCGGCGGGGCGCGCCACTACGGCTGCTTCGCGCGGCGGCGGCAAGCTGTACATCGCCGGCAACACCGCCATCGGCAGCTGCACCGCCTGCGCCTGGTCAATCTGCTGTCCGTATTTGCAGTGTTCGGCGCAGAGGTTGGGCGAGGCCATGTCCATCGCGTCGCATGGGCTCGCCGTCGGCTGCGAGAGGCCGACATCGAGACTGGCGCCAGCAGCGACGCCCGCCATCTGCAGCGGGCAGGCATACGCGGCCACCGCCATCTGCGCGCCCAGCAGCACCGCCACCAAGCATGCAGCCACGGCGCGCAGCCAAGGGCGCGACATGACGGCCGTCCTGGTGTGTCTGCGGGTGGGGCTGGGCATGAACGTGAACATGATGCGATGCCGATTCTAAGTTCGCAGGCCAGCCACGCGCACAAACCTGCCACCATGCGCGGCCATGCCCGAGCTGCCCGACATCACCGTCTACATCGAGCGCCTGGCGGCCAAAGCGTTGGGCCGCAGGCTGCAGCGCGTGCGCCTGCTTAACGCCTTCGTGCTGCGCACGGCGCTGCCGCCGATCGACAGCGTCGACGGCCAGCACCTGGTGGGCGTGGAGCGGCTGGGCAAACGCATCGTGCTGGTGCTTGATTCCGGCGCGATGCTGGTGATCCACCTGATGATCGCCGGCCGCTTGCGCTGGCTCGCGCCCAGCGCCAAGTTGCCGGGCAAGCTGGCCCTGGCGTCCTTCGAATTCGACGGCGGCCAGCTCGTGCTCACCGAAGGCGGTACCACCCGCCGCGCGTCGATACACTTGCTGGCCGACCGCGCCGCGTTGGTGGCCATGGACCCCGGCGGCATCGACGTGCTAACGAGTGATGTCAGCGCATTCGAGGCCCGGCTGCGGCTGGAGAACCACACGCTCAAGCGCTCGCTCACCGACCCGCGCCTGTTCAGCGGCATCGGCAATGCGTACTCGGACGAGATCCTGCACCGCGCGCGTCTGTCGCCGGTGGCGCTGTCGCGCAACTTGCCACTTGTTGATGTGCAGCGGCTCTTCGACGCCACGCGCAACGTGCTCACCGAGTGGACCAAGCGGCTGCGCGACGAGGCCGGCGACTGGCCTGAAAGAGTCACCGCCTTTCGCCCCGAGATGGCCGTGCATGGCCGCTTCGGCCAGCCCTGCCCGGTGTGCGCTTCGGCCGTGCAACGCATCACCCACGCCAACAACGAGACCAACTACTGCGCCCGCTGCCAGACCGGCGGCAAGCTGCTCGCCGACCGCGTCTTGTCCAAGCTCTTGAAGGCGAACCGGCCGCGCCACATCGACGACATCGAGTGAGGCAGTACCGGCGTCACTCTTCGAGCAGGCTGCGCAACATCCACGCCGTCTGCTCGTGCACCGTCAGGCGCTGTGTCAGCAAGTCGGCAGTCGGCTCGTCGCCGGCCTTGTCCACCAGCGGGAACAGCGCCCGCGCCGTGCGCGCCACAGCCTCGTGGCCGTCGACCAGGATGGCTACCATCGCCAACGCCTTGGGCGGCGTGGCCGGCGCATCGGCAATCGATGCCAGCTTGCCGAACTGCGCATAGCTGCCAGGCGCAGGGTGGCCGAGCGAGCGGATGCGCTCGGCGATGGGGTCGACCGCGTTCCACAACTCGGTGTACTGCAGCATGAACATCTGATGCAGCGTGTTGAACATCGGCCCCGTCACGTTCCAGTGGAAGTTGTGCGTGGTGAGGTACAGCGTGTAGGTGTCGGCCAGCAGGCGCGAAAGCCCTGCGGCGATGGCCGCGCGGTCCTTGTCGCTGATGCCGATGTGCACGGCACGCGCGCTGGTTGCGGTCACTTTGCTCTTGCCCATGGTTCGATTCCTCTCTTGGCTTCGGTCAGGACGCCAGTGTGCCGCGTCGCCACGTCAGCGTGCATTTCGTGCGCCGATGGCCGCACGCACACCGGCCGCGTAGGCCGGGTCGGCCTTCTCGATGTGGCCCAGCATGCGCGTCTGGATCGCTGTGCTGGTCTGGCTCAGCGGGCCGGCCATGTTGTCGAACAGGTTCTGCTGCTCCTGCGGCGGCAATAGACGAAACAGGTTGCCGGCCTGCGAGTAGTCGTCTTCCTGGCCACGACCGTCGTAGCGGCCGGCCAAGCCCGTCAGCGCCCAGCCGCCGTCGCCGTGACCGAAGCCGCTGCTACCGGTGCCCGCGGCGTTCACGTTTTCGTAGAAGCGGACGAAGGTCTCGGTCTGCCTGCCCACGGCCGAGAACAGCTTGGCCTTGGTGTACTTGCCGATATCGTGGGTGACGGTGAAGGTGCCGTAGGCGCCCGAGCCTTTGGCATGCACCACGCGCTCGGGAATGCGCTCGCGGTTGAAGTGCTGCAGCTTCTCGATGAGGTGGAAGTCCTGCAGCAGCAGCGGTCCGCGCGCTCCGGCGCTGAGGCTGTTCTGGTTGTCGGCCACCGGGATGCCGGAGGCGGTGGTCAGGCGGGGTTCGGTCATGGCGGGGCTTCCGAGGGCGTCGTGGCCTGACGGCGTCAAGCTCGCCGCAAGGTTAGCGCGAGGCTATCGATATCGCCAATTGAATAGCCAAAACCACGCCATAGCCTGACTCTTTCAGGACAGCCGTTTCACGCCTTTGAGCCCGCAGGCATAGACCGCATTGCGCAGCGCCGCGATGGCTTCGTAGCGCGTGAACGTGCGCCGCCACGCCAGCACCACGCGTCGCGTGGGTGCCGGGGCCGTGAAGGGGATGTGCTTGAGCAGCGCCACCGCCGGCTGCAATTCAGGCTGCACCGAAAGCCGCGGCACCACCGTCACCCCCATGCCTGAGGCCACCATGTGCTTGATGGTCTCCAGCGACGAGCCTTCGAAGCTTTTGCGTATGCCCTCGGCGTTGCTGGCGAAGCGTGCGAACTCGGGGCAGACCTCGAGCACATGGTCGCGAAAACAATGCCCTGTGCCCAGCAGCAGCATGGTTTCGAGCTTCA
>JANLYV010000500.1:0-4314 GCA_031365825.1 Rubrivivax sp. | reverse complement strand
GGCGAGGGTGTGGTCGCACTGGTGCTGCGCCACCTTGAGCCCTTGACGATCGCCGACCAACAACGACTGCGTGACTTCGCCGCCGCGCACGAAGCGCTGCGGCTGCAGTGGTGGCTGCAGCCCAAAGGCCCGGAGAGCGTTCACCTGCTTGATGAGGGCGGCCCGCCACTGCAGTACACGCTGCCCGAGTTCGGCATCACCATGCCTTTCAAGCCGACCGACTTCACGCAGGTGAATCCGCACATCAACCGCGTGCTCGTCGGCCGCGCCTTGCGCTTGCTTGACGTTCAGCGACACGAGCGCGTCATCGACTGGTTCTGCGGGCTGGGTAACTTCACGCTGCCGCTGGCGACGCTATCGCGTGAGGTGCTGGGCATTGAAGGCAGCGGGGTGCTGGTGCAGCGTGCGCGTGACAACGCCGTGCGCAACGGCGTGGCGGCGCGCACGCGATTCGAAGCGCGAAATCTGTTCGAGATTGACGCTGACACGCTGCTCGGCACCGGCCATGCCCAGCGCTGGTTGATCGACCCGCCGCGCGAGGGCGCGTTTGCACTGGCCAAGGCATTGGCCGACCTGCACCAGGCGCCGCGTGACGGCTGGACGCCGCCGCAACGCATCGTCTACGTCAGCTGCAACCCGGCCACGCTGGCGCGCGATGCCGGGCTCTTGGTGCATCAAGGCGGCTACCAGTGCACGCATGCGGGCGTGGTGAACATGTTCCCGCACACCGCGCATGTCGAGAGCATGGCCGTGTTCGAGCGCGACCCTTTGGTGGCGGCAGGCACGACGGCGCTGCAATGAAAACGGGGCCCTAAGGCCCCGTCGAGTTGGCGACGACTTGAGCGGGCTCAGTCGCGCTCGCCGCCAAAGATGCCCAGCAGCGCCAGCAGGCTCTGGAACACGTTGTACAGGCTGAGGTACACGCCCAGCGTGGCGGTGATGTAGTTGGTCTCCTCGCCGTCCTGCACGCGCTTCAGGTCATACAGGATGAAGGCCGAGAAGATGCCGATGGCCAGCATGGCGATGGTGATCATCAGCGCGCTGCTTTGCAGGAAGACATTGGCGATGCCGGCGACGAACACCATGATCATCCCGATGAAGAGGAACTTGCCCATCGAGCTGAGGTCGCGCTTGATCACCGAGGACAGCGTGGCCATGCCGAAGAAGATGAGCCCCGTGCCGGCGAAGGCCGTCATGATGAGCCCTGCGCCGTTGGCCAGGCCCAGCACGGTGCCGACCAGGCGCGACAACATCAGCCCCATGAAGAAAGTGAAGCCCAGCAAGATGGGCACGCCGGCGGCGGAATTCTTGAACTTCTCGATGGCGAACATCAGGCCGAATGCGCCGACCAGGAACACCACCAGGCTGATGCCCGGTGACATCGCGCGTGCGATGCCGCTGGCCACGCCGACCCAGGCACCCAGCACGGTGGGGATCATCGAAAGCGCGAGCAGCCAATAGGTGTTGCGCAAGACGCGATTGCGTTCGGCAACCAGCGTGGTGTCCTGGCTGGGGTAGGTCTGCACGACTTCGTTCATACGAACTCCAAGAGAAACTTAACAAGTGCGATTCTAGGGCGTGCACGACGCACCGCAATGTCCCTGCCGGCCATGGCGGAATCCAGCCGACGCTGGGCTATCGTTGCACATCAAAGTGACCGGATCCACGATGAAGAGCAAACCCTGTCTCACCCTCGACGACACTCGCCGCATCGCTGCCGCGGCCGAGGCCGAGGCGCTCAAGAACCAGTGGGCGGTGACGATTGCGGTGGTCGACGACGGTGGCCACCTGCTGTGGCTACAGCGTCTTGACGGCGCGGCGCCGATCTCGGCGCAGATCGCGCCGGCCAAGGCGCGCACGGCCGCAGTGGGCCGGCGCGAAAGCCGCGTGTATGAAGAGATGATCAACCAAGGCCGCGTCTCGTTCCTCAGTGCACCTTCACTCGAAGGCATGCTCGAGGGCGGCGTACCGATCACGGTGGATGGCCAATGTGTGGGCGCGGTAGGCGTGAGTGGCGTGAAGTCGACCGAAGACGCGCAGATCGCCCGCGCCGGCATTGCCGCGCTGGGTTGAGCGCGGGTCGCGCAGAGCCGCGCGGCTACAATTCACAGGTTTACCCGCCCACACCCGCAGCCTAGCGAAACTCCCCACAGGTTTCCCCACCGACTTCACCCGCAGGGCGTGCTTTGACGCGGCGGGAAGGGACGTCGAGCTGGGTGCGCGAAACCGGAGTTCTTCTTGCTGCCCGCCCTGCCCCCCGCTCTGCTTGCACTCTCGGACGGCACGACTTTCGTGGGCCATTCGATCGGCGCGCCTGGCCACACCGTCGGCGAGGTGGTGTTCAACACCGCGCTCACCGGCTACCAGGAAATCCTCACCGACCCGAGCTATTGCCGCCAGATCGTCACGCTGACCTATCCGCACATCGGCAACTACGGCGTCAACGACGAGGATGTCGAATCGACCGGGGTCCACGCCGCCGGCTTGATCATTCGCGACCTGCCTTTGCGCAGCTCGAACTTTCGCCAGACGCGCACGCTGGCGCAATACCTTGGCGATGAAGGCACGGTGGCCATTGCCGGCATCGATACGCGCGCATTGACGCGACGCCTGCGCAGCTTGGGGGCGCAGAACGGCTGCATTGCGGCGTTCCCGCTGGGCACGGTGCTGAGCGACGCGCATCGCGCCGACGCCATGGCCCAGGCGCGGGCGGCCCCCTCGATGTCTGGGCTGGACTTGGCCAAGGTCGTGACTTCTAACGAACCCTATGAGTGGACAGAAACGGCTTGGCAACTCGGCGCTGGTTACGGCCAACTGCAGCAGGCCAGCCACCACGTAGTGGCCTACGACTTCGGCGTCAAGCGCAACATCCTGCGCTTGCTCGCCAGCCGCGGCTGCCGCCTTACCGTGGTGCCGGCGCAGACCAGCGCTGCAGACGTGCTGAAGCTGCATCCCGACGGCATCTTTCTCAGCAATGGCCCCGGCGACCCCGGGCCTTGCGACTACGCGATCGATGCCACACGCGAATTGATCGACCGCGGCCTGCCGACCTTCGGCATCTGCCTGGGCCACCAGATCATGGCGCTGGCCTCTGGCGCCAAGACCTTCAAGATGAAGTTCGGTCACCATGGCGCCAACCATCCGGTGAAAGACCTCGACACTGGCCGCGTCAGCATCACCAGCCAGAACCACGGCTTTGCCGTCGACGAAACCACGCTGCCCGCAACGCTGCGGCCGACGCATGTCTCGCTCTTCGACGGCACCTTGCAGGGCCTGGCGCGCACCGACCGGCCGGCCTTCTGCTTCCAGGGCCACCCGGAAGCATCACCCGGCCCGCACGACATCGACTACCTCTTTGACCGCTTCGTGAAGTTGCTCACCTCCCATGCCCAAGCGCGCTGACCTGCACACCATCCTCATCATCGGCGCCGGTCCGATCATCATCGGCCAGGCCTGCGAGTTCGACTACTCGGGCGCGCAAGCCTGCAAGGCGCTGCGCGAAGAGGGCTACCGCGTGGTGCTGGTGAACAGCAACCCGGCGACGATCATGACCGACCCGCAGATGGCGGACGTGACCTACATCGAGCCCATCACCTGGCAGGTGGTTGAAAAGATCATCGCCAAGGAACGCCCGAATTGCCGCGGCGGCATGGCGGTGCTGCCGACGATGGGCGGGCAGACGGCGCTGAACTGCGCGCTCGACCTGCACAAGCACGGCGTGCTCGCCAAGTTCGACGTCGAGATGATCGGCGCCAACGAACGCGCCATCGAGAAGGCCGAGGACCGGCTGAAGTTCAAGGACGCGATGACCGCTATCGGGCTGAACTCGGCCAAGAGCGGCATCGCGCACTCGATGGAAGAAGCGCTGCTGGTGCAAAAGCGCATCGCAGCCGACATCGGCGGCAATGGCTTCCCGGTGGTCGTCCGCCCGAGCTTCACGCTCGGAGGCACGGGCGGCGGCATTGCCTACAACCCGGACGAATTCGAAGAGATCTGCGAGCGTGGACTCGACCTCTCGCCGACCAAGGAACTGCTCATCGAAGAGAGTCTGATCGGCTGGAAAGAGTTCGAGATGGAGGTTGTGCGCGACAACAAAGACAACTGCATCATCGTCTGCTCGATCGAGAACCTCGACCCGATGGGCATCCACACGGGTGACTCGATCACGGTGGCGCCGGCGCAGACGCTGAGCGACAAGGAATTCCAGTTGATGCGCAACGCGTCGATCGCCATCCTGCGCGAGATCGGCGTCGACACCGGTGGCTCGAACGTGCAGTTCTCGGTCGACCCGAAGACGGGCCGCATGGTCGTGAT
>JANLYV010000432.1:0-19130 GCA_031365825.1 Rubrivivax sp. | reverse complement strand
CCATTCCATGCGGCATAAGCACCGAGCAGAGCCACCAGCACCCAGGTGATGAGGTTGCCCCAGTTCTTCCAGAAAGCCTTGAGGTCGTCGAGTTGTTCCTGCTCTTGCAGGTCAAGTGGTGTGGCCATGAAGTCGGGGGCTAGTGCGGGTGCGGGCGAAGGCGCGATTATGCGGGGAGCAGGCTGCCGGCCCAGCTGCGCACATCGCCCAGCGCGTGCAGCGTCTGCGCGCCCTGCGTGCCCAACGCATTGCGCAGCGACTTGACGCTGACCATGCCTTGCGCCAGCTCGTCCGCGCCAAACACCAGTGCATGACGCGCACCGCTGGCGTCGGCACGTTTGAATTGCGACTTCATGCTGCCGCCGCCGGCGTGCATCACCACGTTTACGCCAGCGCCGCGCAGCGCTTCGAGCACGACCATGACCTGCGGCGCGCGCGTGACGTCGGGCACGATGGCATAGGCGTCGGGCGCGTCGGCCGCGTGGTCGACGCCAATGGCTTCGAGCAGCAGCATGAGCCGCTCGATGCCCAGGCCGAAACCCACCGCCGGCGCCGGCTTGCCGCCCAGCTGCGCCATCAGCCCGTCGTAGCGCCCACCGCCGCAGACGGTGCCTTGCGCGCCGAGGTGGTCGGTGACCCACTCGAACACGCTCAGGTTGTAGTAGTCCATGCCACGCACCAGGCGCGGGTTGATGCGGTAGGGCAGCCCTGCCGCGTCGAGCGCCGCACGCAGGCCTGCCAGGTGCGCGAGCGAGGCCTCACGCAGGAAGTCGAGCAGCTTGGGTGCGGCTTCGATGACCGGCTGCATCACAGGGTTCTTGCTATCGAGGATACGCAGCGGGTTGCTGTGCAGCCGCCGGCGCGCGTCGTCGTCGAGCGCTGCGGCATGGGCCTCGAAGTGTGCGATCAAGGCCTGGCGATGTGCCAGCCGTTCATCCGCCTGGCCCAGGCTGTTGATCTCCAAGCGCACATCTCGGCCTTCGACCACGCCCAGCTCGCGCCACAGTGCGCGCAGCATCAGGATCAGCTCGGCGTCGACATCCGGCCCGGCGTGGCCCAGGGCCTCGACATCGAGCTGATGAAACTGGCGGTAGCGGCCTCTCTGCGGCCGCTCGTGACGGAACATCGGCCCCATGGTCCACAAGCGCAGCGGCCCGTTGTAGAGCGCGTTGTGCTCGTTCATCGCACGCACGATGCCGGCCGTGGCTTCGGGGCGCAATGTCAGCTGGTCGCCATTGAGCGCGTCGGCGAACGAATACATCTCGCGCTCGACGATGTCGGTGACTTCGCCCAGGCCGCGTACGAAGAGCGGTGTCGGCTCGACGATGGGTGTGCGCAGGTTGCGGTAGCCGTAGCGGCGCATGACGCGGCGCACGACCTCTTCGAACCATTCCCAGCGCGCCGATTCCGGCGGCAGGATGTCGTTCATGCCTTTGACGGCCTGGATCAGTTCGGGCATGGAAGTTCAGCGGTGATGGGGCCTGGGCGAGGCCCGTGTGGTCAGTGCGCGCTCAAGTCACGGCAGCGGCGGTGGATCGCGCGGCGGGCGAGTTGAAACGCCGCTCGATGTAGTCCTCGACCAGCTTGTGGAAGTCGCGCGCAATGTGTTCGCCGCGCAGCGTCAACGCCTTCTCGCCATCGATGAACACCGGCGCCGCCGGGGCCTCGCCGGTGCCGGGCAGGCTGATGCCGATATCGGCATGTTTGCTCTCGCCGGGCCCGTTGACGATGCAGCCCATGACCGCCACCTTGAGGTTTTCCACACCGGGGTAGCGGCTCTTCCACACCGGCATCATGGCGCGCAGGTGGTCGTCGATCTGCTTGGCCAGTTCCTGGAAGGTGGTGCTGGTGGTGCGGCCGCAGCCGGGGCAGGCGGTGACGCTGGGGTTGAAGGCGCGCAGCCCCAGCGACTGCAGGATCTCCAGCGCCACCACCACTTCCTGCGTGCGCGCCTCGCCCGGCTGGGGCGTGAGGCTGACGCGGATGGTGTCGCCAATGCCTTCCTGCAGCAGCAGTGCTAACGCCGTACTTGACGCCACCGTGCCCTTGGTGCCCATGCCGGCTTCGGTCAGCCCCAGGTGCAGTGCGTAGTCGCAGCGACGCGCCAGCGCGCGGTAGACCGAGACGAGATCCTGCACGCCGCTGACCTTGCAGCTGATGATGACTTGATTCGGGTCCATGCCCAGCTCGCGCGCGTACTCGGCCGAGGTGATGGCCGATTGCACCAGCGCCTGGTACATCACCTGCTTCGCGTCCCAGGGCTCGGCGCGGCGCGCGTTGTCGTCCATCAGCGCGGCGAGCAATTCCTGGTCGAGACTGCCCCAGTTGACACCGATGCGCACCACCTTCTGGTGGCGCATCGCGGCTTCGATCATCTGGCCGAACTGGCGGTCGCGCTTGTCGCCCTTGCCCACGTTGCCGGGGTTGATGCGGTACTTCGACAAGGCCGCGGCCATGGCCGGGAAGTCGCTGAGCAGGCGGTGGCCGTTGTAGTGAAAGTCGCCGATCAAGGGCACCGTGATGCCCATGCGGTCGAGCTGCTCGCGGATGTGCGGCACCGCCGCCGCGGCTTCGGGCGTGTTGACGGTGATGCGCACGAGCTCGCTGCCGGCAATGGTCAGCTCCTTCACCTGGATCGCCGTGCCGATGACATCGACCGTGTCGGTGTTGGTCATCGATTGCACGCGCACGGGCGCGTCGCCACCAAGCGTGACCACGTGATCGCCCCAGACCACGCGGGCCTGGCGGCTGCGCCGTGCTGCGGGCCGCGCGGCGGCGATGGCGTCGTGGTCCTGGACGATGTTCATGATGGGTTCGCTCAAAGCGTTTCAGTTCAACTCGATGCGCGCCACGTTGTCGCGCTGCCCCGGCGCGAGCTCGACCGTCTTGCCACGGTAGACCACGCGCGTGACGGCCGCATTGCCGATCGTCAGCCGCAGCGGCGATGCGCCGTCGATAGCGATGGTCTCGCCACGTTGCACGTTGCGCGACAGCAGGATGCGGCCACCGCGATCGCGCACTTCCACCCAGGAGACTTCACTCGCCGAGAGCTGCAGCGCGCCGGCCGGAGCGGACATAGCCACGGCCGACGCGGCCGACGCAGCCGGTGCCGCCGACGCGGTGGCCAGTACAAGGGGCGCGCCGTGGGTCACTTCAACCATGCCCGACGTTGCCGGCATGGAAGCCGCCGCCTCAGCAGGTACGGCAGAGGAAGCCGCAGCAAGCGGCGATGCGGGCGTCGTCGGCAGTGCCGGCGCGGTGGCCTCGACCACCACAGCAGCGACCGGCGCGGCCGACTTCGTGGGGTTGTCGAACTGCAGCCAGCTCGACGGCATCCAGTAGGTCACGATGGCCGCCAACAGCAGCACGCCGCCGGCCCACAGCAGGCTGCGTTGCGCCACTGCGGCCAGGGCACCTTCATCACGTGCAGCTCGTTCACGGAACGGCGTGTTCAGCTTGCCGGTGACGTGGTCGAGCTCCACCGTCTTGGCCGGCGGCAACAAGGCCAGCACCGGCGTGGCATCGATGCGCAGCGCGCGGCACACCGACTGCGCCAGCGCGCGCGTGAAGGTGGCGCCGGAGAGTTCGTCCCAGCGGTTGTTTTCAAGTGCGTCGAGCTTGCGCGGCGCAACCTTGATCGACGCTGCCAGTGCGGCGATGTGCAGGCCCTGCTTCTCGCGCGCGGCACGCAGCAGGCCACCCGCCGTCGCGTTGCCCGACTCATTGGTCATCAAAACGCCCTCGCTCGAACTGCAAAGTTTCCGCCGACTGCGGGAAACGCTCGCGCAACTGGCGGCCGAAGGTCTGCACGCCTACCGCGTTGGCCAAACGATGTTCGATGCGCGTGGCCAGCCACAGCGACTGCGCGTTGCTCTGGTCGGGGTTGGCGTTGATGCGGCCGACATAAAAACGCGCTCGCACCAGCTCGCCCCGGCGCAGCAGCACTTCGGACAGGTTGAACGCCGTCACCGGGTTCGCCGGGTCGAGCTCGTAAGAGCGCGACAGCGTGCGCTCGGCATCTTCCCAGCGCCCGGCGCGCGCCTGGCACACGCCCAGCGCGAATGTGGTGCGCGCACCGCCCAGGTATTGCGGCTGCGACAACGCCGCGGTGAACTGGCGCTCGCCATCTTCGTAGCGGCGCTCCTGGCACAGAAACCAACCGTGGTTGTGCAAGGTGTCGGCGTCACGCGGGTTGAGTTGCAGCGCGCGCTGAAAGCTTTCCTCGGCGCTCTTGTTTTCGCCCATGCTGGCGAGGATCAATCCACGCAGGTTGTAGGCCTCGGGCAGGTCGGGCTTGGACGCCAGCGCCTGCTTGACCTCATCCAGTGCCGTCGACAGCTGGCCCCGGCCGAAGTAGGCCGACGCCAGCTCGAGCCGCACGCGCGCGCGGCGCTCGCCATCGGTCTGGTCGGAATCGGTGCGTACTTCGCGCGAGGGCTGCGCATCGCCTGGCGGCGTGGCACAGGCAGAAAGCCAGAGGCAAGCCAGGCTTACAAGAGCCGCAGCCCAGGTCTTCATCGACGATCTCCAGTGGCCAGCGCGCTGGCGGGTTCGGGCACGATGCAGATCACGTCGCGGCGCTGCGCCATACGTTCACGTGCATGCGTGCGGTCCTGCACTTCGCCGGCGAGCTGGCCGCAGGCCGCATCGATGTCGTCGCCCCGCGTCCTGCGCACGGTGGTCACGATGCCGGAGTGCTGCAACAGCGCCGCGAAGGCCGACACACGCTCACGCGATGAACGCTTCAGGCCCGATGCCGGGAACGGGTTGAACGGAATCAGGTTGATCTTGCACGGCACGTCGCGCACGCACTCGATCAACTCGCGTGCCAGTTCCGGCGTGTCGTTTACGCCGTCGAGCATGCAATACTCGAAGGTGATGAAGTCACGCGGCGCGGCGCTGAGGTAGCGCGTGCATGCTGCCAGCAACTCGGCCAGCGGGTACTTGCGGTTCAACGGCACCAACGACTCGCGCAGTGCGTCGTTGGGCGCGTGCAGTGACACCGCCAGCGCCACCGGGCAGTCGTCGCGCAGGCGGTCGATCATCGGCACCACGCCCGAGGTCGAGACCGTGACGCGCCGGCGCGAGAGGCCGTAGCCATGGTCGTCGAGCATCACGCGCAGCGCCGGCAGCAGCGCGGCGTAGTTCTGCAGCGGCTCGCCCATGCCCATCATGACCACGTTGTCGATGGCGCGCTCGCCCGCGGCGAGGCCCAGGCGCGTGCGCAAACGATGCTCGGCAAACCACAGCTGCGCCACGATCTCGCCGGTGCGCAGGTTGCGCGAAAAGCCCTGGTGCCCGGTCGAGCAGAAACGGCATCCCACGGCGCAACCGGCCTGCGACGACACGCACAAGGTGCCGCGGTCGGTCTCGGGGATGAACACGGTCTCGACCGCATCGCCCGCACCCACATCGAACAGCCACTTGATCGTGCCGTCGGCCGAAACGTGTTCGGACAAGATCGGCAGCGGCTTCACCTGCGCCACGCCGGCAAGCTTGCTGCGCAGCGAGCGCGCCAGGTCGGACATCTGCTCGAACTCGCACGCCCCGCGCTGATGGATCCAGCGGAACAACTGCTGCGCACGAAAGCGCTTCTCACCCAGCCCTTCAACGTAGGCGACGAGTGCGGGCAGGTCCAGATCGAGCAGATCGATCACATGCGCCCCTTGCGCGGTGGTGGCCGGCGCGAGCACTGCGGCCGTGCGACTTCGCCGGCACCGGTGTGGCTCATGTCAGCGGCTGTGGATATTCATGCCGGGGAAGAAGAAGGCGATCTCGACGGCCGCCGTTTCGGCGGCGTCGGAGCCGTGCACGGCGTTGGCGTCGATGCTGGCGGCGAAATCGGCGCGGATCGTGCCTTTGTCGGCCTTCTTCGGGTCGGTGGCACCCATCAGCTCGCGGTTCTTGGCGATGGCGTTGTCGCCTTCCAGCGCCTGGATCATCACCGGGCCGGAGATCATGAACGACACCAGGTCGTTGAAGAACGGGCGCGCCTTGTGCACGGCGTAAAACGCTTCGGCGTCCTGGCGTGAAAGATGCGCCATGCGCGCCGCGATGATTTTCAAGCCGGCCCCTTCAAACCGCGCATAGATCTGGCCAATGACGTTCTTGGCCACGGCGTCGGGCTTGATGATGGACAGGGTGCGTTCGATGGCCATGAAAATTCGCTCCTGGAAACAGGGGTCCGTGGTGTGACAAAGCTCTTGATTTTATGCGCGGCCGGGACCGTTCGAAGACTGCAAGGCTGCGCCCTGCGTCGTGGCTAACGTTTGCGGCCGCGACCGCCCTGGCCGCCCGGTCCTTGTCCGCCGCCTCCGCCTCCGCCTCCGTTGCGGCCGCCCCGGCCACCACCGCCCTTGCGCCGCAGCGCATCACCGCCGATGTAGCCGACCGAGGTCTGCATGGGGTCCGGCTGGCGTTGCGGACTTTCGCCCGCCTTGCCGGCGCGGCCACCACGACCGCCACTGCGGCCCGCACCACGACCGCTCTGGTTCGCGCCTTGCGGTTTGCTCGCGAAGCGTTTGTCGTAGGTCTGCTGCAGCGGGTTCGGGATCGGCCCGTCTTCGGGCACGTCGCGTTGCGGCATGCGCGCTTGTTGCATCGCGCGCTTGTCGAAGGTTTGTTGCAGCGGATTCGGGATCGGGCCGTCCTCGGGCAGATCGTGCCGGATCGCGCGTGCCTGCTGGATTGCGCGCTTGTCGAAGGTCTGTTGCAAGGGGTTCGGGATCAGACCCGGGTCGCCGTGCTCGCGGCCTTCGCCGTGTTCGGTGCGCTCACCACGCTCGACGCGCGGCGCCCGGTCGGGCCGA
The DNA here is from genome assembly GCA_031365825.1 of Rubrivivax sp. Classification (GTDB taxonomy): domain Bacteria; phylum Pseudomonadota; class Gammaproteobacteria; order Burkholderiales; family Burkholderiaceae_C; genus Rubrivivax. Next base: position 12,321 of record JANLYV010000432.1, on the reverse strand, counting down.
GGCCCGCGTGCGCGGTCGTGGTTGCCGCGCTCTTGAGGGTTACCGGGGTTACCGCGTTCGGCGGGGCCGCGGTCTGATGCACGGTCTGATGCGCGGTCTGGTGCGCGGTCTGGTGCACGGTCTGGTGTGCGCTCGCCGCCACGGCCGCGGCGCCCACCGCGCTTGCCACGCCGTGGCCCACCGTCACGTTCGCCTTCGGCTCCGCGCCCGCCCTGGCGTTCACCCTGGCGCTCACCGTCACGCTCACCTTGCGTCATGTGGCGCAGGGTGGCTACGTCGTTGTCGCCGAGGTCGACCCAGACACCACGACGCAAACCGCGCGGCAGCACCACCGAGCCATAACGGATGCGGATGAGCCGGCTCACCGCGTGGCCCGCCGCCTCGAAGAGCTTGCGCACCTCGCGGTTGCGGCCTTCGGTGATGACGACGCGGTACCAATGGTTGACGCCTTCGCCACCACCATCGTCGATGCTCTTGAAGGCACAGCGCTGGCCATCGATTTCGACACCTTCGAGCAGCCGCGCGCGCGCGGCCTCGTCCAGCAGGCCGAGCGATCGCACGGCGTACTCGCGTTCGATGCCGAAGCGCGGGTGCATCAACCTGTTGGCCAGCTCGCCCGAGTTGGTGAACAGCAGCAGGCCTTCGGTGTTGATGTCCAGCCGGCCCACCGACTGCCACTTGCCATGGTGCAGCCGCGGCAGGCGGCGAAAGACGGTCGGGCGCTGCTGCGGGTCGTCGTGCGTGACAACCTCGCCGGCGGGCTTGTGATACGCCAGCACCCGCGGCGGCGGCGGCGCGATGCGCACGCGCACCGGCTTGCCGCCGATGGCGATGCGGTCGCCGAACGAGATGCGCTGGCCGATGTGCGCTGGAGCGCCGTTCACGGTGATGCGGCCGTCGACGATCATCTGCTCCATGTCGCGGCGCGAGCCTATGCCCGACTGCGCCAGCACCTTGTGCAGCTTGGGCGCGTCAGGCTCGGCGGCGAGCACGCGTTTGGCTGGCAGCGGTGGCAGTTCGTCCTGCGCGTCGGCGTCGTAGGCGCCCGACAGCACTTCGGCGAAGACCTCGCCGACATGTGCCGGCGGCAGGTCGGGAATCGGTGCGGGTGCCGGTGTGTCCTCGTCGTCACCAGCGTCATCGGCAGGCATCGCGTCCTGGCGTGGTGCGCCCGGCGTTTGGCCCTCAACCGGGGCTGCGCCATCGGGCCGCTCCGCACGGTCTGCGCGGTCGCCGCCACGGCGGCCACGACGCCGGTTGCGCGAACGGCGTGGGCGCTCGGTGCCGTCGGCCAGCACCGGCGGTGCACCACCACCCTCTTGGCGTGCGTCGGGCTCGCCGTCATGTGCCAGGACGAGTGCAGGTGCTTCGGACATGTGCACTGCCGCCGGCGGTTGCGCTGCGCCACGGTCATCGGCAGCGACCGACGCCTCCCCCTGCGGCGCCAGCTCGGCCGCTTTCTTGCGCGGTGCGCGACGTCGCTTGGGCGCCGCCTCGGCGTCTATCGGCGCGGCCGGCAGGTCGGTTTGAGGGGGGTCAGCGTCGTGTGAGTTCATGCGTTGGCATCGAGTGCGGGTGACATGGGGGTGGGCAACGGGGTGGAATCGTCAAGTGCATCGTCGGTCTCGAGCGCCAGCGTCGCCTGCTCTTCGGGCAACAACGATGGCTGAGGCTCGGCCAGGGCAGCGAGAGCGGCTGCGGCGCCCACGCCGTCGCCCGGTGTGGTGATGGGCGGCAGCTGGTCGAGGCTGGCCAGGCCCAGGTCGTCGAGGAACTGTTTGGTCGTGGCGTACAGGCCGGGCCGGCCCGGTGCTTCGCGGTAGCCGATGACTTCAACCCAGCCGCGGTCTTCAAGCTGTTTGACGATCTGCGTGCTGACGGTGACACCGCGGATGTCTTCGATGTCGCCGCGCGTCACCGGCTGGCGGTAGGCCACGATGGCCAGCGTTTCCATCGCCGCGCGTGAGTAGCGCGGCGGCTTTTCCGGATGCAACCGGTCGAGGAAGCCGCGCATCTCGGGGCGGCTTTGCAAGCGCCAGCCGCTGGCCAGTGCCACCAGTTCGACACCGCGGTCCTGCCAGTCGCGCACCAGCTCGTCGAGCAGGCTTCGCAGCGTGTCCAGCCCGAGCTGGTCGTCAAACAACGCGCGCATCTCACGCAAGCCCATCGGCGCGGTGGCGCAGATGAGCGCGGTCTCGAGCACGCGCTTGGCCTCGGATGTGTTCATGCCTGGTGTGGATGTGTCGGCGCCAAGTCAGGGCGCCAGGGCGTTGGCCGTCGATCGGTGGCTTGGGTCTCCGCGCGATGCCGAATGCTCGCAGCGGGAGTGGTGATCTTTTCGGTATGGCAGCGGGTGGGGCCGGTGGGCTGGCGCGCCGCGGTGCGCGGCGCTGCAGCTCACGAGGTGTCGCGTCCGGTCTGGTCACCGGTGGGCTGGCCGGTAGGCCCGCCGCAGGTCGCTTGTCACTCGCTTGCCCTCAATTCGGCGCATTGTAGCGGCCGCGCACTGCACCGGGGAATTCGCCTGTGCCTCAGTCCCCGCGCCAGCGCGCCGGGCTTGCGGCCACCAGCAGCCAGGCTGCGGCGAAGTCCGCCGGGGCCGCGGCCTCGAACTGCAGCGGCGTGCCGTTGATCGGGTGCAGCAAGTGCAGCTGTGCCGCATGCAGGGCTTGGCGCACCATGCCGAGTGCAGGCTTGCCGCCGTACAGCGCGTCGGCCACCAGCGCATGGCCCTGGTGCTGCAGGTGCACGCGTATCTGGTGCGTGCGGCCGCTGTGCAAGGTGCATTGCAGCGCGCTGAAACCGTCGCGCACGGCGACACAACGCACATCGGTGCGTGCTTCGCGACCCTGCGCCACCACGGCCATGCGGATGCGCGACACCGGGTCGCGGCCGATCGGTGCTTCGACCGTGAAACGCTTGCGCTGCGGTTCGCCCCAGGCCAGTGCCAGATAGCGGCGGTGCACGTCGCGCGCCGCAATGGCGCGCGACAAGGCCGTCACCGCCGCCAGGGACTTGCCGACCAGCATCAGGCCCGAAGTGTCCTTGTCGAGCCGGTGCACGATGCCCGCACGCGGCAGATGTGCGGCCCCGGCGTGATGCGCCAGCAAGCCATTGAGCAAGGTGCCTGACCAATGCCCCGGCGCCGGGTGCACGACCAGGCCCACGGGTTTGTCGATCACCATCAGATGTGGATCTTCGTGCAGCACCTTCAGCGCAATCGGTTCGGGGCGAAAGGCCAGGCTCTCGTCGGTGGGCACCAGGTCCAGCTGCAGCAGCTGGCCCGCGCGCACGCGGCGTGACGCCGGCGCGGCCACCGTGCCGTCAAGTCGCGCGTGGCCGTGCTCGATCAACGTCTGCAGGTGGTTGCGCGAGAACTCGGGCGCGAGCAGCACCAGCACCTTGTCCAGCCGCTGGCCGTGGCTGGCGGAGGCGACACGTGCGGCGCGGGTCTCGACGGCGGCAGCCTCGGAACCCTCCATCACACCGGGGTCGTCGTCGTCGTGCAGGGGCAAAGGTGCGTCAGTGCGGTCCATATAATCGCCGGCTTCGGTCCGACAGGCACGCGCCAAGGCGCGATTGCCCACACCCCATGAGCTTCTTAGATGTACGGCGCGCCCTTGCGCTGCTAGGGCTGGCAGCTTGCACGCTGCTCGTCGTCGGTTGCGGTTCTTCGACCAAAGACGAACTTGCCGGCCGCACCGCCGAGCGATTGTATAAAGAGGCCAAAGAAGACATGGACGGCGGCAGCTACGACCGCGCCATCAAGGCCCTGGAGCGCGTCGAAGGCCTGGGTGCCGGCTCGCTGCTGGCGCAACAGGCGCAGCTCGACCTGGCCTACCTCTACTGGCGCACGTCCGAGCGCGCACAGGCGCTGAGCACGATCGAGCGTTTCATCAAGCTCAACCCGTCGAGCCCGGCGCTGGACTACGCGCTGTACCTGCGCGGCGTGATCAACTTCAACGACAACCTCGGACTGCTCGGCAACCTGGCGGGGCAGGAACTGTCCGAAGCGACCAGCGTGCCTCGCGCGACGCGTTCGTCGCATTCAAGCAGCTCGTCGAGCAGTTTCCCGATTCGAAGTACACGCCCGACGCACGGCAACGCATGCAATACATCGTGAGCTCGCTGGCCGAGTACGAAGTACACGTCGCGCGTTACTACTTCCGCCGTGGCGCCTACGTGGCCGCCGCCAACCGCGCGCAACAGGCGGTGAGTGAATTCCAGTCGTCACCGTCGACCGAAGAGGCGCTGTCGATCATCGCGCAGAGTTACGACCGGCTGCAGCTGCCCGAGCTGCGCGACGCCGCCGCGCGCGTGCTGCGCTTGAACTATCCGCAGAGCCGTTTCATCAGCGGCGACGGCAGCGTGCAAAGCAAGCCCTGGTGGCGTATCTGGTAGCTCGCTAACGCCGTCAGTGAGCGGCGGCAAGCTGCGCCAGCCAGGCCAGTGCTTCGGTCTCATCGGCGCAGGCTGCCATCGGTGGCAAGGCCGCGCGCAGCCGCTGGCCGTAACCCATCTGGCGCAGGCGTGGGTCGCACACCACGAGCAGGCCGCGGTCGCTCTCGCTGCGGATGAGGCGGCCACCGCCCTGCTTCAGCGACACCGCGGCTTCGGCCACGAAGTAGGCATTGAACGGGTCGCGCCCCTGCGCTTGCAGTTGCCGCGAGCGTGCCTGCACCAGGGGATCGCTGGGCGGAGGAAACGGCAGTTTGTCGATGAGCACGCATTGCAGTGCGTCGCCAGGCATGTCGATGCCTTCCCAAAAGCTTTGGGATCCCAGCAGCACGGCGCCCTGGCCGTCGCCGAAGCGCTGCAGCATCTCGCGCCGCGACTGTTCGCCCTGCACCAGCACGTTAAGCCGCGTGCCATCGCGCTCGGCCGCGGCGCGCAGCGCCTGGGCAATCTGCGGCAGCACGCGCAGCGTGGTCGTTAGCACGAAGGTGCGGCCATTCAGCGCCGCGGCCAGCCGCGCGGCCAGTTCACCCACGGCCTGCGGATGCGCGGCTTCGTTCGGGCGCGGGAAGCGCTGCGGTATCCACAGCCGCGCGTGTTGCGCGTAGTCGAATGGGCTGCCCAACCGGACCGTGGTGGCGTCTTCCAGACCACAGGCGGACGTGAACCAGGTCAAGGCTTCGTCGTCGCCGAGCGTGGCGGAGGTGAAGACCCAGCACTTGGGTGCCAACGTGCGCTGCTCGGTCAGCATCTCGCGGATGTCCAAGGGCGAGTCGAAGAGCCGTGCCTGCAAGGGCGACAGGTCGATCCAGCGCACGCGGTCGGGGTCGACCGCGACCATGAAGAGCCGCGCCAGTCCCGCGAGTGCGCGTGCCCGCGGCTCGCAGCGCGCCAGGTCAGGCGAGGTCTCGGCCAGTTGCCCGGTGGCTTGCGCGGCGGCTTCCAGGGCCAGCGCCAGTTGTTCGAGCAGCGCGTCGAGCGCACCGTCCTTCGCGCGCTCATGCCAATGCAGCTTGATGACGCCGCGCACGTCCTGCAGCTTGCCGGCGCAGGCCAGGCGCAGCTCGCGTGCGGCCAGTTCGACACCGGTCGCGAGCTCCTGCCATGGCCGCAAGCCGCGCGCATGGGCCGCACCGTTGGCCAACAGGTCGCGCGCGAATTCCAGGCATTGCGCGGTGCCGAGTGACAGACCGAGAAACTGCACGCCGGTTTCGACCAGCTGGTGCGCTTCATCGAACACGGCCACGTCCACCGTCGGCAGCAGTTCGGCCACGCCCGAATCGCGCAGCGCCAGATCTGCAAAGAAGAGGTGGTGGTTGACCACGACCAGATCAGCCGCCATCGCCTCGCGCCTGGCCGCCACCACATGGCAGCCGGCGAATTGCGGGCATTCGCTGCCCAGACAGTTGTCGCGCGTCGAGGTCACCAGCGGTATCACTGGTGAGCGTTCGTCCAGGCCTTCAAGTTCGGCCAGGTCACCGGTGCGGGTGCTCGGCGCCCAGGTCTCGATGCGCGCCAGCAAGCGCACGGCCCAGCGATCAGGCAGTTGCGCCTGTTCACGCGCCAGCAGCAGGCGGTGTTTGCACAGGTAGCTCGATCGGCCCTTGAGCAGCGCCGTGCGCAGCACCACACCGAGCGCTTCGCACAAGCGCGGCAGGTCGCGCATGAAGAGCTGGTCCTGCAGACCCTTGGTCGCGGTGCTGACCAGTGCGCGCTGCCCTGACAGGAGCAATGGCACGAGGTAGGCAAAGGTCTTGCCAACACCCGTGCCGGCCTCGACCACCAACGCGCTGCGCTGCGCCAAGGCGTCACACACCTTTCCAGCAAACACCTGCTGCACAGCGCGAGCGCGAAAGCGGCCATCGCTGCGCGCCAGCGGGCCATCCTGGGCGAATGCCCGAGCGACCTCGCGCGCCAGCTCGTCTTGATTCAGGCGGGCTCCGGGGGCTCGATGGACCCTTCGAGGCGCGCGATTTCGTCGCGCAAGCCGAGGCGACGTTTTTTCAGGCGACGCAGCGTGAGATCGTCGCCGGGGCGGTCGAGCAGATTGCGATCGATGAGCTCGTTGAGGTCGGCGTGCGCCATGCGCAACTCGATCAATCTGCGCTGCGGAGAATGCAGGTTCGTGTCCATTGCTGCACGCTTGGTTGGGGCAGGCCGAGTTTATATTCAGCTTGATGCCCGCAGCCACCCCCGCCTACCGTCTCAGCGCTGCCACCGGCCTGCATCGCGGCGACCGCGCTTACCAACAAGACCAGGTCGAAATCATCCGGCACGAGCGTGTGATCGGCTGCGCCTTGGCCGTCGTGGCCGACGGCATGGGCGGCAAGAGTGGTGGCCGCAAGGCCGCCGACCAGGTGCTGCTGACCACGCGCCAGATCTTCGACCGCTACGTGCCCTCACAGGAAGACGCCGGCGAGATGCTGCGCCAGGTGGTGACCGAGTCGCACCTGATGATCAAGCTCACCGCCATCACCGCCGAGGAAGAGCCGCACAGCACGCTCTCGGCATTCCTCATGTCGCCTGATTTGCGTTGCGATGTGGTGCATGCTGGCGATTCGCGCGTGTACCACTTTCGTGGCCCCGAGATGTTGTGGCGCACCACCGACCACTCGTTCGTGCAGCGCCTCGTCGACGAGGGCAAGATCAGCGAAGAGGCCGCCAACTCACATCCGCAGTCCAACCTGCTGACGGGCTGCCTGGGTGCCACCACCGACCCGCCGCTGGCGCTGCATCACATCGAGCGGCTCGAGTTCGGCGACACCATGATCAGCTGCAGCGATGGCCTGTGGCACTACTTCACACCGAAGGAAATCGGCGCCATCCTGCATGCGCTGCCGCCGCGTGAAGCGGCCGAGATGCTGGTGTCCAAGGCACGCCAGCGTGCGCGCGGCGGTGGCGACAACCTGTCGCTGGCGCTGGTACGCGTCGACCCGCTGAACTGAGGCGAGTGCGCCTCAGGGCCGCGCCGGCCCTGAGGCTGTCGGCGAGGGCAATGGCGCCGCCTTCTTCAGCGCTGCCGCGTCGAGCTTCGCGGCCTCGTCCTTCTTCCTCACTCTTGCTTCGATGCGCAAGCGGTTGGCATCGGACGCCTGCGTACGCTTGGCCGCGTCGGCGGCACGCGCAGCAGCCTGCGATGGGCCGCCATCCATGGCCTCGCGTGGCGCCGAGGCCGCATGCGGCGGCGATGGCGCCACCATGGCCGCGCGCGGTGCGCCGGCCCTGGCCGGCGCTGACGCCGTGCCTTCAACCGCGCGTGCGACCGCCTGTTCGCGCTTCTCGGCAATGTCAGCGCGTCGCGTTGCAGCGCGGCGCTTGCGGTCAGCGTCGTCGATCACCAGTTCCCGCTCGCGCAACTCGGCCAATGCCTTGCGCTGCTGCGCCTTGGCTTCATCGATGCAAGGCGTGACGACAAAGCGCTGGCGGCATTCGGCTTCGGCCTTCTGGTAGCGCGAAGTGACCGCCGCTCGTTCGCGGCCGATGCGCTGGCGTTCAACGTCAGCGGCGAGCGCGGGCAAGGCACCGATGCACAACGTCAGGACGAGGAATGAAGATCGGCTCATGTCAGCGAAGTGTCCACCACGCGCCGCTCAAGCGCCAGAAATTCGGCCGACCGCATCTCCGCCAGGCGCGATACGGTGCGCGGAAACTCATGCGCCAACGGCCCTTCGGTGTAGAGCTGCTCGGGCGCCACCGCGGCCGAAAGGATGAGCTTCACGCGCCGGTCGTAAAGCACGTCGACCAGCCAGGTGAATCGGCGTGCCTCGCTCGCCATGCGCGGCGACATCTCCGGCACGCCCGACAGCAGCACGGTGTGAAAACGCGAGGCCAGTTCCAGGTAGTCGTTCTGCGAACGCGGCCCACCGCAGAGTGTGCGGAAGTCGAACCACACCACGCCGCCGGCACGGCGCAACGCCTTCACGCTACGCTGTTCGATGTGCAGCACCGGCTCTTCATCGCGCGCCTCGGCCAGCCGCTCGAAGGCCGCCGCCATGGCCGCTTCGGCCTCGGGCCCTAGCGGTGCGTGGTACATGGCCACCTGTTCAAGCGTACGCTGGCGGTAGTCGACGCCGGCATCGACGCTGATGACTTCGAGCTTGTCCTTCAAGAGCTCAATCGCCGGCAGGATGCGGTCGCGGTGCAGTCCGTTCGGATAAAGCCCGTCGGGATGAAAGTTAGACGTGGCAATGATGCTCACGCGGTTGTCGAACATCGACTGCAGCAGCCGGTGCAGGATCATCGCGTCGGTGACGTCAGCGACGTGGAATTCGTCGAAGCAGATCAGCCGAAAGCGCCGCGCAATGCGCTGGCCCAGTTCGTCCAGCGGGTTGACCGTGCCTTTGAGCTCCTGCAATTCACGGTGCACTTCGCGCATGAACTCGTGGAAATGCAGACGCGTCTTGCGCGTCAGCGGCACGGCCTGGAAGAAGCAGTCCATGAGGAAGCTCTTGCCGCGGCCGACACCACCGAACATGTAAACACCGCGCGGTATGGGCGGGCGCACCAGGAGTTTGGTCAAGGCATTGCGCCGGCGCGCCTTGTAGTCGGCCCACTCGGTCTCGCAGCGCTCGAGCGCTGCTATGGCGCGAAGCTGGGCCGCGTCGGCCTGGTAGCCGCGCTCGGCGAGCAACTGCTCGTAGCGCTGGCGTACCGACATCAGAAATTCAGGCTGCGCTTGTCGACCGCGAGCGCGGCTTCCTTGGTCGCTTCGGCGAGCGATGGATGAGCGTGGCAGATGCGCGCGATGTCTTCGCTGCTGGCGCGGAAGGCCATGGCCACCACGGCTTCGGCAATCAACTCGCTGGCCATAGGCCCGCAGATGTGCACACCGAGGATCTCGTCGCTCACTGCATCGGCGACAAACTTGACCATGCCCGTGGTGTCGCCTAGCGCGCGCGCGCGGCCGTTGGCCATGAAGGGGAAGGTGCCGGCCTTGTAAGCGCGGCCGGCGGCTTTGAGCTGCTGTTCGGTCTGCCCCACCCATGCAATCTCGGGGCTGGTGTAGATCACCCAGGGCACGAGGTTGAAGTCGACATGGCCATGCTGTCCGGCGATGCGCTCGGCCACGGCCACACCTTCTTCCTCGGCCTTGTGCGCCAGCATCGGCCCGCGCACCACGTCGCCCACAGCCCACACGCCGGGAAGGTTGGTGCGGCAATCCTCGTCGACGACGATGGCGCCGCGCTCGTCGAGCTTCAGGCCCACCGCCACCGCGTTCAGCCCGGTGGTGTGAGGTACGCGACCGATGGAGACGATGAGCTTGTCGACCTCGAGCTTCTGCGCCGCGCCCTTGGCGTCGGTGTAGGCCACGGTCACCCCCTTCTTGCCGCTCTTGATCTCGCCGACCGTCACGCCGAGTTCGATCTTCAGGCCCTGCCTGACGAAGGCCTTGTGCGCTTCCTTGGCGATCTGCTCATCCACCGCGCCGAGGAAGGTCGGCAAGGCTTCGAGCACGGTGACTTCGGCGCCGAGGCGACGCCAGACCGAACCCATCTCCAGCCCGATGACGCCCGAGCCGATGAGCCCGAGCTTCTTCGGCACCGCACCGATGCGCAGCGCGCCGTCATTGCTGAGAATGTGGTCCTCGTCGAACGGCGCGCCGGGCAAAGGCCGCGCGCTCGAGCCGGTGGCGATGACGATCTGTTTGGCCGTTAGCACTTCCTGGCCCACGGCGATGCGGTAGGCGCCTTCGCTGGCCGACACGAACGAGCCGCGGCCGTGGAAGAAGCTGACCTTGTTCTTCTTGAACAGGAACAGGATGCCGTCGTTGTTCTGTTTGACCACCAGGTCCTTGCGCGCGAGCATCTTCGCCAGGTCCAGCGACAAGGCGCCGACGCCTATGCCGTGCTCGGCAAAGTGGTGCGCGGCATGGTCGAAGTGCTCGCTCGATTGCAGCAGCGCCTTGCTCGGAATGCAACCGACGTTGGTGCAGGTGCCGCCCGGCGCGGGCCCACCGGCGGCGTTCTTCCACTCGTCGATGCTGGCCACCTTGAAGCCGAGTTGGGCGGCACGGATGGCGGCGATGTAGCCGCCGGGGCCGGCGCCGATGACGATGACGTCGAATGCTTGGTCCATGGTCACCGCCATCAGATGTCGAACAACAAGCGCGCCGGGTCTTCCAGCGCTTCTTTCATCGCCACCAGCCCGAGCACGGCCTCGCGGCCGTCGATGATGCGGTGGTCGTAGCTCATCGCCAGGTAGTTGATGGGCCGCACCACCACCACGCCGTTCTCGACGACGGCGCGGTCTTTGGTGGCGTGCACGCCGAGGATGGCGCTTTGCGGTGGGTTGATGATCGGTGTCGACAACATCGAGCCGAAGACACCGCCGTTGCTGATGGAGAAGGTACCGCCCGAAAGCTCGTCCATCGACAGCTTGCCCTCGCCCGCCTTCTTGCCGTATTCGGCGATCTTCTTCTCGATGTCCGAGAAGCTCATCTGGTCGGCGTCACGCACGATGGGCACCACCAGCCCGCGCGGCGAGCCGACGGCGATACCGATGTCGAAGTAGCCGTGGTAGACGATGTCGTTGCCGTCGACCGATGCGTTCAGCACCGGGTAGCGCTTCAGTGCCGCCACCGCGGCCTTGACGAAGAAGCTCATGAAGCCGAGCTTGACGCCGTGCTCCTTCTCGAACTTCTCCTGGAAACGCTTGCGCATTTCCATCACCGGCGCCATGTTGACTTCGTTGAAAGTGGTGAGGATGGCGTTGCTCGACTGCGACTGCAGCAGCCGTTCGGCGACGCGCGCACGCAGGCGCGACATCGGCACGCGCTGCTCGGGGCGGTCGCCGAGGTTGGCCGATGGCGGCGCGGCCACTGCCTGGAGTGTGCGCGGGGCGGCGGGCGCAGGGGCAGCGGCCTTCGTTGCCGGCACAGGCGCTGCCGCCGGCGCGGCCAGAGCCCCCAGCACATCGCCCTTGGTCACGCGGCCGTCCTTGCCGGTGCCAGCCACTGTACCCACCGATAGATTGTTATCCGCCATGAGCTTGGCGGCGGCGGGCATGGCAAGGCTGCCCTTGCCGGCTGGCGGCACGGCTGCGGCCGGTGCGGCAGCAACTGCAGGCGCGGGCGCCGCCGCGCTGGCCTTGCCTTCGGTATCGATGCGCGCGATGGGCTGCTCGGCCACCACGGTGCCACCGTCAGCGACCAAGATCTCGGCCATCACCCCCGCGCTCGGCGCCGGCACTTCCAGCACGACCTTGTCGGTCTCGATCTCGATCAGGATCTCATCCAACTCCACGGCCTCGCCGGGCTTCTTCTTCCACTGCAGCAGCGTCGCTTCGGCGACGGATTCGGACAACTGCGGTACCTTGACTTCTACGATGGCCATCTTCTTCTTTCGCTAACGTTTACTTGGCGAGCACAAAGCCCTTGAGCTTGCCGAACGCCTGGTCGAGCAGCGCCTTCTGCTGCTCGACATGCAGGTGTGAATAACCCACCGCCGGCGACGCCGACGCCGGCCGCCCGGCGTAGCCCAGCTTCTGCCCGTCACTCATGTTCTCGTGCACGTAGTGCTGCACGAAGAACCAGGCGCCCTGGTTCTGCGGCTCGTCCTGGCACCACACGATGTCCGTCGCATTGGGGAAGCGCTTCATCTCGGCCGCGAAGGCCTTGTGCGGGAAGGGGTAGAGCTGCTCGACGCGCACGATGGCCACGTCCCAGGCCTTCTTCTCGTCGCGCTTCTTGATGAGGTCGTAGGCCACCTTGCCCGAGCAGGCGATGATGCGTTTGACCTTGTCGCCTTCGACTTCGCTGCGCTGCGGCCCGATCACCGTCTTGAATTCACCCTTGGTGAATTCGGACAGCGGCGAGGTCGCGTCCTTGGCGCGCAGCAGCGACTTGGGCGTGAAGATGATCAGCGGCTT
>JANLYV010000429.1:0-11120 GCA_031365825.1 Rubrivivax sp. | reverse complement strand
GCGCAGCCCAAGGTGGAAAGGGTGCTGGCATGCCCGGTCTGATCACCGCGACGAACGACTTCGTCGTCAAATTCGCCAATGTCAACGGCTCGGGCTCGGCCAGCGCCAACCAGCTGTTCGCCAAGGCGATCCTGCGCATGGGTGTACCGGTCAGCCCGCGCAATATCTTCCCCAGCAACATCCAGGGGCTGCCGACCTGGTACGAGGTGCGTGTCAGTGAGCGTGGCTGGCTGGGCCGGCGTGGTGGCATCGACATGATGGTGGCGATGAACCCGCAGACCTGGGCGCAAGACCTGGCCGAGATCGAGCCCGGCGGCTACCTCTTCTACGACAGCACGCGGCCGCTGCCCAAGAGCGCCTTCCGCGAGGACATCACGGTGACGGGCATGCCGGTCACGGCGATCTGCAACGCCACCTACGAAGACCCGCGCCAGCGCACGCTGTTCAAGAACATCATGGTGCTGGGCGCTTTGTCGGTGTTGATGGATGTCGACCACACCGTCATCGAAGGCCTCTTCAGCGAACAGTACAAAGGCAAGGAACGCTTGCTCGAATCCAACGTACGCGCGCTGCAGGCCGGGCGCAGTTTCGCCAAGGACCACCTGCAGGCGCCGGCCCACCCGGGCGTGGGCCTGAAGGTGCGCCGTGCCAACGCCGTGGGTGAGCGCATCTTCATCGAAGGCAACGCCGCCGCAGCACTGGGCTGCGTGTGGGGTGGCGCCACGGTCTGCGCCTGGTACCCGATCACGCCCTCATCCTCACTGGCCGAAGCCTTTCAGACCTATTGCAAGAAGTTCCGCCACGACGCGTCGACCGGCCAGGCGAAGTACGCCATCGTGCAGGCCGAAGACGAGATCGCCTCGGTCGGCATCATCACCGGCGCCGGCTGGAATGGCGCGCGTGCGTTCACGGCGACCTCGGGGCCGGGTGTCTCGCTGATGACGGAATTCATCGGCCTGGCCTACTTCGCCGAGATCCCCTTCGTCATCATCGACGTGCAGCGCGGGGGGCCGTCCACCGGCATGCCCACGCGCACGCAGCAGGCCGACCTCATCGCCAGCGCTTACGCATCGCATGGCGATACCAAACATGTGATGCTCTTGCCGCAAGACCCGGCCGAGTGTTTCGAGCATGTGGCCACGGCGCTGGACCTGGCCGAACGCCTGCAGACGCCGGTGTTCGTCATGACCGACCTCGACATCGGCATGAACCAGCGCTTGTGCGAGCCCTTGAAGTGGGACGCCACACGCGGCTACGACCGCGGCAAGGTGCTATCGGCCGAGCAACTCGAAGCCGGCTTCGACTTCGGCCGCTACAAGGACGTGGACGGCGACGGCATTCCGTGGCGCACGCTGCCCGGCACGCACGCGAGCAAAGGCAGTTATTTCACGCGCGGCACCACGCGCGACACCTACGCGCGCTACTCCGAGACCGGGCACGACTACATGGTCAACGTGCAGCGGCTGCTGAAGAAATTTGCCACCGCCGCGTTGATCGTGCCGCAGCCGGTGCTGCGCGCGGCGCTGAAGAAAACGCGGCTGGCGGTGATCTACTTCGGCAGCACCGCGCCGGCGATGGACGAAGCTTTCGAGTCGCTGGCCGAAGCCGGCATCCACCTCGACGCGATGCGCCTGCGCGCTTTCCCCTTCGCGCCGAGCGTGGCCGAATTCATCGCTGGTCACGACCAGGTGTTCGTGGTCGAACAGAACCGCGACGCACAGATGCGCACGCTGCTCATCAACGAACTCGAGATCGACCCGGCGCGCCTGACCGCCGTGCTGCATTACGACGGCACGCCCATCACGGCGCGCTTCATCACCCAGGCCATCACCAAGAACGTGCATGCGATGGCGGTGGCGCCGCGCCGCGAGAAACTCAAATGACCTACATCGCCAAACCCAAGCTGCACCACCCGACGCTGGAACGCAACCAGGTCGGCTACACGCGGCGCGACTACGAAGGCAAGATCTCGACGCTGTGCGCCGGTTGCGGCCACGACTCGATCTCGGCCTCCATCATCCAGGCCTGCTGGGAACTCGACATCCAGCCGCACCGCGTGGCCAAGCTCAGCGGCATCGGCTGTTCGAGCAAGACGCCAGACTATTTCCTCGGCGCCAGCCACGGCTTCAACACCGTGCACGGCCGCATGCCCAGCGTGCTGACCGGTGCCAACCTGGCCAACCGCGAGCTGCTCTACCTCGGCATCTCTGGTGACGGTGATTCGGCGTCGATCGGCCTGGGCCAGTTCGCCCATGCCATGCGCCGCGGCGTGCGCATGGTCTACATCGTCGAAAACAACGGCGTCTACGGACTCACCAAAGGCCAGTTCTCGGCCACGGCCGACCGCGGCAGCAAGAGCAAGAAAGGCGCGGTCAACAACGAGTCGCCGGTGGATCTGGTGGGCATGGCGATGCAGCTCGGCGCGACCTACGTGGCGCGCGGTTTTTCGGGCGACAAGGGCCAGCTCGTGCCGCTCATCAAAGGCGCCATCGGCCATGGCGGTGCGGCCTTCATCGACGTCATCAGCCCTTGTGTCGCCTTCAACAACCACGCCGGCAGCACGCGCAGCTACGACCATGTGCGCGAGCACAACGAGGCCGTGAGCCGCATCGACTTCATCGATCTCGCCAAGGAGATCAGCGCCTCACCGGCACCGGATGAAGTGCTCGAGCTGCCGCAGCCCGACGGCGGCGTGATGCGCCTGCGCAAGCTGCACGAAGGCCACGACCCGACCGACCGCCGCGCCGCGATGAACCTGACGCAGGCCATGAACGACAGCGGCGAGATCGCCACCGGGCTGCTTTACATCAACCCCGATGCCATCGACCTGCACGCCGCGCTGAACACCGTGGCCGAGCCGCTGAACCGGCTGAATGAGGGCAAGCTGTGCCCGGGCGACGAGGCGCTGGCGGCGATCAACCGCGCCATGCGCTGATCGCCGCGGCGCCGATGGCCACGAACAGCGCCAGGCTCCAGAACTCGAACGGCACGCCGAGAAGGTTCACCGCTGCGTCCTTGCACGAGGCATAGGCGGTGAAGATCTCGGGCCAGCGTTCATCGAGCGTAAGCGCGCTGATGATGCGTTCGGCCAATGTGAGGTTGCACGACTCGGCGGAGGCCGCAACGAAGTGCTGCCACAGCGCCGCGGCCGCGCCGCAGGCCGCGAGCAGGGCCACCAGCGTGGCCGAGACGTGGCTGCCCACGCGCGTGCGCCATACCAGCGCGATCAAGGCGGCGCCGGCGATGGCGAGGTAGATCGCGCGCTGCAAGATGCACCAGGGGCAGGGCTGCATGCCGTGGTGGTACTGCAGCGCCAGCGCGCTGAACACGGCGGCCACGCTCACCAGCGCCACGCCACCCAGCAACCAGCGCGGCGACAGCATCACGCGAGTTCGGCGATCAGCTCGATCTCGACGCAGGCGCCCAGCGGGATCTGCGCCACGCCGAAAGCGCTGCGCGCATGCGCGCCGACCTCGGCACCGAAGACTTCGACCAGCAGTTCGCTGCAGCCGTTGGTGACGAGGTGGTGCTCGGTGAAGGTCGGCGCACTGTTCACCAGGCTCATCAGCTTGACGATGCGCTTGACGTTTTCAAGGCCGCCCGCAGCGGCCTGCAGCGTGCCCATCAACTCGATCGCGATGCTGCGAGCGGCGGCCTTGCCTTGCGCCGTGTCCATGCTCACGCCGAGCTGGCCGACCCATGGCGCGCCGTCCTTGCGCGCAATGTGGCCGGAGATGAAGACCAGCTTGCCGCTGCGCACGAAAGGCAGGTAGGCCGCCGCCGGTGTGGCCGGTGTGGGCAATGTGATGGCAAGGGTCTTGAGGCGGTCAGCGATGCTCATGGCGTCTCACTTTTCGAGTGCGGCGGCATGCTACCGCAGCGCTTTGCCGAGCCGCTGTGGCCGTCGCTGTCGACGATGAGCCGCCGTGGCGCGCAGCGCGCCGTGATGCGCCACCTAAACTGCCTAGATGGGAGGTGTGTTCTACACATTGGCGTGGCTGGCCGGTGTGGCGCTGCAATTGCAGCAGCCGCAGTTGTGGCCACCCTCGGCCATGGGCGCGGGGCTGGCGCTGGGCGCGGGCTTGGTCGTCGCGGCGTACTTGCTCCGACGCCGGCGGCACGCCCGGTTGGCCGCGCTACTGCTCGCGCTGGCCACGCTTGCGTTTTGCAGCACGGCGCTGCGCGCGAGCTGGCGCCTCGCGCAAGCGCTGCCGGCCGCACTGGAAGGCAAGGACCTGCTCATCACCGGCGTCATCGCCGGTTTGCCGCAGAACGATCTTGCCGGCTCACGTTTTGTGTTCGAAGTCGATGCCGCCACGCGTGATGGCCAGGCAGTGACAGTACCGTCGCGCATCAGCCTGGGCTGGTACCGCGGCTTCGACGTCGATGCGATGCTCGCCAGCCCCGCGATCGAGCTGCGCGCCGGCCAGCGTTGGCGGCTCACGGTGCGCTTGCGCCAGCCGCATGGCTACGTCAATCCGCATGGTTTCGACCTCGAGCTGTGGCTGTTCGAGCAAGGCGTTCGCGCCAGCGGCTATGTGCGCTCGCAAACCAGTGCCGTGAATGAAAAGCTTGCCGAGG
This sequence comes from Rubrivivax sp., assembly GCA_031365825.1. GTDB lineage: Bacteria > Pseudomonadota > Gammaproteobacteria > Burkholderiales > Burkholderiaceae_C > Rubrivivax. The sequence goes on along the minus strand of JANLYV010000429.1, from coordinate 6,539 downwards.
ACGAGGGCTACCGCATCGAACGCTGGCGCCAATGGGTGCGCGAGGCCATCGAAGCGCAGGTCAGCCAGCGCACGCTCGCCGGTGTGCTGGTGGCGCTGGCCGTGGGCGACCAGGCGGCCATCACGCGCGAAGACTGGGAGCTCTTTCGCGCCACCGGCGTGGCGCATCTCATGAGCATTTCAGGCCTGCACGTGACCATGTTCGCCTGGCTCGCCGGTGTCTTGATCGCGCGGTTGTGGCGCTTCTCGCCGCGACTGATGTTGTGGCTGCCCGTGCCCCTGGCCGCGCGCTGGGGCGGCCTGGCCGCAGCCCTGGGCTACGCGCTGTTTTCGGGCTGGGGCGTGCCGGCGCAGCGCACGGTGTGGATGATCGGCACCGTGGTGCTGCTGCGCACGCTGGGCTGGCGCTGGCCGCAAGGGCTGGTGTTGCTCGCGGCCGCGGTGGTGGTGAGCCTGGCCGACCCCTGGGCCCTGCTGCAGCCGGGCTTCTGGCTGTCGTTCGTGGCCGTGGCCATGCTCATCAACGCTGAAGCGGTGGTGGCCACGCGCGCGCCCGCCGTCGGGGTACGGGCGCGCACGCTGGCGGCGCTGCATGGCGGGCTGCGCACGCAGCTCATCGCCACCATCGGCCTCACGCCCTTGACGATGGTCTTCTTTCAGCAGGTCTCGATCGTCGGCTTCGTCGCCAACCTGGTGGCCATTCCACTGGTCACCTTGCTGGTCACGCCGCTGGCTTTGCTCGGCGTCGTGTTGCCCTGGTTGTGGCTGCTCGGCGCGGCCGTGGTGCGCGGTTTGATGGCGCTGCTGATGGGGTTGTCGCAGGCGCCCTGGGCCGTGTGGTCGGCCGCCGCGGCACCGGCCTGGGCGGCGGCACTGGGCTTGCTGGGAGGCGCGCTGCTGGTGCTGCCGCTGCCCTGGCGATTGCGCCTGCTGGGCCTGCCCTTGATGCTGCCGCTGCTGGCGCCGCCCGTGGACCATCCACCCGAGGGCAGCTTCGAGGTCGTGGCCGCCGACGTGGGGCAGGGCACGGCTGTGCTCGTGCGCACGCGCGAACACTTGCTGGTCTACGACGCCGGGCCCGAATATTCACGCGAGAGCGACGCCGGCCAGCGTGTGCTGCTGCCGCTGCTGGCGGCGCGCGGCGAGCGCCAGATCGACGTGCTGATGCTCAGCCACCGCGACATCGACCATGTCGGCGGCGCCGTCAGCCTGCTCGTGCACGGTGATGTGCAGCAGCTGCGCAGCTCGCTCGCGCCAGGCCACCCCTTGCTCAGCGGCATCGTGCCGCATGTGCCATGCGCGGCCGGGCAAACGTGGCAATGGGACGGCGTGCGCTTCGAGGTGCTGCACCCGCTGCCGGGTGACGCGGGTACCGAGGTCAAGCCGAACTTCATCAGCTGTGTGCTGCGCGTGCACGGCGCCCATCAAGGCCTCTTGCTCACCGGCGACATCGAAGCCGCGCAGGAAGCGGCGCTGGTACAACGCGCCGCTGCTTCCTTGAAGAGCGAGGTGCTGGTGGTGCCGCACCACGGCAGCCGTACCTCGAGCACGCCGGCCTTCATCGATGCCGTGGCGCCGCGCGTGGCCGTGGTGCAGGTGGCCTACCGCAGCCGCTTCGGCCACCCGGTGCCGGAAGTCATGCAGCGTTACCTCGATCGCGGCATCGAAGTTCAGCGCAGCGACCAGTGCGGCGCGTGGACCTGGCGCAGTGACGGCAGCAGTCACTGCCAGCGGCAGATCGCGCGTCGTTACTGGCATCATCAGCTGGCCGGCGCCACGCCTTGAACCCGTGGCACGGGGCTTGCATCGGCAGTGCCTGACCGACCCAGTAATTTCATCAGCGCCAAGATCCCAAGAGGAGACCCGTCATGCCGATTCACGTCGCGCTGAACCACGTCACGCATTACCGCTACGACCGCCGCGTGGCGCTGTCGCCGCAGGTGGTGCGGCTGCGCCCGGCGCCGCACTGCCGCACGCCCATCCTGAGCTATTCGCTGCGCGTCGAGCCCGGCGAGCATTTCGTCAACTGGCAGCAGGACCCGTTCTCCAACCACCTGGCGCGGCTGGTGTTCCCGAAGATGACGACCGAGTTCAAGGTCACGGTCGACCTGGTGGCCGAGATGTCGGTCTACAACCCTTTCGACTTCTTCCTCGAACCCGAGGCCGAAAACTACCCCTTCAGCTACGCGCCCGAGCTGGCGCATGACCTCGCGCCCTACCTCGTGAAGGACGAGGCCACGCCGCGCTTCAAAGCCTTCGTCGACAGCGTCTCGCTGAAAGAGCAGCGCACCATCGACTTCATCGTCGGCCTCAACCAGCGGCTGCAGCGCGAGATCAAGTACCTCATCCGCCTGGAACCCGGCGTGCAAACGCCCGAGCTGACGCTGACGAATGCCAGCGGCAGCTGCCGCGATTCAGGCTGGCTCTTGGTGCAGCTCTTTCGCCACCTCGGCATGGCCGCACGTTTTGTCTCGGGCTATCTCGTCCAGCTCAAGGCCGACGTCAAATCGCTCGACGGCCCTTCGGGCACCGAGGTCGATTTCACCGACCTGCACGCCTGGTGCGAGGTCTACCTGCCGGGTGCCGGTTGGGTTGGCCTCGACCCGACCTCGGGGCTGATGGCCGGCGAAGGCCACATCCCCGTGGCCTGCACCCCCGAGCCATCGACGGCCGCGCCAATCAGCGGCGCGGTCGACGACAGCGAGGTCGAGTTCGAACACCACATGCAGGTGACGCGCATCTACGAATCGCCGCGTGTGACCTACCCCTACACCGACGCGCAATGGCAGTCCATCGTCGCCCTGGGACATGAAGTCGATGCGCGGCTCGATGCGCAAGACGTGCGCCTGACGATGGGCGGCGAGCCGACCTTCGTGGCCGTGGCCGACCGCGAGGCCGACGAGTGGAACACCGACGCACTGGGCCCGACCAAACGCGGCTTCGCCACCGAGCTCGTGCACCGGCTGCGCGCCAAGTACGGGCAGGGCGCCTTCCTGCATTTCGGCCAGGGCAAGTGGTACCCGGGCGAACAGCTGCCACGCTGGTCCTTGTCGATCTGCTGGCGCGCGGATGGCCAGCCCTGCTGGGCCGACCCCACGCTCTTCGCCGACGAACGCGAAGTGCACCGCTACACCACCGAGGACGCCAGCGCCTTCATGGGCCGCCTGGCCGCACGGCTGGGGCTTGACGCCAGGTACGTGCTGGCCGCGCATGAAGACACCTGGTACTACCTGTGGCGCGAGCGCCGGCTGCCGGTGAACGTCGACCCCTTCGACTCGCGCCTGGACGACGAGCTGGAGCGTGCGCGCCTGCACCGCGTCTTCACCCAGGGCATTGACGCCGCGGTCGGTTTCCTCTTGCCGCTGAAGCGCGAATGGCAGGTGCAGATGGCCGGCCCGGCCTGGGTCACAGGCCCATGGTTCCTGCGCGATGAGCGGCTGTACCTGATGCCCGGTGATTCACCCATGGGCTACCGGTTGCCGCTGGATTCCCTGCCCTGGGCGGCCAAGGGCGAGATGCCATTCACACAGGTGCCCGACCCCTTCGCCGCGATGACGCCACTGCCGGCAGCGGCCGCGCCGCGCCTGCAGCAAGGCGCGCTTGGCACGATGGTGGCGCTGGCGCATGCTAGCGCCGAAGAGGCGCGCAGCGCCGCGGCGGTGCGCGGCCCGGGCGTGCCGCTGATGGGCGTTGAGGCGGCGAGTGAAACGCGTGCGGCGCGCACCTTGGGCACGCCCGTCGAAGGCCCTACCGCCCACAGCCCCGAAGCGCCGCATGCGCGCAACCCGCTGCTCGCGCCGCAGCGGTTTGAGTCGGCAGGTGAGCTCACGCGCACGGCGCTGTGCGTCGAGGTGCGCGACCCGCAGCGTGGCAACGGCCCCAAGGCCGAAGCGGCGCATGGCGGCAAGAGCGGCGTGATGTACGTCTTCATGCCGCCGCTGCGCTTCCTCGAGGACTACCTGGAGCTGCTCGCCGCCATCGAAGCCACGGCCACCGAGCAGGGCGTGAAGATCGTGCTCGAAGGCTACCCGCCGCCGCGCGACCCGCGCCTGAAGACCCTGGCCGTCACGCCCGACCCCGGCGTCATCGAAGTCAACATCCACCCCGCGCACAACTGGGCCGAGCTCGTCGACCACACCGAATTCCTGTACGACGCGGCACACCGCACACGCCTGTCGACCGAGAAGTTCATGCTCGACGGCCGCCACACCGGCACCGGCGGCGGCAACCATTTCGTGCTGGGTGGTGCCACGCCGGCCGACAGCCCTTTCCTGCGCCGCCCCGACCTGCTCGCCAGCCTGCTGACCTATTGGCACAACCACCCGTCGCTGAGCTACCTGTTCTCGGGCATGTTCATCGGCCCGACCAGCCAGGCGCCGCGTTTCGATGAAGCGCGCAACGACCAGGTGTACGAGATCGAGATCGCGCTGCAGGAGATGGAGCGTCAGCTGGCCATGCACGGGCAGGCCCCGCCGTGGCTGGTGGACCGCAGCCTGCGCAACCTCTTGATCGACGTCACCGGCAACACGCACCGCAGCGAGTTCTGCATCGACAAGCTTTACTCGCCCGACGGCCCCACCGGCCGGCTGGGCCTGCTGGAGCTGCGCGCGTTCGAGATGCCGCCGCATGCGCAGATGAGCCTGGCGCAGCAGCTGCTCCTGCGCAGCCTGGTCGCCTGGTTCTGGCGCGAGCCCTACCGCGGCCACGGCAGCACACGGCTCACGCGCTGGGGCACAGGCCTGCATGACCGCTTCATGCTGCCCAGCTTCGTGCAGATGGACTTCAACGACGTCATGGCCGAGCTGCGCGCGGCCGGTTTTGCTTTCGACGCCGCCTGGTTCGCGCCGCACTTCGAGTTCCGCTTCCCGCTCATCGGCGAACTCGCCACGCAGGGCATCTGCTTAAGTCTGCGCAGCGCGCTCGAGCCCTGGCATGTGATGGGCGAAGAAGGCGCGCCCGGTGGCACGGCGCGTTACGTCGACTCGTCGCTGGAGCGCATCGAGCTGCGCGTCACCGGCCTGAACGACAACCGCCACCTCATCACCGTCAACGGCCGCAGCGCGCCGCTGCAGCCCACCGGTCGCGTGGGTGAATTCGTCTGCGGCGTGCGCTATCGCGCCTGGCAGCCACCTTCGGCGCTGCACCCGACCATTGCCGTGCAGGCACCGCTCACGTTCGACGTTATCGACCGCTGGCACGAGCGCTCGCTCGGTGGCTGCCGCTACCACGTGGCGCACCCGGGCGGCCTGAGCCACGCCGACTTCCCGGTCAACGCCTACGGCGCCGAGAGCCGCCGCCTGGCGCGCTTCATCCGCTTCGGCCACACGCCGGGCGTGATGAAGGTGCAGCCGGCGGCGCCGAGCCGCGAGATGCCCTTCACGCTGGACCTGCGGCTCGCGCGCTGAGGGCACGCCGGCTGACCTGAGCGAAGAGAAGAGTCAAGAGCCAAGCTACCTTGTCGCCGTCTCAATTCCAGTCGCAGTCGCAGTCGCAATTCGCGCTGCCGTTCCCGCCCGATGCGGGCTCGACGGCGGCGCATGCGCTGCTGCGCCACGCGCCGCCGCCCGAGGCCGGCGTTTGGGACGAGATGCGCGACGCCAGCGGCCAGCTGCGCGCCACCTGGCGTGAGTTCGCGCACTGGGCCGCAGCCGCGGCGCAGGGCGACCTGCCGCGTGAATTCGACCGGCGCGTGGCTCAGGTGGCGCGGCAGATCCGGCTCGACGGTGTCACCCACAACGTCTTCAGCGAACAGGGTGCGGCGAGCCGGCCGTGGTCGCTGGAGCTGTTGCCGCTGCTCATAGCCGCAGCCGACTGGGCCGGCATCGAAGCCGGTGTGACGCAGCGTGCCGCCTTGCTCGAAGCCATGCTGGCCGACCTGTACGGCCCGCAGCGCCTGCTCTATGAAGGTCTGCTGCCGCCGGCGCTGCTGCTGCGCCACCCCGGCTATCTGCGCGCCATGCAGGGCGTGGCGCCGGCTGGCGGCAAGCGGCTGCACATCGTCGCCTTCGACATTGCGCGTGACGGCCAAGGCCGCTGGTGGATCGTCTCGCAGCGCACGCAGGGGCCTTCGGGCCTGGGCTACGTGCTGCATAACCGGCTCGTCATCTCGCGCCAGTTTCCCGATGCCTTTCGCGAGCTGCATGTGCAACACATCGCGTCGAGCTACCGCCGGCTGCTGGACACGCTGGACGCCGCCGCGCGCGAGCTCGCCGGCGGCGTGCCGCGTGTCGTGCTGCTCACGCCAGGGCCTTACAGCGAGACCTATTTCGAGCACGCGTACATGGCGCGTTATCTGGGCCTGCCGCTGGTGGAAGGCGGCGACCTGATGGTGCGCGGCGAACGCCTCTATCTGAAGACCGTGGAAGGCCTGGAGCCGGTGCATGGCGTGCTGCGCCGGCTCGACGACGACTGGTGCGACCCGCTCGAACTGCGCCCCGATTCGGCCCTGGGCGTGCCTGGCCTCATGCAGGCGGCGCGCGCCGGCACCGTGGTCATGGCCAACGCGCTGGGCAGCGCCTTCCTCGAATCGCCGGCGATTCA
>JANLYV010000428.1:0-10276 GCA_031365825.1 Rubrivivax sp. | reverse complement strand
CGTCAGCAGTGTGCCGGGTGCGCGACGTTCCCCGCCAATATGGTTGGTAGCAAGGTCGCGCCTGTCCAAAGCCTCGTTCAATCACGATCAGCCGGCATCGCCTCAGGCATGGCCCCGCCGCGTTGTGCCACCGTCACCGGCTTCTTCTTGCGCACCAGGTAGCTGTACAGCACCGGCACCACCACCCGCGTGAGCAGCGTCGAGGTGATGACGCCGCCGATGATGGCGCGGCCCATGGGCGCCTGGATCTCGCCGCCGTCATTCAACGCCAGCGCCAGCGGCAGCATGCCGAAGACCATCGCGGCGGTGGTCATGACGATCGGGCGCATGCGGATCAAGCCGGCCTGCAGCAGCGCATCGGCCACCGTGGCGCCGGCCTTGCGCGCGTGGTTGGCGAAGTCGACCAGCAGGATGGCGTTCTTCGTCACCAGGCCCATCAGCATCACCAGTCCGATCATCGAGAAGACGTTGAGCGTGCTGCGCCAGAAGAGCAGCGCCAGCATCACGCCGATCAGCGCCAGCGGCAGGCTGGCCATGATGGCGATGGGCTGCAGGAAGCTGCCGAACTGGCTGGCGAGCACGATGTAGATGAAGATCACCGCCAGCGCCATGGCCGCGAGCAGGCCGCTGAAGGCCTCGGCCTGTTGCTGCATCTGGCCGCCGATGTCGAAGCTGAAGCCCGGTGGCAGCGTCGTCTCCTTGATGAGCTTTTGTACATCGTCGCCGACGTCGCCCGCGCTGCGGTCCTGCACACCGGCGAACACGGCTTCGCGGCGCTGCAGGTTCTGGCGGCGAATGATTTCCGGGTTGAACACCGGCTCGATGCTGGCCACGCTGGACAGACTGATGGGCGTGCCGTCCTTGGCGAAGGCCACCGGCAGGTCGCGCAACTGGTCGATGCGCTCGCGCTGCGCTTCGTTCAGGCGCAACAGCACCTCGACCTGGTCGCCGTCGGGCGTGGTCCAGGTGGTGGCGGCTTCGCCATTCACGTAAGCGCGCAGCGATGACGCGAGCTGCGGCGCGGTGATGCCGAGTTCACGCACGGCCGAAGGCTTCAGCCGCACCGCGAATGCCGGCAGCCCGGGCTTGACCGACGACTCGACGTCGACCGCGCCCTTGATCTTCTTCACCTTCGCGGCGAACTCGTCGGCCACGCGCGCCAGGCCCTCGGCGTCGTTGCCCAGGATGGCGACGTAGATCGGGCGGTTGAAGCCCACCGACGCGTCGGTTCCTGGGATCTTGGCGATCTGCTCGCGCACCGCTTCTTCCACCTGCTTCTGGCTGCGCTTGCGTTCGCTGCGCGGTTTGAGTGCGAGGTTGAGCCAGGCCTGGTTGCGCTGGCCGGCACCACCCACCCAGGTGGAGATGGTGTCGATCTCGGGCATCTTCGAGATGATCTCTTCCACCTGGCGCACCTTGGCGTCGGTGCGCTCCAGGCTCGAGCCCACCGGCATACGCAGCGCCAGCTGGGTGTAGCCCTGATCGGTCTCGGGCACGAACTCACTGCCCACCAGTGGCGCCAAGGCGATGGCGACGATGAAGCTGAAGGCGCCTATGGCCAGCACCACGCCGCGTGGCGTGATCGTGGCGCGGCGGAAGTGGCGCCTGGACGCCTTGTCGCGCGTGGTGTCCGCCGCAAAACCGTGGCCGTAGGCGGGCAGCCACACCTGAAAGCGACGCGCTGAAAACGCCCAGCGGATGACACGCTCGTACAGCACGTGCAACCACTCCATGCCGCGGTCGGTGGCGCGAATGGCGTGGCCTATGCCCCAGAGACCTTTCATGTGCGCGGCCGGCGGGTCTTTCCAGATGCTGGACAGCATCGGGTCGAGCGTAAAACTAACGAACAAGCTGACCAGCACCGCGACCACGACGACGATGCCGAAGGGGTAGAAGAACTTGCCGATGATGCCGCCCATGAAAGCCACGGGCACGAACACCGCGCACAGCGCGAAGGTGGTGGCCATGACTGCCAGGCCGATCTCGTCGGTGCCTTCGCGCGCGGCCCGCGCATGGTCCTTGCCCATGTGCACGTGGCGCACGATGTTCTCGCGCACGACGATGGCGTCGTCGATCAGGAGGCCTATGCACAGCGACAGCGCCATCATCGTCATGAAGTTCAGCGTGAAGCCGAAGGCGTAGACGGCGATGAAGCTGGAGATCACCGCGATCGGCAGCGTCAGGCCGGTGATGATGGTGCTGCGCCAGCTGTGCAGGAACAAGAAGACGATGGCGATGGTCAGCAGCGCGCCTTCGATCAGCGTGTGTTTAAGGCCGTCGAGCGAGCCTTTGACCCAGTCGCTGCTGGCGTAGATGAGTTTGAGTTCGACATCGGGCGGCAGCGTCTTCCTGATCTCCTCCATCGCCTTCTTCACACCGTCGCCGGTGGCCACGATGTTGGCGTCCTGCTGCTTGAAGACGTTGAAGTTGATGGCGCGCTGGCCATTGATGCGCGCCGTCGAATCGGGCTGGCGTTCACGCTCGACCAGCTGGCCCAGATCAGCCAGGGTCAGCGCCAGGCCGCCTCTACGCGCCACCACCACCTGCGCAAACTGCTTCGGGTCGCGCACGCGGCCTTCCACGCGCAGCAGCGAGTCTTGCGTGTTGTCGCTCAACAGGCCCACCGGCTGGTCGGCGTTGGCCTCGCGCAGCGCGCTGGCGATTTCGGCCGGCGTCACGCCATAGGCGCGCAGGCGTACCGGATCAAGATCGATGCGCACTTCGCGCGTGGTCAGGCCATTGATCTCGACGCGGGCCACACCTTCCACGCGCTGCAGTCGCTTGCCGACGTTGTTTTCGCCAAGCAGCGACAACTCGCGCGCGCCGCGCGTCTTCGACAGCAGCGCCAGGTTCACCACCGGTTGGCTGTTGTCGTTGTTCCAGCGCGCCACGGTGGGCGTGCGCACGTCTTTGGGGAAGCCCGACTGCACGGCGGCGACACGGTCGCGCACTTCCTGCATGGCGCGCGACATGTCGGCGTTGAGGCCGAACTCGACGCTCATCTCGCCCGCGCCTTCGCGCGCACGCGAGGTGATGCGCTTCACGCCGGCGACCGTGTTCACCGCCTCTTCGATGGGCTTCATCACCTCGCGCTCCACCGCTTCGGGCGACGCGCCGGGGTAGCGCACTTCAAGCCAGGCGCCGGGGAAGGTGATGTCGGGCATCTGCTCGACGCCGAGCTTGGCGTAAGAGAACAGGCCGAGCACGCACAAGGCCACCATCACCATGGCGGCGAAGACGGGGTTCTGGATCGAGACGCGGGTCATCCACATGGCATGTACTCCCGGTGTTAGCGAAGCGTGGGTGTCGACGCCGCGGCCGAGGCCATCGGCGACGACTTGCTCGCCACCACCAGCGCCTTGGCACCTTCGCGCAGGTTGTCGAAGCGCGCCGCCAGTACCTGGCTCGACGGCACCACGCCGGTCAGCACTTCGACGCGTCCTTCGCGTTCGTCGCGCCGGCCCAGCGTGACGCCGCGGCGGGCGAGCTGGCCCGATTCGATGACCCAGACATGGTCCAGCCCCGAGGTGTTGCCCACTGCCGCCAGCGGCACGGTGAGGCGCTGCGCCGGGTCTTCGAGCACCACGCGCGCCACGGCGTACTGGCCGGCGCGCAAGGTCTCCTTGGGGTTGGCGAGCTCAATCGTGACGCCGATCGAACGCGTGCCCGGCTCGGCCGCCGGTGCAATGCGCGCAATGCGCCCGGCCACCGGTTCGGCCACGCCTTCCACCTGCACCTGCACCGCCATGCCGGCCGCGAGTCGAGAGACCTCGTGCGTGCCGATGCTGCCGGCGAGCTCGAGTTTGGCCAGGTCGACGATGGTCAGGAGCGGCTGCTCGGGCGAGACGCGCTCGCCGGGCACGGCCTGACGCTTGGCGACGATGCCGGCGATGGGCGCCACCAGCGCCGCGTCGCGCATCGTCACGCGCGACGTATCGAGCGAAGCCTGTGCCGCCGCCAGTTGCGCGCGCGCGGTATCGACCGCGGCACGCGAGGTGTCCAGCGCAATCGGCGAGATGAACTGCTGCGCCGCCAGGCGTTCGTTCGAGGCATGCGTGCGCTCGGCCTGGGCCATCGCGGCGCGCGCCGATTCGAGCATCGCATTGCGCTCGGCCACGCGGGTGCCGAGCTCAGCCAGGTCGATGCGACCCAGCGACTGACCGGCCGTGACGCGGCTGCCTTCGTTGACATTCAGCGCCAGCAGGGTGCCGCCGGCCTTGGCGCGCACCATGGCCGTGGAAGGGGCCACCAGCGGGCCCGAGAATTCGATCACCGAAGGCAGCCGAGCCATCGTCGGCTGCACCACTTCGCGGGCGATGAATTCGAGCGGCACGTCGGGCTTCTTGCCGTCCTTGCCCAGCCTGCCTTCCTTGGCCATCGCCGTGGCCTCGCCTGCGGCACCCGGCAACTTCAGCACGCCACTGAGCAGCGCCGCGCCTAGACCCACGCCGGCCAGCGCCAGCACACCCGTTGCCCACCAGATCTTCTTCATCGATGCACCCTCCTCGGTGACAGTTCGCGACCCGAGGTACAGGGTGCGAAGTGGCGGCAGTATGGTGGCGCAAAGTGGATTGGCAGGATGCGTGCGACGAACTGCAAGCGCAGCGCGACGGGCTGCGGGCTTGACTGACGGCTCGCTTGAGCTGCGGTTCAGCCGCGGTTCAACCGTGCAGCGGCGGCAGCCAGCCTGCGACGTCGGCCGCGGACAGCGTGGGCGCGAGCTGCGCGCCCAGGCCCAGCTGCACGCCCAGTTCCTGCATCAGCGTTTGCTGGTTGGTGTCTTCGATGCCATCGGCCACGGTCGAGATGCCCAGCGTGGCACCCAGGCTGACGATGGCTCGGATCAACACCGCATGCGCTTCCACGGCGCCGGCCTGGTGCACGAAGTGGCGGTCGATGGTCACGGCTGACAGCGGCAGGCGCGGCAGCATCGAGAGCGAGGCCGAGGCCTGCGACAGACCCTCGAGCGCGAGGCGCACGCCCGAGGCGCGCAAGCGCTGCAATACGGCCGCCGCGCCGGGGTCGGCCGCAAGCAGCGGCTCACCGATGCGCAGTTCCAACTCCGACAGCGGCAGTGCCACGCTTTTCAGCATCTCGGCCAGCCGCTGCGGTGCGCCCATGTCGCTCGACAAGGCCAGGCTGATCCAGCCCGGCCTACCCGCCTGTTGCAAGGCTCCACGCGCGCGGCAGGTCGACCATGCCGCGGCCGCCTGCCGCAGCTGCCAGTCGTCGAGCAGGGCCGCACAAGCGGCGGCCGCGGCTTCGGCCTGCAGCTCGGCGCCGGCCAGCAGACCGCGCTGCGGATGCTGCCACTGCGTGCGCGCGCGCATGCCCACGAATCTTGCGGTGGTCAACTCGAACACCGGCTGGCAGCGCAGCTCGAATTCACCCGCGCTCAAGGCACGCTCGAAGGCTTGTTTCGCGCTGCGCTTCAAGGCCTGTTGCCGGCCCAGTTCGGGGGAGAAGTAGCTTGCCGCCGGCACCGCGCCAAGCGGCCCGGCCACGATGTCGGCCAGCGTGCGTTCGGCGTCCAGCAGCAGCAGCGCGATGTCGCTCGCGGCCGCTGCGGACGGCAGCACGGCGAGGCGCTCACGCAGGCGCAGCGGGTGGTTGCAGACGGTGTAGGGCTCGGCCATCTCGGCGTGCAGGCCTTGCACCAGCGCGTCGAGCTGTCCGGGGCTGGCCAGGCCATCGAGAAGGATCCAGTAGCCGAAGTCGGCACCCTCGCGGCGGCAGGCCGCATCGCAGGGCCGCAGGCAGCCGTCCAGGCGCCGCTGCACGGCCAGCGTGAGCTCGGCCGGCGCGGCATCACCCAGGCTCGACGGTGCAGGCTCCGGCGCATCGAGCTGCAGCGCGAGCACGGCAAAGCCGTAGTCGGGGTGGGTGGCGGCGTGCGCCATCGTTCGCGACAGGCGTTCGCGCCATGCGACTTCGGGCGGTGCGGCTGCGGGCATGTCGGGCGCCGCATCGGCCTGGCGTTCGCTGGCGCGCGGCTTGCCCAGGCCGAGCACGAGCAGGCCCAGGCCGGCCAGCGCCAGCACCAGCGCAGGCGGCGCGGCATCGCGGCTTTCACCCGCCGTGGGCGAGGCCGGTGTGGCCAGCGCATGCAGCCACAACTGCGACGCCGCCAGCAACATCACCACGGCAGCCACCAGGCACAGCGTGGCGCGCCAGCGCAAGGCGTGAATCGGTGCGGGCAAGTCCTGACGGTTCATGGCGGCGGATGAATGGGGCGCGGCCGGCATGGCAACACGCCGGCCTCGTCTGTATCGGCGCACCAGCCTCGTGACTTGAGCCCCGACTGGAATCAGTCGCCGCTGCAACGTTGCGCGGCGATGGCGCAGACCAGGCCCAATGTGGCTGCAGCCGAGGCTGCCCAGAACACGGCGGCGAAGCCGAACTGGGTGCTCAAGGCGCCGCCGGCGACGCCACCGATCACGCCGGAGACGCCATAGCCCAGCGTCGTGTACAGCGCCTGGCCGCGGCCGCGCAGCGGCCCGGGAAAGTAGCGGTTGATGAGCACGATGCAGGCTGCGTGCTGGCCGGCGAACGTCACCGCATGCAGTGCCTGGGCCAGCACCAGCACGACGGGTGAGGACGCAAACGCCGCGGTGGCGCCAAAGCGCAGCACCGACACGCCGGCTGCCCATTGCATCCAGCGGTGCGGATGCAAGCGGCCGAAGAACTGGCCCTGGGCCCAGAAGAAGACGATTTCCACCAGCACCGACACGGCCCACAGAAAACCCAGCATGGCCTTGCTGTAGCCCAGCTCGTCAAGGTAGAGCGAGAAGAAGGCGTAGAGCGCGGTGTGCGCCAGCACCGTGCAGAAAAGCGCGGCGAAGAACCAGGCCACTTCGGGCCGGCGCAGCACGCTCCACACCGGCGGCGCGATGGCCTGGCTAGGCGCATCGTCACGCGCACCGGGCACGCGCATCGCGGCGATGGCGAGCAAGACGTACATCAGCACCACCAGCCAGGGGAACCAGCCGATGCCAAGCACTTGCAGCGCGGCGCCATACAGCAGCACGGCGCTGATGAAGCCGATCGAGCCCCACATGCGCACGCGGCCGTAACGCCCGCTGTCCATGCCGTCGGCGGTGTGCAGGTGGCGCGCCAGCGTGGCCTCGGAAAGTGGAATGACGACACCGTTGGCCAGGAACAAGAGCACCGTAAAGAAGGCCACCAACGCGTAGTCACGCGCCCACAGCAGGCCCGCTGCCGCGACAACGGCCGCCAGACTGCCCATCTGCACCCAGCGCATGCGCTGGCCGTGGTGGTCGCCGAGCCAGCCCCAGCCGTAGGGGGCGATGACGCGCGTCCACGACTGCAGCGACGAGATGGCGCCTATGGCCAGCGTGGAGAAGCCGAGCTCCTTGAACCACAGCGGCGCATACGGGTTGAACGCACCGATGGCGGCGAAGTAGCAGAACCACAGCGCGCCGAAGGCGACCAGTGGCCTGGCGGGCGTGGCCGGCGTGGGCGTCACTCCCCCGTGGCCGCGGCCGCTGCGGCTTGCGCGGCTTGCCCGGCAATCGCCGGCACGGGCAGCACCACGTCGCCGCATTGCGAGCGCTGGCGCAGCACATGGTCCATCACCACCAGCGCCAGCATGGCCTCGGCGATGGGCGTGGCGCGGATGCCGACGCAGGGGTCGTGGCGGCCGAAGGTCTCGACCATCGTCGGCGCGAGGCTGCGGTCGATTGAATGCCGCGGCGTGCGGACCGAACTCGTCGGCTTGATGGCGATGTGCACCACCAGGTCCTGCCCGGTCGAGATGCCGCCGAGCACACCGCCGGCGTGGTTGGTGGCGAATCCCGACGGCGTGAGTTCGTCGCCATGAAAGCTGCCGCGCTGCGCGATCACGCCGAAGCCGTCGCCGATCTCCACGCCTTTGACGGCGTTGATGCCCATCATGGCGTAGGCAATCTCGGCGTCGAGCTTGTCGTACAGCGGCTCGCCCAGGCCGACCGGCATGCCGCGTGCGATGACCGTTATTTTCGCGCCGCAGGAGTCGCCCGCCTTGCGCAGTGCGTCCATGTGCGCTTCGAGCTTTTCGATGACGCCTGCATTCGGCGCGAAAAAGGGGTTCTGCGAGATCTGCGCTTCGTCGACGAAGGGAATATCGATCTCGCCCAGCGCGCTCATCCAGCCCAGGAACGTGGTGCCGCGTTGTTCGCGCAGCCATTTGCGCGCGACGGCGCCGGCGGCCACCATCGGTGCCGTCAGACGTGCCGAGGAACGGCCGCCACCGCGCGGGTCGCGCAGACCGTACTTGCGCCAGTAGGTGTAGTCGGCGTGGCCGGGGCGGAAGGTGTCGAGCAGGTTGCCGTAGTCGCGGCTGCGCTGGTCGGTGTTGCGGATCAGCAGCGCGATCGGCGTGCCCGTGGTCAGGCCCTCGTACACGCCAGAGAGGATCTCCACCGCATCGGCTTCGTTGCGCTGCGTGACATGGCGGCTGGTGCCGGGGCGGCGGCGGTCGAGGTCGCCCTGGATATCGGCTTCATTCAGCGCCAGGCCGGGCGGGCAGCCGTCGATGACGCAGCCGATGGCCGGGCCATGGCTTTCGCCGAAATTGGTGACGCAAAAAAGTTCGCCGAAGGTGGAGCCGGACATGGGGCAAAGGCGGGCGGCGGTGTCGAAGCAAGGGGCGCAGCAACGGCGCGGAAGGTGCTCGATTCTATTCGTGGCCCCCGTGCTGCTGCCCGTGCCATCACGGGTGGCGTTAGTCGGGCAAGGGCTATGCCCTTTCCCCCCTAGGTTGTCGGTTGACCGCGCGTGGCACCGCTCTTAGCCTCGACAGCATGTGTATTTCGATGTCCAGGAGAACAGCCATGGCTGCGTTGTCTTCGTTGTCCGCGTCTGGCTGCGTGTTGGTGGCGGCGCTTGGCCTGGCGCCTCTGGTCCACGCCGTGCCCATCGTGCGCACCGATGCCGGCCAGAACGCTGCCGCCATCCAGGCCACGGTCGACGCGTTTCGCACCGACCTGGGCGCGCTCAACAACAATGGCGTGTGCTCGGGCGCCTGCATCCCGGGCGTGGGCCGGCGAGAGGTGAACTGGGACGGCGTGCCCGATGCCTTCGCCTCGGGCGGCGCCAACCCCTTCCCCGGCAACTTCTTCAACCTCGACGGCGCGCAGGCCGCGGGCCGCGTGCGCGGCATCCAGTTCACGTCGACCGGGCAGTTCGAGGTCAGCGCCAATGCCGGCAACCCGACCGCCACCGCGGTGCTCTTCGGCAACCACAACGCCGACAACGCCAACCAGTTCGCGGCCTTCAGTGCACAGCGCATCTTCGGTCTTGTGGGCACCCACACGCTGGACGTTAGCTTCAGCGTGCCCGGCAGCCCCGGCACGCCAGCGCGGGTGCGCGGCTTTGGTGCGGTGTTCACCGACGCCGAAATCGCCGGGCTGACCTCGCTCGAATTTTTTGACGGCGAAGGCAACCTGCTCTTCGACCTCGACTCGGCCGTGTTCCCCATTCCCGTGGGCGCCAACGACACCACCAAGTCCTTCGCTTTCGCCGGTGTCTCGTTCGACACGGCCGTGGTCTCGCGCGTGCGCATCACCGCCGGCGACCTCGACCTGAACCGGCTGGCCTTCGGCGCCGGCCTGGACATCGTGGCCATGGACGACTTCATCTTCGGCGAGCCCATTGCCGCGGCCAATGGTGTGCCCGAGCCGGGCAGCCTGGCGCTGGGTGGTGCCGCGTTGCTGGCCGCGCTGGGCCTGCGCCGACGCCGTGGCGCGGCCGTCGCGTCGTAGCGCTCAGCCGCTCTTGTCGGCCGGCGTCTCTTCCGGCCAGTCACGGATGTAGGCCTTGAGCATGCGGTTCTCGAAGTCCTGCGCCTCGACCACCGCCTTGGCCACGTCGTAGAACGAGATCACGCCCATCAGCGTGCGCTGGTCGAGCACCGGCATGTAGCGCGTGTGCCGCTGCAGCATCATGCGCCGCACTTCGTCGAGCTCGGTCTCGGGCGTGCAGGTCAGTGGCGCGTCGTCCATGGCGGTGCGTACGATGGTTTCTCCGACGCTGCCGCCGTTCTTCACGACGGTGGTGATGACCTCGCGGAAGGTGAGCATGCCCACCAGGTCGCCGTGCTCCATCACCACCAATGAGCCGATGTCCATCTCGGCCATGTCGCGCACCGCGTCGGCCAGCGGCTGGTCCGGGTTGACGGTGTACAGCGTGCCGCCTTTGACGCGCAGGATGTCGCTGACTTTCATCGTGTGGCCTCGTCGGTGGCTGCCCTGTTGCCGAGGCAATATAGCCCACAATG
>JANLYV010000409.1:0-9135 GCA_031365825.1 Rubrivivax sp. | reverse complement strand
GGCCACAGTGCCTGCAGCATCTGCGCCTGCGTCTGGGCCAGGGCGGTGACGTCGTCGGCGCGGCGCAGCCAGCGCACATCCGGGTGCCGGCGCACGATGCCCGAGGCGGTGCACGGGGCGTCGAGCAGGATGGCGTCGAAGGGTTTGCCGTCCCACCAGCGCGCGGGTTCGCGCGCGTCGCCCACCACGAGCTGCGCCTTGAGTTGCAGCCGGTTCAGCGTCTCCTGCACGCGTTGCAGGCGCAGCGGGGCTATGTCCAGCGCCAGCACGTCGAGGTCGGCGCGTTCGAGCAGCTGCGCCGTCTTGCCACCCGGCGCGGCACAGGCGTCGAGCACGCGCGCGCCGCGGGGCAGGCCATCGCCCAGCAGCAGGCTGGCCGCGCGTTGCGCCGCGGCGTCCTGAACCGAGACCTCGCCCTCGGCGAAACCGGGCAACTGCAACACCGGGCAAGGATGCGTCAAGGTCAGTGCCTGTCCGGCGAGCGCGGGCTCGGCCAGCAGCGTGGCATGGCGGCCCTGCGCCGCCAGGCGCTGCACATAGGCCGCACCGGTGCCGCGGCGCGCGTTGATACGCAGCGTCATCGGCGGGTGCGTGTTGGCCTGCATCAACAAAGCCTGCCAGTGGCGCGGCCAATCGAGCTTGATGCGCTCGATCCACCAAAGCGGATGGTTGAACGCCCCCAGCGGCGACTTGCGTGCGGCCGCACACAGGCTGTCCTGTTCGCGCAGGAAACGGCGCAGCACGGCGTTGATGAATCCGGCCGCGGCAGGCACTCGCGCGCGTGCCGCCGCCACCGCCTGGTCGACCAGCGTGTGCTCCGCGTAGGGCGGGTTCGAACCCGGCCAGGCCAGCGCCAGCGCGGTCGTCAGAAGTGCATTGACGAACGGCGGCGGCGTCTTCGGCGCGAGCATAGTGCGCACTTCGCTCGCCCCGCCCCACCAGCGCATGGCGTGGAAGGTCAGGGCCTGCACCCCCGGCCGCGCATCGGCCGGCACCTTGGGCAGCACATCGTTGAGCGAGCGCCCGGACATCACCGACTGCGTCGCGTCGGCCACCCATGGCAGCAGGCGCGCCAGTGGCAGGGACGGCAGGGATGGGCCAGGTGGGGTCATCGCGGCAGTCTAGGGCCTGGCCCCGCGACCCCAGCGCACAATGCCACCTCCATCCCCGCCAGGACCCGCGCATGCCCCAAAAGACGGCACTGACTGCAGCCCAAGGCACGTCGGCAAGCACCACCACCAGCACACGCCTGTTTCGCAGCGACGACGAACTCGCGGCGCTGCCGGCCTCGGAGCGCATCCGCTACCGGCTGCTGGCGGCCGACTGCCGCTTCCACGCCAACGACAACATTGCCGGCTACGTGCGCGAAGGCGAATTGCTGGAGCTGCGCGCCGAGGTGCAGGCGAAGATGCAGGACGTGTTGCAGGCGCTGGTGATCGACACCGACAGCGACCACAACACGAACGAGACGGCCAAGCGTGTGGCCAAGATGTTCATCGAAGAAGTGTTCAGCGGCCGCTACCACGCGATGCCGGCGGTGACCGAGTTCCCCAACGCCGAGCGGCTGAACGAGCTGATGATCGTCGGCCCCATCACTGTGCGCAGCGCCTGTTCGCACCACCTCTGCCCGATCCTGGGCAAGGTCTGGATCGGCCTTCTGCCGAACGAACATTCGAATCTCATCGGCCTGTCGAAATATTCGCGCATCTGCGACTGGATCATGAGCCGGCCGCAGATCCAGGAAGAGGCGGTGACGATGCTGGCCAACGAACTGCAGCAGCGCGTGCGCCCTGACGGGCTGGCCATCGTGATGGAGGCCGACCACTTCTGCATGCACTGGCGCGGCGTGAAGGACAGCCAGTCGGCCATGACCAACAGCGTGATGCGCGGCGCCTTTCTGAAAGACGCCAACCTGCGCCGCGAGTTCCTCTCGCTGCTGACACGCAAGAACGCCTGAGGACGAGGAGAACACCATGCTCGTTCGACTGATGTACGCCAGCCGCGCCGCCGCGGCCTTCGACCGCGAGGCGCTTGGCGCCATCCTGCGCCGCTCACGCCACGCCAATCCCGAGCTCGGCATCACCGGCGTGCTGTGCCTTTCGCAGGGCATCTTCCTGCAGGTGCTGGAGGGCGGGCGCAGCGCCGTCAACAAGCTCTACAACCGCATCGTCACCGACGCCCGCCACACCCAGGTGGAGCTGCTGCGCTACGAAGAGATCGAAGAGCGGCGCTTCGCCAGCTGGTCGATGGGCGAGGTCGACATGGCGCGCCTGAACCCCGCTCTGTTGCTGCGTTATTCAGAGAAGGCCGTGCTCGACCCGTTCGCGGTTTCGGGCAAGGTTTCGATGGCGCTCTTCGACGACATCGTGGCCAGCGCCTCGATCGCCTGCCAGCCTTGATCCGGCTTCAGCCGGCCAGCATGTCACCCCAGATGTTCTGCGCCCACGACATGGCGTAGCGCCCTTCCACCGCGCTCGCCGCGGCCGAGACACCACCCGAGCCCGGCACCGGCTTGAAGGTCTTGTCGGCCGCGTCGTACTGGTGCACCGAAGCCACGTGGATGACGTCGCTGGCGGTGACGAAGCTGTAGCAGGTGTTCATCACCACCGGCGCGGCATTCACCGCCTCGCCCTTGAGCAGCTGGATGATCGCCGCCGCCGCCACCTTGGCATGCTGATTCGCCATGTGGCCCGACTTGGGCATGGCCGGCCCGGGGAAGGTGGCGTCGCCCAGCACGTGCACGCCTGGCACGGCGGTCGACTCCATCGTCAGCCAGTTCACGCCGACCCAGCGGTTGTTGACGTTGACCAGGCCGGCGGTGCGCGCGATGTCGCCGGCACGCTGCGGCGGCACGACGTTGAGCACATCGGCCTTGACGTCTTCGAACTCGAGCTTGGCGACATTGCCGGCGGCGTCCACCGCCTTCAGCTCGGCGTTGGCCTTGTACTCGATGATGCCGGCGTAGTGGTCCTTGAAGGCCCTCTCGAAGAGCGCCTTCTTCGAGGTGATCTCGGGGTTGGCATCGAGCACCAGCACCTTGCTGCGTGGCTTGGCGGTCTTGAAATAGCTGGCCACCATGCAGGCGCGCTCGTACGGCCCGGGCGGGCAGCGGTAAGGCGCCTTGGGGATCGTCAGCGCGTAGACACCGCCGTCGGGCATGGCTTGCAGTTGCTGGCGCAAGGCCAGCGTCTGCGGTCCGGCCTTCCAGCCGTGCAGCACCCGGGCCTGCGCTGCGGGCGTGTCGAGCCCGGCGACCTGGTCACTCATGAAATCGACGCCGGGTGAGACGACCAGGCGGTCGTAGACCAGTTCACCGCCACCGGCCAGGCGCAGCTTCTTGGCTTGCGCGTCGATGGCGATGACGTCGCCCTGCACCACCTTCACGCCGAGTGCCACCAGGCCGTCGTAGCTGCGCGTGATGTCGGCCATCTGCCTGTGGCCGCCGAGCACCAGGTTCGAGATCGGGCAGGAGACGAAGTTGGCGTTGCGCTCGACCAGCGTCACGTCGACGTTGCCGCCCCACAAACGCAGGTAGCGCGCGGCCGTGGCGCCGCCGAAACCACCACCGATCACGACCACGCGGCCGATCGAGGGGCGCTCGCTCATACCGGCACAACCGGCCAGGGCCAGGCTGCCGAAGGCGGCACCGGCACCGAGCACGCTGCGACGTGAGACGTTCTTCGCAATTGTCGTCATGGCCTGCTCCTCACTTGCCTGGTTGTTGTGCCGCGAAGTAGCCGGCGATGAGGGCGACCTGCTCGTCGCTGTAGCCCTTGGCGATCTGGTGCATCACTGTCGCCGACGCCGCGCCGCTCTTGAACGCGGCCATCATGGCCACGGTGCGCGCGGCCGGCACGCCCACCAGCGCGGTGACCTCGCCGCGCGAGTTGCCGTTGGTGCCATGGCAATTGGCGCAGGTGGCGGCGAGGTTGCGAGCCAGGTTCGGATCCTGGGCCCAGGCAGATGGCACGGCAAGCACCAAGGCGGCGGCGATGAGATGTCTTGGCATGCGGGGCTCCTTCGGTGGACAGACGAGTGGATCGCGAAAGATTGTGCGGTAAACGCAGCCCTACACCAGCCCCGCTGGCGCCAGCCCGAACAGCCGCGCCAACAGCCGCGTGGGGAACTGACGGGCCGCCTCGTTGTAGCGGTTCACGGCGTCGTTGAAGAGTTGCCGCGCGAACGCAATGCGCGCGTCGGCATCACGCCAGGCCGCAAGCTGCCTGGCCACGTCGGCAGCCGCGTCGTTGGCGAGTGCCGGCTGCTGTTCGGCCAGCGCGCGCACGCGGCTGCCGGCGGCGCCGAACTCGGCCATGGCGGCGGTTACCGTCGCGGCGGCGAACGCTGAAGCGGCCTGGCCGCGCACCCGCGAGACCGCCGCCTGCAACTGCGTGCTGGTGTGCACCAGGGCATCGAGCGCACCCTGCTCGTTGGCCATCGCCCCGCGCAGCGCGGCGGCAAGCGCCAGCGCCACCTCGGCCGCACTCGCCAGCCCGTCGTCGAGTTTGGCGAAGGCCGAACCGATGCCGTTGCGCAGCGCCATCAGCCGGTTGTAGGCGCCCAGCATCCAAAACACGATGACGACCGCGGCGGCCAGCGCCGCCAACTGTGCGCTGTCCATTCAGGCGCGTGTTTCGCCCTGCCCCAGCACCACCCACTTCAAGGACGTTAGCCCTTCCAGCCCGACCGGCCCGCGGGCGTGAAATTTGTCGGTCGAGATGCCGATCTCGGCACCCAGGCCGTACTCAAAACCATCGGCAAAACGCGTGCTGGCGTTGACCATCACGCTGGCCGAGTCGACCTCGCGCAGGAAGCGCATGGCGTTGACGTGGTTGGTGCTGAGGATGGCGTCGGTGTGGTGCGAACCATGGCGGTTGATGTGGGTTATCGCTGCGTCGAGGCTGCCCACCACGGCCACGCTGATGATGGGCGCAAGGTATTCCTCGCCCCAGTCGCTTTCGCGCGCCGGCACTGCCTTCAGGCCCGGCACAGCCGCCACCCGCGCCAGCGCCGCGGCGTCGCAGCGCATCTCCACGCCCTTGGCAGCAAATACCGCGGCGATGCGCGGCAGAAACGCGGGTGCCACCGCCGCATGCACCAGCAGCGATTCGGCCGCGTTGCACGGGCTGTACTTCTGCGTCTTGGCGTTGTCGGTGACGCGCACGGCGAGTTCAAGATCGACCTCGGCGTCGACGTAAATGTGGCAGTTGCCGTCCAGGTGCTTGATGACCGGCACTTTGGCCTCGGCACTGATGCGCTCGATCAGCCCCTTGCCACCGCGCGGGATGATGACGTCGACGTACTGCGGCATGGTGATGAGCTGGCCCACGGCGGCGCGATCGGTGGTGGCCACCAGCTGCACCGCGTCGGGCGGCAGGCCGGCGTCGCCCAGCGCCTGCTGCACCAGGGCAGCTAACGCCATATTCGAGTGCAGTGCTTCCGAGCCGCCGCGCAGCACGCAGGCGTTGCCGCTCTTGATGGCCAGCGACGCGGCTTCGATGGTGACGTTGGGCCGGCTCTCGTAGATCATGCCGAACACACCCAGCGGCACGCGCATCTGGCCGACGCTGATGCCGCTGGGCCGGCGCTTCAGGCCGCTGATCTCGCCCACCGGGTCGGGCATGGCGGCAATCTGCTCGCAACCTTCGGCCACGGTATCGATGATCTTCGGCGTGAGCTTGAGGCGGTCGACCAGCGGCGCGGTCAGGCTCGCCGCTTCGGCAGCACGCACATCCTGTTCGTTAGCCTTCAGCAGCGCGGGTGACTGCTCGCGCAGCAGCGCGGCCAGGCGGCGCAACGCGGCGTCTTTTGCTGCCGTGGGCGCGGCCGCCATCAGGCTGCTGGCAGCGCGCGCGGCGACGCCGACGTGGGACATGTAGGCGGCGATGTCGGTGTGCGTCATGGTGGCGCGATTTTCCCAGAAGCCGAGGCTCAAGGTGAGAGCAGCGACAACAACCACAACCACAACCACGCGCTCACCACAAAGGCCGCGGTGGTGGCCACGATGCTGGCCGTGGCCTCGGCTTCGAGCACGCCGTAGCGCTGCGCGAAGATGAGCGAGTTCGAGCCCGAAGGCAGCGCCGCCATCATCACCAGCACACCGAGTGGCATGCCATCCAGGCCGAAGCCCCAGTGCGCCGTCACCAGCACCAGCGCCGGGAATACGAGCAGCTTCAGCAGCGCGATCTCGACCACGCCGCTCCAGGCGCGGCCAAAGCCGTAGGCCGCGAGCGACACGCCGATGAGCACCAGGCACAGCGGCACGGCGGCCGCGCCCAGGCCCAGCAGCATCTCGTCGATGGCCGGGTGCAGGCCCAGGCCCCCGAGGTTCCAGGCGATGCCCAGCAGCACCGGCAGCACCACCGGATGCAGCAGGGTCTGGCGCACGGTGTGACGCAGCGTGGCGGCCATCGACGCGCCATGGTCGTGTCGCGCCAGGTCGAGCTCGACCAGCACCGTGGCCAGCGTCAGCAGCACCAGGCCGTGCACGCTGACGACGGCCACGTGAAGCGCCAGCCCGGCTTCGCCGTACAGCGCCGCCGCCAGCGGGATGCCCAGCTGCACCGCGTTGCCGTAGGTCGCGGTGACGCTGCGCACGGTGGCGGCCGCCGGCCCCAAAGCCGGCGTGCGGCCACGTTGCCAGCGCTGCACGCTCAAGAGGAACACGACCATCGGCACGAGGTAAGCCGCCACGGTGCGCCAGGGCAGGTGCGCGAAGTCGATGCGCGCCATGGTGCGAAACAGCAGCGCGGGCACGAAGATGACGAAGGCGGCGTTGGCGAGCACGCGTGCGGCCTGGCCGCGGGCTGCGCCTGCAGCCACGCCGTCGCCGCGCCCATCGGCGTCGACGGCCGCATCGAGCCAGCCCTTGCGAGCGGCGATCCAGCCCAGCGCGATGGTGATGAAGATGGCGGCCAGCTTGGCCAGCACAGCCAATGTCATCGCCAGTACTCCGCTCCCGCCGCCTACGCGGCCCTCTTGGCGGCGACCTTTTTCGCCGCCGTCTTGGCCGCAGTCTTGCCTGCAGTTTTACCCGGCACCTTGGCCGCACGCGGCTCGAACTCGAACATCACCTTGCCTTCCTTCTTGTCGAAAGCCAGGAAGGCCTTGAACTTGCGCCGCGTCTTGTTGGAGACAAAGTTCTCCAGCAGTGCCGTCTTGCCGCTGGTCAGCAGCAATGTCATCTGCTCGCGCGGCACGGGTTGCTGCAGGATGATCTTGCCGCTCTTGAAGTCGCAGCTGACGTTGGCGCCGACGCTGTGCTCGCACACGTACGACGTGCCGTGCTCGAACACGCGGCCCTGGCATTTGGGGCAAGGGCCCAGACTCTCTTGCTCGCCGAAGTCGACCGGTTCGCCGTCGCCTTGTGCGTTCTTCGCGTCGTCGCCGAAGTCGAACTCGAGCTTCCAGTTCTTGATCTCGTCGTCGAACACGAGTTTGAGCTCGGCCGTGAACGGCCAGCCCGCCTTCGAGCGAAAGCCTTCCAGCGGGCCGATCTTCTTGTCGTGCAGGAAGGCGTCGGCCTCGCGCACTTCAAAAGCGCGGCCGGCGGGGACCTTGGTCATCGAGAAGCCGCAGCCGTCGCCGTCCACCGCATCGGCCTTGCCGGTGCAGGTGAAACGGCGGTAGTTCTCCTTCACCACACCGCCGCAGTTAGGGCAAGGCGTGCCGAGCGTGGCGTAGTCGCCCGGGATGCTGTCGCGGTCGTACTCCTTGGCTTTTTTGACGATGCGCTCGGCCATCTTGGCGATCTCGGCCATGAAAGCGTCGCGCTTCAAGCGGCCGTGCTCCATCTCGGCCAGCTGGTATTCCCAGTTGCCGGTGAGCTCGGGCTTGGTCAGGTCTTCGATCGCCAGGCCACGCAACAGCGTCATCAACTGGAAGGCCTTGGCCGTGGGCACCAGTTCGCGGCCATCGCGGTACATGTACTTCTCGAAGATCAAGCCTTCGATGGTCTGCGCACGCGTGGCCGGTGTGCCCAGGCCCTTTTCGCGCATGGCTTCGCGCAGCTCTTCGTCTTCGATCAGCTTGCCCGCGCCTTCCATCGCCGACAGCAGCGTGGCCTCGGTGTAACGCGCCGGCGGTTTGGTCGCCAGCGCCTTGACCTCCACGCTCTCGGCGCGCACCAGCTCGCCCGGCTTCACCGGCACCAGGTTGGCGTCTTCGTCCTGCGCTTCCTTGCCGTACACCGCCAGCCAGCCCGGGTTCACCAGCACCTTGCCATTGGTCTGGAAGCTGTGTTCGGCGTTGGCCAGCGCGACCTTGCTGATGCGCGTGGTGACGAGGAATTCGGCCGACGGATAGAACACGGCGATGAAGCGCTTCACCACCATGTCGTAGACCTTGGCCTCAGCTTCGGTCAGGCTGCGCGGCGGCTGCAGCGTGGGGATGATGGCGAAGTGGTCCGAGACCTTGGCGTTGTCGAACACGCGCTTGATCGGCTTCACGTAGCCGTCCTTCAAGCCTTTGCGCGCATGCTGCGCCAGCTCGCGCAGCGGGCCCGGCAGGTCTTCCGCGGCGATCATCTCGAAGGTGTTCTTCGCCACCGCCAGGTAGTCCTCGGGCAAGGCGCGCGAGTCGGTGCGCGGGTAGGTCAGCACCTTGTGTTTTTCGTACAGCGCCTGGGCGATCGACAAGGTGGTCTTGGCCGAATAGCCGAAGCGGCCGTTGGCTTCGCGCTGCAGCGTCGTCAGGTCGTACAAGAGCGGGCTGGCCTGGGTGCTGGGCTTGGCTTCTTCCGTCACCACCGCCGGCTGGCCGAGGCAGGCTTTGGCGATGGCCTCGGCGTCGGCGGCATGCCACAGGCGGTCGGCGCGCGCCTCAGTGTCGTCGGGGTTCTTCTTCCACTTCGGGTCGAACCACTTGCCCTCGTACTGGCCGGCCTCGGCGTCGAAATTGGCCTTGACCTCCCAGTAGTCGCGCGCCACATGCTTGCGGATCTTCTCTTCGCGCTCGACCACGATCGACAGCGTGGGCGTCTGTACACGTCCGACGGTCGTTAGGAAGAAGCCGCCGTCGCGCGAGTTGAAGGCCGTCATCGCCCGCGTGCCGTTGATGCCGATGAGCCAGTCGGCCTCGCTGCGGCTGCGTGCGGCGTCGGCCAGGCCGAGCATTTGAGCGTCGCTGCGCAGCGAC
>JANLYV010000366.1:0-10794 GCA_031365825.1 Rubrivivax sp. | reverse complement strand
CCGCTGGCGTTGCCCCCTTGAGGGGGAGCGGCGAAGCCGCTCCGGGGGTGGGTCAATCAAAGCGCACGTACTCGAAGTCGACCGGCTGGCGGTTGATGCCCATCACCGGCGGCGCGATCCAGTTGGCGAACTTGCCCGGCTCGACCACGCGGCCCATCAGGCTGGCCACGAACGCGCGGTCGCTGCCGCTGGGCAGCCATTCGTCCTTCTTGGCGTTCCATTCGGCCTCGCTCACCACGCGGCCGTCGGGCGAGACCTTCACGGTCGACAGCGCGCCGATGTTGCGATGGAAAGCCATGTGCGGCGTGGTCAGCTTGACGGGGATGGCGGCCTTCTCGATCACCTTGTTCCAGCGGCCGACACCTGACACGCTGTCTTTGATGAAGTCGTCGCGCAGCACTTCGTTCAGCGCGTTGAGCATCGGCACTTCCTTCTCGGCGAGCTGGCCGTTCTGCACTTGAAGCACGCGGTAGGTCTGGCCGCGCAGTTGATGGTCATCGGCGCGTTTGCCTTCTTCGTAACGGCCCTTCAGGCCGGTTGAATAAAACGTGGCGGCGTTGCTGGATTCGTCGGCGCCAAAGAGGTCGATGGTCACGCTGAAGTGGAAGTTGAGGTAGCGCTGCAGCGTCGGCAGATCGATCACGCCGGCCGCGCGCAGCGTCTTCGGGTCGTCGGTCTTCAGCTCGTTCATCGCCGCGCAGGTGCGGTTGATGATGCGGCTGATGCCGGACTCGCCCACGAACATGTGGTGGGCTTCTTCGGTGAGCATGAACTTGGTGGTGCGGGCCAGTGGGTCGAAGGCGCTTTCGGCCAGCGCGCAGAGCTGGAACTTGCCGTCGCGGTCGGTGAAGTAGGTGAACATGAAGAAGCTCAGCCAGTCGGGCGTTTCTTCGTTGAAGGCCTGCAGGATGCGCGGGTTGTCCTGCTGCCCGCTGCGGCGCTGCAAAAGCGCTTCACCTTCTTCGCGGCCGTCACGGCCGAAGTGTTTGTGCAGCAGGTAGACAATGGCCCACAGGTGGCGGCCTTCTTCGACGTTGATCTGGAACAGGTTGCGCAGGTCGTACATGCTGGGCGCCGTGTTGCCCAGGTGGCGTTGCTGCTCCACCGAAGCCGGCTCGGTGTCGCCTTGCGTGACGATGATGCGGCGCAGGTTGGCGCGGTACTCGCCGGGCACGTCTTGCCAGGCGGCTTCGCCGAGGTGGTCGCCGAAGTGGATCTTGCGGTCTTTCTCGCCCGGGTTGAGGAAGATGCCCCAGCGGTAGTCGGGCATCTTCACATGGCCGAATTGCGCCCAGCCTTCGGGGTCGACGCTGGTGGCGGTGCGCAGGTAGACATCGTGCTGCTGGCTGCCCACAGGGCCCATGTCGTCCCACCACGACAGGAAGCTGGGCTGCCATTGTTCGAGCGCGCGCTGCAGCGTGCGGTCCTCATTGAGGTTGACGTTGTTCGGGATCTTTTGACCGTAGTCGATGGCGTGGGTGGGGGTACTCATGTGGTCAGCTCCGTTAATTTGTTAGACGCGATTCCAGTCGAAGGCGGCCTTGTCGCCTTTGCCGTAAACCTTCAGCGCGCCTTTTTCGCCGACGGCGTTGGGGCGCTGGAAGATCCAGTTCTGCCAGGCGGTCAGGCGGCCGAAGACGCGCGTGAACATGTTCTCGGGGCCGTTGAAGCGCAGATTGGCTTCCATGCCGGTGAGCGCGTCGGGGCTCATCGCCACGCGCTCTTCGATGGCGATGCGCGTCTCGTCCGCCCAGTCGATGTCGTCGGGGTTGCTGGTGACCAGGCCGATGGCGAAAGCCGCGTCGGCGTCCAGCGCCTTGCCGGCCTGCGCGCGCACCGCATCCAGCGCCGGCTGCTCGTTGTAGAAGCGGCGTTGTAGACGGCTCTGGCCGGTGATCATCGGATAGAGGCCGAAGTTGGTCTCGCCCACCGTGATGGTCGGCGCGCGCACCGCGTCGTCGGGCAGCGCCAGGTGGTAGCTGCGGTCACAGGCCAGGGCCAGCTCGAGGAAGCTGCCGGCGAAGCACGAGCCGGGTTCGATCAGCGCGAACAGGCTGCGTGAAGAGAGATCCAGGCGGCTGAAGGTGCGGCGCAAGAGGCCTATGGTTTCGCGCACCAGCCAATGGTTCTGGTGCGCCAGCAACGTGGCGTCCATGGCCAGTACCGCGGCACTTGCGTGTTGGCCATCGCCCTGTGTCTTGATCAACCAGGTGCCGATGTCGAGCTCGTTGGTGCGCATCTGCAGGATCGCATCTTCCAGCTGGCGCGCCAGTTGCAGCGGGTACCAGTCGCTGCCTGCGGCTTCGATGCCGGCGATGTCGCCCGGCTGCGCACCGATGGGTGCTTTCACGGTGAAGACGGCCGTGCGCTTGGTACGATCGATCGCCACCACCACGTGGGTGTAGCGCAGGGCGTCGGCTTCGACGGTGACGGCCAGCGGCGTCAGCGCCACGCCGCGGCCGCTGGCCGGCCTGTCGCTCAGTGCCGCCATTTCGAGCGCGCGCTCTTGCACCTTGGCTGCGAACACCGCTGGCTTGGCAATGTGGTCGACGAGCCGCCAGTCCTTGGCCTTCTGGCCACGCACGCCTTCGACGCTGGTGCAGAACAGGTCGGCCAGGTCGTGGCGCACCTTCTTCTTGTCGGTGACACGTGTCAGGCCGCCGGTGCCGGGCAGCACACCGAGCAGCGGCACTTCGGGCAGGCTCACGGCGCTGCTGCGGTCGTCGACCAGCATGATCTCGTCGCAGGCCAGCGCCAGCTCGTAGCCCCCACCTGCGCAGGCACCGTTCACGGCCGCCAGGAACTTCAACCCGCTGTGCGCCGAGCTGTCTTCGAGGCCGTTGCGCGTCTCGTTCGTGAATTTGCAGAAATTGACTTTCCAGGCGTGGCTGCTAACGCCCAACATGAAGATGTTGGCGCCGGAGCAGAACACCTTTTCCTTGGCGCTGGTGATGACCACGGTGCGCACTTCGGGATGCTCGAAACGCACGCGGTTGATGGCGTCGTTGAGCTCGATGTCGACGCCCAGGTCGTAGCTGTTGAGCTTGAGCTTGTAGCCGGGGCGCAGTCCGGCGTTTTCGTCGAAGTCGGCGGCCAGGGTCGCCACCGGGCCTTCGAACTTGAGCTTCCAATGGCGGTAGTGTTCGGGCGAAGTCTGGTAGTCGACGCGTGGTGCTTGGCTCATGGCGGCTCCTGAGTGCTGCAGTAAAGTGCTATTCAATGCAACGCACTTTAATGCTTATTGTTTTGCGATGTCAAGCAGTTTTATGCATGTGACATGGCATCAATTAGCCCGGGATGGCTAGCGCATCGCGCACCAGCCGGCGCAGCGCGACGAAGGTGGGCTCCAGCGGTGCAGCGCTGGTGTCGAGCCGGAATTCGGCCTTCGAATAAAAGGCCGCGCGGCCGGCAAGGATGCCCTTCAGGTCGGCCATCGCTTCCTGGCTGCCGGCCATCGGCCGCATGTCGCCTTGTGCGGTAACACGCTTCATGTGGTCCTCGGGGTCGGCCTGCAACCAGACGGTGGTGCAGTGGGCCAGCAGCAGGTTGAAGGTGGCGGGGTCCGACACCAGGCCGCCGGGCGTGGCGATCACGGCTTCTGGGTAAATCTGGATGGCTTCTTCCATCGCCCGGCGCTCGTAGCGGCGGTAGGCGTTTTGTCCGTACAGCGCCTGGATCTCGCTGATCGAGCAGCCGGCGAATTTTTCGATCTCGCGGCTGAGCTCGACGAAGGGAAATCCGAGGTCTTCGGCGAGCATCTGCCCGAGGGTGGATTTGCCGGCTCCACGCAGTCCGATGAGCGCGATGCGCGAGCCGCGCAAAGAGCTGCCGTGACCATGCGCGCCACCGGTGCCAAGCAGTTCACCGACGGCTTCACGCACTCGGCGCAGGCTGGCCTCGTCGCTGCGCTCCAGCATCTCGCGGATCATCAGCCACTCGGGTGACTGGGTGGTGGCATCGCCCAGCAGTTCGGCCAGGCTGCACTTCAGCGCCTGCGCCACCTGCAGCAGCACCAGCACGGAAGCGTTGCCGACACCGTGCTCCAGGTTGGCCAGGTGGCGCTCGGAGACCTCGGCCGCCACCGAGAGCGCCTTGCGTGTCATGCCGCGCCGGGCTCGCAGTGCGCGCACGCGCTCGCCCAGGCCGACCAGGAACGGATGTTTGGTCGGGCCGTCACCATTGGCGGCGTCGCTGCGAGGGCTCGGCAGTGGCTGCGGCTCGGGCTTGATCTCTACTTTCCGCGGAGCTCGCCGGGTTGTCGCTGTAGACTGCAATATAGTGCTTGACATGGCATTCCGATGCCCATAAAGTTTATAGAAGCACCATACTGCATATTCTGACGGGCAGCAAGTCATTCGACAATTCCGCGGCAAAAGCGACGCGCGTCGATCGCACCACAACCGACCATTGGAGACAACCATGACCGAGACGAGTGCCACGGAACCCCCGGTCTTGCCGCCGCCGGCGCGCTTCAATATCGCGCAACACCTGCTGGCAAACAACGCCGCACGGCCGGCCAAGGCGGCGTTCATCGACGACCAGGGCACGCTCAGCTACGGCGCGCTGGACGAGCGCGTGCGGCGCATGGCCGCCGGCCTGCGCGCCCTGGGCCTGCGTCGCGAAGAGCGTGTGCTGCTGCTGATGCACGACTGCAACGATTGGCCGGTGAGCTTCCTCGGCGCGCTGTATGCGGGGCTGGTGCCGGTGGCGGTGAACACGCTGCTCACGGCCGAAGACTACGCCTACATGCTCGAGAACTCGCGTGCTCAGGCGGTGCTGGTGTCGGGGGCCTTGCTCCCGGCTCTGGCGTCGGCATTGACGCGGGCGGAACATGAAGTCGGCACGGTCATCGTCTCGCGGACCCAAGCATCGCGGAAAGCGGGGCATGCTGAAAGCTCGGCGCCGCAGCCGGCTGAAGCCGAGTTCGAGGCGTTCCTGCAGTCCCATGCCCCGGCCGCCGAGCCCGCTGCCACCGCGGCAGACGACCCCGGCTTCTGGCTCTACTCCTCAGGCTCCACCGGCCGGCCCAAAGGCACGGTGCATTCGCACGCCAACCCCTACTGGACCGCCGAGCTGTATGGCAAAGGCGTGCTGCGGCTGCGCGAGAGCGACGTCTGCTTTTCGGCCGCCAAACTCTTCTTCGCCTATGGCCTGGGGAACGGCCTAACTTTTCCGATGAGCGTGGGCGCCACGACGATCCTGATGCCCGAACGGCCGACGCCCGAGGCCACCTTCAAGCGCTGGCTCGGCCTGGGCGGCGTCAAACCCACTGTGTTCTTCGGTGCGCCCACCGGCTTCGCCGGCATGCTCGCGAGCCCGCTGCTGCCGGCGCGCGATGCGGTAACGCTGCGCCTGGTGTCGTCCGCCGGCGAGGCGCTTCCTGCCGATCTTGGCGAGCGCTTCAAGCGCCACTTCGGTGTCGACATCGTCGACGGCATCGGCTCGACCGAGATGCTGCACATCTTCCTGTCCAACCAGCCCGAGCGCGTGCGCTACGGCACCACCGGCTGGCCGGTGCCGGGTTACGAAGTCGAGCTGCGCGGCGACACCGGCGCGGCCGTGCCGGACGGCGAGCCCGGCGACCTCTACATCCATGGCCCCAGCGCCGCCATGATGTACTGGGGCGACCGCGCCAAGACACGCGAGACCTTCCAGGGTGGCTGGACCAAGAGCGGCGACAAGTACGTGCGCAACGCCGACGGCAGCTACACCTACAGCGGCCGCGGCGACGACATGCTGAAGGTCAGCGGCGTCTACGTCAGCCCGTTCGAGGTCGAAGCCACCCTGGTGCAGCACCCTGCCGTACTGGAAGCGGCCGTGATCGGCAAGGAAGACGCCGAGGGCCTGGTCAAGACCAAGGCCTTCGTCGTGCTGAAGGCTGGTTGCAGCGTCGACGAGGCCGAGCTCAAGGCCTTCGTCAAGGAGCGTCTGGCCCCGTTCAAATACCCGCGCTTCATCGAGTTCGTGCCCGACCTGCCGAAGACGGCCACCGGGAAGATCCAGCGCTTCAAGCTGCGCGAACTCGAAGCCGGGCGCTCGCAGCTCGCCAACGGTTTGCCATGACCATCGAGTTCGTCGACATCGCCTCGGGGCAGCGCGAGGTGCGCATCGAGCACCAGTGGATCGCGCGCGCCGAACGCCATGCGCCACTGCTGGTGTTCCTGCACGAGGGGCTGGGCTCGCTGGCGATGTGGAAAGATTTTCCGCAGCGGCTGTGCGCCGCGCTGGGGTTTCGCGGACTGGTCTACTCGCGGCCGGGCTACGGCCGATCCACGCCGCGTGAGCCGCACGAACTCTGGGGCCCGGACTTCATGCACCGCCAGGCGCACGAGCTGCTGCCGGCGCTGTTGCGGGCGTTGGATGTCGACAGCGAAGATGACAAGCCCTGGCTGTTCGGTCACAGCGATGGCGGCTCGATCGCCTTGCTGTACGCCGCACGCTTCACCACGCGCGTCGCGGGTGCCGTGGTCGTGGCACCGCACATCATGGTGGAGGACGTGTCGATCACCAGCATCGAAGCGGCGCGCAAGGCCTATGTCGAATCCAATTTTCGCGAGCGCCTGGCCCACTACCACGACGACCCCGATTCCGCGTTCTGGGGCTGGAACCGCGTCTGGCTGCACCCGCTGTTCAGGCAGTGGTCGATCGAGGGCGAAATCGGTTCGATCCGCTGCCCCTTGCTGGCTGTGCAGGGCCAGGACGACGAGTACGGCACACTGGCGCAGATTCGCGGCATTTCAAGCCGTGTGTCGCATGCCGAGTTGTTGGAACTTACCCACTGCGGCCACTCGCCCCATCGTGACCAAGGGGACGCCTTGATTGCCGCCGTCAACACCTTCATCCAATCTCACGCCGTATCGCGCCGTTCATGTTGAGCTACCAGCTTGAGGCCTTCGGCCGACCGCTCGCGCAAGTGATGCGCGACACACCCCAACCGCAAGGCAGCGAGGTCATCCTGCGAGTGGGTAGCTGCGGCGTGTGCCATAGCGACGTGCACCTGCACGACGGCTACTTCGACCTCGGCAGCGGCAACAAGCTGGACATGACGCGCGCCGTCAGACCGCCGCGCACGCTGGGCCACGAAATCGCGGGTACCGTCGTGGCAGTCGGACCGGAGGCACGAGGTGTGACGGCGGGCGACCATCGCGTCGTCTTTCCGTGGATCGGCTGCGGCCTGTGCACGCTGTGCCTGGCCGGCAACGAGCATCTGTGCAATGCACCGAATGCCCTGGGCGTTCACCGTGACGGTGGCTTCGCAGACCATGTGCTGGTGCCGCACAGCAAGTACCTGCTCGACTATGGGCAGCTGACTGAAGTGCAAGCCTGCCTCCACGCCTGCTCTGGCCTGACGGCGTACAGCGCCCTGAAGAAGGCCGGGCAGCTGGGTGACAACGGCCCGTTGGTGATCATTGGCGCCGGTGGTGTCGGCCTGTCAGGCATCCGCCTGGCCAGGCAGATGTTCGGCGTGGCGCCGATCGTCGTCGAACTCGACCCGACCAAGTGGGACATCGCGCGCGCGGCGGGTGCCGGGCAGCTGATCGACCCCAACGCCGAAGGTGCGCTGAAGGCGCTGCTGAAAACGACGGGTGGCGCGGCGGTTGTGGTCGATTTCGTCGGCGCCGGTTCGTCCTTCGCATTCGGCTTGGGTGCCTTGCGCAAAGCCGGCAAGCTGGTGTGCGTCGGCCTGCTGGGCGGCGCGACATTCATCGTGCCGGCCATGGTGTCGATGAAGGCGGTGAGCATCATCGGCTCCTATGTCGGCAGCCTGAGCGAGATGCAGGAGCTGCTGGCTATCGCCCGCTCCGGCGTGTTGCCCGACATGCCGGTGAGCGTGCGCCCGATGTCCGGTGCCACCCAAGCGCTCGACGATCTGCGTGCGGGGCGGGTGCGCGGGCGAGTAGTCCTCAAGAATCCGACCTGAACTGTCCGGTCAGGCTGCTGTTCCGGGTGTTCAAGAAGGACCAGGGGCCGGTGATTCGCATCACCAGCCCCTTGAGTTATTTTGGCTCCCCGACCTGGGCTCGAACCAGGGACCTACGGATTAACAGTCCGGCGCTCTACCGACTGAGCTATCGAGGAATTGAGCCCACGATTATAGCCAAAACGGTGCGGGCTTCTGGCTCAGCGCTGGTCGCACTCAGAAGTCGACCTGCACCGAGGCGCGCAGACTGCGAGCGCTCATCGGGAACAGGTAGACGTGGCTGAATTGATAGGGCGACTCGCGCCAGGCGCGTAGGTTCGCGGCGTTTTGCAAGTCGACTCGCCACAGCCACTGCGTGCCGGCGATGGCTTGCCGGTAGCGCGCGCCGAGGTCCAGTCGCGCCCAGCCAGGAATGCTGGCGCTGTTGTCGGGCAGGACCATGCGGCTGCCTTCGCGCGTCAGCCCGGCGTGGACCGACAAACCAGGCATCGCCGCGACGTCGTGGTTGAGCAGCAGTCGCAGACTCGTCGTTGGCACGTTGGTGGGGCGAAGGCCATTCAGTGAGGCGTCGCCTGCGCCTTCACGCGTCGCACGCAAGGCAAGGCCGCTCAACTGCAGGAACCACGGCCCGAAGTGTTCACTGTAGGCCGCCTCCAGGCCGCGATGGCGCGCCGCGCCGTCAATCGCACGCATGCATCGCAGTTCGGTTTCGCCGCTGCAGATGTCTGAAGCCACGGGGCGACGAATGTCGAAGGTGACGATGGACCACGCGCGCGCCGTGCCGTCGTGCTTGACGCCGGCTTCCAGCTGCCGACTCCTTTGCGCCGTTAGGGCTTGGTTGGCGTTGGCATAGATTGGCAGGTTGGGCACGACCTCGGACTCGATGCCCTGGCCCCAGCTGGCGTAAGCCACGGTGTCCTGGCGCATGGCGAATGACAACGCCGACCAAGGTGTGGTGAACGACTGCGGAAAGCCGATGGCGCCGTCGCGCTGCAGCCGGCTGTGGCGCAGGCCGGCCCAGAGTTGCCACGTGTTGTTCAGCTCGATGGCATCGCGCAGGTACCACTCGCCGCTGCGCTCGTTGCGCTGGCTGCCGGGTGTGTCGGCACTGCGGCTGGCCGGCGTGGCCACACTGCCATCGATGCGGCCGGTGCCACTGAAGTTGAAGGCCTGTGGGCCGAACCGGTCGCGTGTGCGTGACTGCTGGAAGCCAGCGGCGACGCGGTGGCGCATACCTGCCGCCGCCACCACGCCTTGCAACTGCAGGTCCAGCGCATCGACTCGGCGCCGTTCACCATCGCTGCGGAAGTCGTACAGGTCGACGCTGCCATCGGGGCAGTAGCGGTCGGCCCAGTAGACGTCGGCAGCCGCGTCATAACAGCCGAACGGAAAGGCGACGCGGTCATCGCTGCGCAGGCGTTGCGTGGCGCCATGTGCGCTGAATTGCCAGTCTTCACCGAGGCGTTGCGTGAAGCGCAGCGACGCCACCTCGCCGTCCAACACCACGGGCAGGCTCCAGGCCTGGTTGTTGAGGTTGGTGCGCGGGTCGACCTCGCGCGCTGAAGGCACGCGGTTGCCGAGCATGCTGAACCCCGGCGCGCTGGGTTGCGAACGGTGGCTGCTTTCGAACTCGAACTCGAGCTTGGTGTTGGGCCCAAGTTGCCAGTCGGTGGCAAGCGCAAAGGCGCGGCTCTTGCCGTCGACGTTGTGTGTGGCGGGGCGCAGGCTTGCCGCCTGAGCGTTCAGGCGCGCACCGAACTGACCTTCGGCACCGAAGCGCTGGCTCAAGTCAACCTGTGCGTTCACAGTGCCGTCCTGTTGCCAGCTCAACGTGCCCTGCCTGATCGTGCCGGTCGGGCGCTTGACCACGAGGTTGACGAGGCCACCCGGCGCACTCGTGCCGGCCTGAATGCCACTCGTGCCCTTGAGCACTTCGATGCGCTCGACGTTGACCAGCGAGAGAAAGGTCTCGGCGTTGATCGGCAAGCCGTCGCGACGGTAGTTGGCGCGGTTGTCGATGACAAAACCGCGCATCGTCAGGAAGCTCCAGTAGCCCTCGGCGTTGTAGGCATCCGCCAGGCTGGCGTCCAGGCGGGTGAGGTCGCCAAGGCTCGTGACGCCCCAATCGGCGAGCGCCTCGCGGCCATACACCGCGGCCTGCATGGGTGCGCGCGCGGCGGGCACGTTGCCGAAGCCGCCAATCGATGCGTCGGTGTTGCCTTTGCCGGTGATGGTGACGACGTCCGTGCTTTGCGCCGCGGCGTCCAGCGCATGCAGGCCCAGCAGCGTCGCAGCGGCCAGGGCGATGGGTGAGAAGTGGTGAGCCATCCGTTGCTTTCAAGTGGATGGCAGGTCGGCTTGCCCCCCACGGCGCGCGCCGTGGATCTGGGCTGCTTCCCTGCGCGAGGATTACCTCAATCAGGTTCAAAGGGACTTTCTCAGTCGGCGCAATTGACAGCGCCAACACCCCTAGCGAAGAGCCGCGATGATAACCGCAGGCGAAAAAAAGCCCGCACGCCGCGGGCCTGGTGAATGGCGTTCAGCTTGGCCGTTAGTCGAACACCGGCGACTCCACGCCCAGCACCTTGTGCAGCTTGGGACTGGTGGTGGTGTACTGCAGCAGCACCTTCTTGTCGGGGAAGACATAGGGCGACGCGCCGAATGCGGCGAGCGCCGCTTCATGAAAGCCCGAGAGGATGAGCTTCTTCTTGCCCGGATAGGTGTTGATGTCACCCACGGCGAAGATGCCGGGCACCGAGGTCTGGAATTTTTCGGTGTCGACGACGATCTGTTTGCGCTCCAGCGCCTTGCCCCATTCGGCGATGGGTCCAAGCTTGGGAGACAGGCCGAAGAACACCAGCAGCATGTCCACC
>JANLYV010000362.1:0-11097 GCA_031365825.1 Rubrivivax sp. | reverse complement strand
ACCAACGCCTCGACGCCGCCGCACACGCAGTCGGGCGCCAGCTGGCGCTGGCCGGCCTGGGCGTGTTCGCGCTGGCCGCGGTGCTGGCCTCGCTGGCGCTGTCGGCCGTGATGCGCGGCGTGACGCACGACGTGGCCCTGGTCGAAAAAGCGCTGGCCGCGCCCGACGCGCTGCGCCACGCACAGGCCGGTGGGCATGGCCTCTTCAGCCAGGCGCTGCGCCAGTTCATCGACACCGTGCGCAGTGCCGAAGCACAGATCGCCGCGCTGCGTGGCCAGCTGCACCGGGGGACCAAAGCATGAACAGCTCCTACGTACGCGGCATCTACCTGCGCCTGGCCGGCGTGGTGATGCTGGTGGTGGTGGCGGCACTCGCGGCCTATTCGGCACTCTCGCACCGCGCGTTCGAAAGCGCACTCGCGCCCGAGATGTCGAAGAAGGTCGCGACCATCGCCGCGTCGATCCGTTCGCTGGTGCTGCGCGCGGTCGACAGCCAGATCGAATTCACGCAGTTGCACGGCATCGAGCAGACCTTCGACGAGGTCAAGGCCGAGATTCCCGAGATCTCGTACTTCGCGCTCACCAATGCCCAGGGCACGGTGCTGCACCAGCGGCTGACGGCCGGCGAAGGTTCGGCGGACTACTTCCGCAGCGCCGAGGTGCTGGCGCTGCTGGACCACCCCGACGCCATTCCCTCGGCCACGCGCGTGGGCAAGCAATACATGGTGTCGCTGCCCATCGTCGGCCCCAACCAGCCGCTGGGGATGCTGCACATCGGCGTGGACGTGAGCTTCATCGACGACATCGTGCTGGGCATGTTGCTTGACGTGCTGGTGGTGCTGGTGGTGTCGCTGTTCTTCACGCTGGAGCTGCTGCACTTCATGGCCGGCGCCAGGCTCGAAGGCTCGCTCAAGGCGCTGGGCGACGCCTTCCATCGCGGCAGCGCGGGCAACTTCGCCACGCCGCTGCGGCGTGTGGGCGAACATGCCTTCGGCTCGGTGCTGAAGCGCATGGACGCGGCGCTGGACCGCGTCAACACCGCCTACACCGCACTGGCGCGCGACATCGAAGCGCAGCGCCGCGTGCCGGCGCATGAACGCCAGCCGGGCCTGGCCCAGGCACAGGCTGGGCTGGCGGCGTTGTCGCGCCGCTTCCGGTTCGGCGAAGAAGCCTCCAGCGTGCGCAGCGACGACACCGAGTTGTCGCGCGTGCGCGCGCCGCTGTTCATCTTCATCCTGGCCGAAGAGCTGACACGCTCCTTCCTGCCGGGCTACATCAACGAGCTGCTGGTGCCGATTCCCGGCCTCTCGAGCGAACTCGTGCTGAGCCTGCCGATCGCCCTGTTCATGCTCATCGTGGCCATCGGCCAGCCCTGGATCGGCGTCTACTGCGACCGCGTCGGCCAGCGCCGCACGATGCTGCAAGGCGCGGGCGTCGCCGTCGTCGGCTTCGTCGCCACGGCCCTGGCCAGCACCGTGCTCGACCTGTTGTTGTGGCGCTCGCTGTGCGCGCTGGGCTATGCGATGGTCTTCGTCGCCGCACAGGCCTATGTCCTCGACCATTCCAGCGGCAGCAACCGCGCGCGCAGCTTCGCCATGTTCATCGGCGCGATCATGGTGGCCACCGTCTGCGGCCCGTCCATCGGCGGCATCCTGGCCGACAGCATCGGCGAGCGGCCGACCTTCCTGGTGGCGGCCGCGCTGGCGCTGGGCTCCATCGCCGCCATCCGGCTGCTGCCCCACGCCGTGGACATCGACACCGAACGCGCGCCGGCACGCGTGCCCACGCTGCGCGAGTTCGGCACGCTGCTGCTGAACCGCCGCTTCATGACCGTCACCGGCCTGGCCGCCGTGCCGGCCAAGATCCTGCTCACCGGCATGGCCTTCTACCTCGTACCGCTGTACATCGTCGCCATGGGCAGCACGCAGGCGATGGCCGGCCGTGTGTTGATGGCCTATGCCGTGGTGATGGTGATCATGGGCCCGCTGACGGCGAGCCTGGCGACCACGCGCGAACGCATGCAGTGGCTGGTGGGCGGTGGCCTCATCGTCTCGGGACTGGGCGGCTTGATGATGCTCGCCGGCGGCGGTGTCGGCTGGGTCTTCGCCGCCGTCATCGGGGTCGGGCTGGGCCAGTCGCTGTCGATCGCGGCGCAGAGCGCGCTCGTGGCCGAACACTGCGAGGCCGAGATCCGCCAGGTGGGCGAAGGCGCGGTGTACGGCGTGTACCGGCTGCTGGAGCGCCTGGGCAACGCCGCCGGCCCGCTGCTGGCTGCGGCGCTGGTGATGCACTACGGCTACCGCACCAGCTTCGTCGCCATCGGCGGCCTGGTGCTGCTGTGCGGCGCCGCCTTCGTGCTGGCCACACGCCGGCAACGCAGCCTCGTGGTGGCTGCCGCCTGAATCGCCTAACTCTCGTCATGCGCTGACATCAAATCGGAGACAAACCCCATGCATCACCTCACGACGCGCAGAAACTGGCTGCGCCACGCCACCGCCACAGGCTTGGCCGGCGTCGCCACCGGCATGGCCGGCGCCGCGACGGCACAGGGCAGTGACCGTGTCGACAAACG
This sequence comes from Rubrivivax sp., assembly GCA_031365825.1. Classification (GTDB taxonomy): domain Bacteria; phylum Pseudomonadota; class Gammaproteobacteria; order Burkholderiales; family Burkholderiaceae_C; genus Rubrivivax. The sequence continues at coordinate 8,526 of JANLYV010000362.1, read as the reverse complement.
CGCCACGCACCGGCCGTTTCGGATCTACGCCATCACCTTCCGCGGCATGACCGATGTCGAAAAGGGCTTCGAGGAATATTTCGCGTCGCGCAAGATCCCGGTGCAGATCACCTACCGCGACCTGAACCGCGACATGGCGCGCATGCCGGCCTACCTCGACGAAATTCGCGCGACCAAGCCCGACCTGGTCTACACCTGGGGCACCTCGGTCACGCTCGGGGTCATCGGGCCCTATGACGCCGTGGTGCCTGGCACGCACATCACCGACATCCCGGTGGTCTTCACGCTCGTCGCCGCACCGGCGCTGGCCAAGATCGTGGCCGACCCGAAGAGCTCGCGCCGCAACGTCACCGGCGTGGCGCACGTGGCGCCGACCGAGGCGCAGATCCAGGCGATGCTGGCCTACCGGCCGTTCCAGTCGCTGGGCGTGCTGTACACGCCGAGCGAACGCAACTCGGTGGTGGTGCTGGAAGAGATTCGCCGCATCGGCCGCGAGCGCGGCTTTCATACGGTGGAGCGCACCTTCCGCCTCGACGCCAACCGCAAACCCAGCGCCGAGGGCGCCGCCGACCTGGTACGTGAGCTGAAAGACGCCGGCGCGCAATGGCTGTACCTGCCGCCCGACACGTTCCTGGGCACCCTGGCCGAAGGCGTCATCATCCCGGCGGCGATGCAGGCCGGGTTGCCGACGTTCGCCTCGACCGAGCAGCTGATGCAGGCGGGTGCGCTGTCAGGTCTGGTCAGCCGTTATTACAACGTCGGCCAGTTCACGGCGCACAAGGCCGAGCAGATTTTGGTGGGTCGCCAGTCACCGGCTTCGGTGCCGGTCGAAACGCTCAAGCGCTTCTCGTTCCAGGTGCGCATGCCGGCCGCGCACAAGCTGAAACTTCCGCCACCCTTGTCGATGTTCAATTACGTCGAATTGATCACCACCGACAGCGTCACGCCGTAGCCGCGGTGGCCGGGCCACGCACGCCTCATCGTGTGCGCGTGACCTTGGCCAGATGTCGCGGCTGGTCGGGGTCGGCACCACGGGCGCGGGCCAGGGCTTCGACCATGGGATAAAAACTCTGCACCATGGCAATCGGGTCGAGGTCCTCGTTGCCAGTCACTTCGAGCGTTAGCTCGGCGCCCGGCGTGCCCGGCGGGGCGGCCAGCAGCACACGGGCGCCACGCGCGCGCATCTGCGCCGCCAGCGCGACGAGGCCTTCGAACGCCGGGCCGCGAGGCGCCAGCACCAGCATCGGAAAACCCTCTTGCACCAGCGCCATCGGCCCATGCTGCACTTCGGCGCCGGAGAAGGCTTCGGCCTGGATGCCACAGACTTCCTTCAGCTTGAGCGCGGCTTCCATCGCCACCGCCAAGCCCGTGCCGCGGCTGATGACGAAGAGCCGGTCGGCATCGCGCAATGCAGTCACTGCCGCGCTCCAGTCGAGTCTCGCCGCTGCCTGAAGTGCATCGGGCAGATCGATCAATGCCGCCAGCAGCTCGGCATCACCCTGCCAGTGCGCCACGACGCGCGCACCGGCCACGAGTTGCGTGATGTAGCTCTTGGTGGCGGCCACGCTGGCCTCAGGCCCGGCGTGCAGCGGCAAGACCCAGTGCGAGGCCAGCGCCAGCGGCGACTGCGCATCGTTCACCACGGCCACGGTGGTGGCGCCGCCTGCGGCGAGGAAGCGCGTCGGGGCCACCAGGTCGGGGCTCTGGCCGGACTGCGAAAAACCGAAAGACACCAGGCCGTGCGCCTTGAGCCTGGCGGCGTACAACGTCACCAGCGACATCGGCAGCGAGGTCACGATCTCGCCCAGCCGCGCCATCGCGAGAAAAGCCATGTAATGCGCGGCGTGATCGGAGCTGCCACGCGCCACCGTCAGCACACCACGCGGTGGCCGGGCACGCAACTGCGCGGCCAGCGCGGCATAAGTGGCTTCGTCGGCCGCGAGTTGCCGTGCCGCGGCCTGCGGTGCTTGCAGCGCTTCAGCCAGCATGCGTGATGGCGGCGAGCGCAATCGGCTCTCCTTCGACCCGCACTTGAGTCAGTTGCAAGCCTTGGTCCAGCACCACGACATCGGCCCAGGCACCGGGCTCGAGCCGACCGCGGTCGGGGACGCCCAGATGGTCGGCGGCGAAGCGCGAGGTGCGCAGCGAGGCTTCTTGCAGCGTCAGGCCCAGGCCGACGAGGTTACGCAGCGCCTGGTCCATCGTCAGGCTGCTGCCAGCGAGCGTGCCGTCGGCAAGGCGCACGGCGCCCAGGCACTTGTGCACGGCGTGGCGGCCGAGGCGGTACTCGCCGTCGGGCATGCCGGCGGCGGCCGTGCTGTCGGTGACGCAATACAGGCCGGGGATGGCGCGCAAGGCCGCGCGTATCGCGCCCGGGTGCACATGTTGCAAGTCGACAATGATCTCGGCGCGCTCGGCATGCGCCAGCGCCGCGCCCACGAGGCCGGGCTCGCGCTGGTGCAGCCCGCTCATGGCGTTGAACAGGTGCGTGAAGCCGCTGGCGCCGGCCTGCAACGCGGCCACGCCGTCTTCGTAGGTGCCGGCGCTGTGGCCGATCTGCACGACGAACCCACGTTCGCGCAACTGCACGATCAAGGCCAGATGGCCCGGCATTTCCGGCGCGATGGTGATGAGCTTCAGCGGCGCAATGGCGTGCAGCGCGAGCACGGCTTCGAGCGTGGCGGCGCGAGCGAAATCAGGCTGCGCGCCGAGCTTGCCGGGGCTGAGGTACGGCCCTTCGAGGTGCACGCCGAGCACGCGCGCGGCGCCTTCGGGGCGGTGGCGCACGGTCGCGCTCAAGGCCTGCAGTGCGGCCTCGATCTCCGCCGGCGGCGCCGTCATCGTCGTCGCCAGCAGCGCCGTCGTGCCGTGTTGCGCATGCGCGCGCGCAATCGCCGCCACAGCGTCGCCGCCTTCCATCGTGTCGCGGCCATGGCCGCCGTGCACATGCAGGTCGATGAAACCAGGCAGCACGATGGGCAGCGTGCTCGCACGCACCTGCACTTCATCGACGGCCACGCCTTGCAGCGCTGCGATGCGGCCGTGAGCGATGTGCATCACACCGCGCACGAAGCCGGCGGGCGTGAGCAGATGGCCTTGCAGCGTGGTCGACACCGGGTCTTCAGCGCACGAGGTTGACGCCGCCGTCGACCGTGAGTGTGGTGCCCACCACGTAGTCGCCAGCGCGCGAGGCGAGGTAGATGGCCGCCGCGGCCATGTCGTCGTCGACGCCAATGCGCCGCGCCGGGATGCGTCGGGCGATCTCTTCGCCGTGGTCGCGTGCGTCGCGGTTCATCTCGCTGGCAAAAGCGCCGGGGCAGATGGCGTTGACGACGATGCCGTCGGCAATCAGGCGCAGCGCCATGCGCTTGCTGAGATGGATCAAACCGGCCTTGCTCGCGGCGTACGAGTAGGTCTCCATCGGGTTCACCGTCTGGCCGTCGATCGAAGCGATGTGGATCACCTTCGCCGGCTGCCGCGCCGCGCCTGCCACCAGCGCCGCATGCAGCGCTTGTGTCAGGAAGAAGGGCGTCTTCAGGTTCAGGTCGATCACCTTGTCCCAGCCCTTTTCGGGGAAGTCGTCGAAGGCCGCGCCCCAGGCAGCGCCGGCGTTGTTGACGAGGATGTCGAGTGCACTTTCACGCGCGTTGTAGGCCGCGGCCAGCGCGGCCACGCCTTCCATCGTCGCGATGTCGGCCGGCAACGAGACACAAGGCCCCAGGGCCGAGAGCTCGGCCGCCGTGGCGTCGCAGACCTCGGCATGGCGTGCCGAGATGTAGACGCGCGCGCCCTGCCTGAGAAAGCCCGCGGCGATCATGCGGCCGATGCCGCGCGAACCGCCGGTGACGAGTGCGCTGCGACCCTGCAGCGAGAAGAGGTCGTTCATGGTGGTCTGGCTCTGGTGCCGGCGTTCGACGCCCGATGGCGGCGAGTTTGCCACTGCCGCATGGGCCGCTCAGGGCTTGCCCGAGGGCTTGGCACAGTGTTTGCATTTAGGCTTGCATACAAGATTTGCATGGAAGCATCGCACTCGAGCAGTGCGACATCGCCTCCCCACGCACCAGAAGCACGACCCGACGAGATCGCCGACCGCATCGTCGACGCCATCCTCGCCGGGCGCATCGCCCCCGGGCAGCGGCTGGGCGAGCAGTCGCTGGCCGACCTTCGGGCAAGAGCACGCTCCTGCGCTGCATCAACGGGCTCGAAGTCTTTCAGCAAGGCCAGCTCGAAGTCAAAGGCCTGGCGCTGCGCCACGGCGACGCGCGCGCCATGCGCGAGCTGCGTCAGCAGGTGGGCATGATCTTCCAGAACTTCAACCTCTTCCCGCACCTCACGGTGGGGCGCAACGTCATGCTCGCGCCGACACTCGTGAAGGCGCGCAGCAGCGCCGACGCCGAAGCCGCCGCGCGCAAGCTGCTCGAACGCGTCGGCCTGGCCGAAAAGTTCGACGCCTGACCCGACCAGCTCTCGGGCGTTTTGATGGTCACGCACGAGATGAATTTCGCGCGCAAGGTCAGTGACCGCGTGATCTTCATGCACGCCGGGCGCATCCACGAAATGGGCCCACCGCAGGCGCTCTTTGATGCGCCGCAGACGGCGGAGTTGAAGCAGTTTTTGTCGGCGCTGCACTAGTTTCGTCACGCGAGCTTCCGAGCGGGCCGAGGGCGACGGGCGACCGGTTCCGCTCATGTCACCCGGCCAGGCTACGCCTGGCCTCCTTCTTTACTTCGCTCCACCGGTCGCCCATCGCCCTCGGCCTGCCACCACGGTGCCCCTCAAGGTGACAGGCGCTGCGGTGGTAGTCGGAGCGAAGACGGCTGTGGCGCTGTGCGCAGTGAAGTATTAGGGGGAGGCTGGGCGAAGCCCGGCCGGAGGACATGAACGGAGCACAGCGCCGCAGTCGGCTTCGCTCCCGCCACTTGCTGCAGCCAACTCACCACGCTTCGTTGATCGCAAACCCCTTTGACAGCGCCCCCATCCGCGCACAGATCGCATGGAATTCCGCCATCGTGCGCTCGATGATCTGCGCCACCGGCAGCACCTCGTGGATCAGGCCCACCGACTGCCCGGCCAACGCCGGCGCGGCCTGCATGTCGCCGCCGAAATAAACGCGCTGGATGCCGCTGAAGGCATCGGCCGCCAGCACACCGCTGTCGAACATCGGCTGCGTATAGGGCGTTTTCAACGCGCGAATGCAAGGTGTGGCCTTCTTGTTCAGCACCCAGGTACCGGTGGCGTCAGCGTCGACGATGGCCTGTTTGTAGTTGGCGTGCACGGGGCTCTCGAGGCTCGAGACGAAACGTGTGCCCATCTGGATGCCTTCGGCGCCGAGCGCGAAGGCCGCAGCCATGCCGCGCCCATCGACGATGCCACCGGCCGCAATAAGCGGCACGTCCACACGTTCGCGGATGGCCTGCAGCAATACCAGCGTGCTCACCTCTTCGGGGTTCTTGAAGCCGCCGCCTTCCGCGCCTTCGACGACGAGGCCGTCGATGCCGGCGTCGACGCATTTCAGCGCGGTGTCGAGCGTCGGCACGGCGTGGTAGACGACGATGCCCGCGGCCTTCAGCGGCGCGATGAACTTGGCCGGGCTGCCGGCCGAGGTGGTGACGAAGCGGATGCCGGCCTCGCAAACGAAGCGCAGCATGGCGTCGTCTTTGAGGAAGCGTATCGGCAGGTTGACGCCGAAAGGCAGGCCGGTGGCCACCATCGCTGTGATTTCGGCTTGGCAGTTAGCCGTTTCGCCCGACGAGGTTTCGATGATGCCCAGGCCGCCCGCGCGCGAAACGGCGCTGGCCAGCGCACGGCGTGCGATCCAGCCCATGGGCGCCTGCACGATGGGGTGGCGGGCGCCGGTGTGGGCGAGCACTCGATTCATGGGGTGTATTCCTCGTGATGGCGTAAACAGTGGGCGCACGGTAACCGATGGTCCCGCGTGCCTGCCCGACAATGCCTGCCGTGCATCTGCTCAACGCCGACCTCCACTGCCACAGCAATATCTCCGACGGCACACTCACGCCCGAAGCCCTGGCCGCACGCGCGCATGCCGGTGGCGTCGAGCTGTGGGCCATGACCGACCACGACGAGATCAGCGGCCAGCAGCGCGCCCGTGATGCGGCGCTTGGAATGGGCATGGACTACCTCAGCGGCACCGAGATCTCGGTCAGCTTTGCCGGCGAGACGGTGCACATCGTCGGCCTCGGTTTCGACGTCAACGACGCTGCGCTCGCGGCCGGCCTGGCCACCACGCGCGCCGGCCGCCTGGAGCGCGCGCGCGAGATGGCCGCGGGCCTGGCCAAGGTCGGCATCCATGGTGCGTTCGAAGGCGCGCAACACTACGTCGGCAACCCCGAGCTGGTGTCGCGCACGCACTTCGCGCGCTGGCTGGTGGAGACGGGCGTGTGCACGCACACGCACGAGGTCTTCCACCGCTACCGCACGCCGGGCAAGCCGGGCTACGTGCCGCACCGCTGGGCGGCGCTGGGTGACGCCGTGCGCTGGATCACGCAGGCCGGCGGTGTGGCCGTGATCGCCCACCCGGCGCGCTACCGATTCAGCGCCAACGAAGAGTGGGCGCTCTTCACCGACTTCATCGCCCACGGCGGCCAGGCGGTCGAGGTCATGACCGGCAGCCACAGCCTGGCCGAGCAGGTGCGCTATGCCGACACGGCGATCGAGTACGGCCTGGCGGCTTCACGCGGCAGCGACTTCCATTCACCCGGCGAGAGCCGCACCGAACTCGGCAGCCTGCCCAATTTGCCCGGGCGCCTGACGCCGGTGTGGGAAATGCTAACCGACAAGGTACACGGCGTCGCCTGAGTCACCGCGGCGGCTCGCGCCGCAGCCAGCTCAACGGTTGAGCGCGCCGTAGACCAGGTCCTGTACTTGCTCGCGGTAGTACTTGCGCAAGTCGCCTGGCGCGGCCGTGCCGTACGCCACCACCAGTTGCTGCTGCGGGTCTGCAAAGAAGCCGGTGCCGTTGGCGCCGTTCCAGCTGAACTCGCCGGGGCTGCCCGGCACCGCGGCCAGGCCAGTTTCCAAACGCACCGCCACGCCCAAACCAAAGCCGTAGCCACCACGGTGCGGCTCCACATTGGCCACGCGGTTGTCGATACGCGTGCCCAGATGGTCACTGGTCATCAGCCGCACAAAGGCCGGGCTCAACACCTGGGCACCTTCCAGGCTGCCGCCATTGAGCAGCATCTGCCCGAAGCGGATGTAGTCGCCCATCGTGCCAAAGGCGCATGCGCCGCCGCAGTCGAACGTGGCGGGGCGCTGCAGCGCGGCGATCGACTGCGGCCTTCCATCCAGGGGGTTGGTAGCAAAGGGGCGGGCCACACGTGCCATCTGGGCCTCGGTGGGGCGGAAGGTGCTGTCGCTCATCTTCAGCGGCTTCCAGACCGTGTCGCTCAAGTGCCCGCCCAAGGTCTTGCCGGTGATTTTCTCGACCACCGCGCCCAAGACGTCGAAGGACAGGCCGTACTCATAGACCGTGCCCGGCTGAAAGACCAGGGGCAACTTGCTCAGGTTCTCGGTCATCTGTGCCGCGGTGCCCATGACGGAGGCGGCGGCACCGGTGGGCCACAGCGCTGCAATGGCGCTGCCGCCATCAGGCCGGCCGCCGTAGGTCAAGCCGGAGGTATGACGGAAGAGGTCGTGAATCAGGATGGGCCGCCTCTGCGGCTCGGTGGTGAACTTGCCATCGGCGGTGGGCACGCCCACCTGCATGCCAGCGTAGGCCGGGAAGTAATCCGACAGCTTGGCTTGCAGCGGCAACTTGCCTTGCTCGGTCAGCGCCAGCGCGCCCACCGCCGCCTGGATCTTGGTCATTGAGGCCAACTGAAAGATGGTGTCGGTGTTCATCGCGGCACCCTTGATCGGGTCGGCCTGACCAAAGGCCTTGAAGTACACCAGCTTGCCTTGGCGCGCGATGGCCACCACCGCACCGGGCACACGCTTGCGCTCGATCTCCGCAGCAAAGAAGGCGTCAATGTTCTGCAGCCGCTGGCTGGAGAAGCCCACGCTTTCGGGCGCAGCCGTGGGTAGGGGCTGGGCCATCAGCGGCCCGGCTCCCGTCAAACAAAGGGCCGCGGCCAACGCGACGAAGGTCTTGCTCGAAGTCATCTGTATCTCCAGTGGGGTGTGTGTGAGTGCGCCGGCACATGCAGCCGCCGCAGGCTACTTCTTGCCCAGCCCCATCTGCCGGCCGACTTCGGTGTAGACCTTGGCGCGCTCTTTCATGAAGCTGTCCATGCCCTCGACACCGACGTTGACAAGCTCGAAACCGCTGCGCGCGGCCAGCTCTTTCATCTCGGCGTCGGCGTTCATCGCCGCCCACAAATCCGACAGCCGTTTGCGCGCTTCGGGCGGGGTCGACTTGGGCACGCCGATGCCGCGGTAGGCGCCATCGATCCAGTCGACGCCCAGCTCCCTGAACGTGGGCACGTCGGGCAGCAGCGGGTGGCGCTTGTCCATCGCCACGGCCAGGGCCCGCACCTTGGCCTTGTTATTGATGGCGAAGGCGGT
>JANLYV010000283.1:0-6822 GCA_031365825.1 Rubrivivax sp. | reverse complement strand
CTGATGATGGTCATCGGCAAGAAGATCGAGGAGTTGATTGCGCGGCTGGCGCAGAAGGCGCGCGCCGCCGGCATCCACCTGATATTGGCCACGCAGCGGCCCAGCGTGGACGTCATCACTGGCCTCATCAAGGCCAACATCCCGACGCGTATTTCCTTCCAGGTCAGCAGCAAGATCGACAGCCGCACCATCCTCGACCAGATGGGCGCCGAGGCGCTGCTCGGCCAGGGCGACATGCTCTACCTGCCGCCCGGCAGCGGTGTGCCGGTGCGCGTGCACGGCGCCTTTGTCAGCGACGAAGAGGTGCACCGCGTTGTGGAGTACCTGCGCTCGCAGGGCGAGCCCAACTACATCGAAGGCATTCTTGAAGGTGGCGTGCTTGACAACGACGGGGATACCGGCACAGGCGGTGACGGCGGTGCGGGTGGCGAAAACGGCGAAGCCGACGCCATGTACGACCAGGCCGTGGCCATCGTGCTCGAGAACCGCCGTGCCTCGATTTCGCTGGTGCAACGCCACCTGCGCATTGGCTACAACCGCGCCGCGCGTCTGCTCGAGCAGATGGAGCGCTCAGGCCTGGTCTCGGCCATGAGCAGCAACGGCAACCGCGACATCCTTCTGCCCAAACGTGACGCATGAAATCCGCCCTCGTCCTGGCACTTCTTCTAACGGTCAACACACTGGCACAAGCCGATGCGGTGGAACAGCTGCGCGACTTCGTGCGCGACGTGAAGAGCGGCGAGGCACGTTTCACGCAGACCGTGACTGCGGCCGACGGCGCGCGCAAGCGCGCCAGCAGCGGCAGTTTTGAGTTCCAGCGGCCGAACCGCTTTCGTTTCAGCTACGCCAAGCCGTTCGAGCAGCTCATCGTCGCCGACGGTGTGAAGGTCTGGATCTTCGATGCCGACCTGAACCAGGCGAGTTCACGCAAGCTCGCCTCGGCCATCGGCAGCACGCCCGCGGCGCTGCTCGCCGGCACCGCACTCGACACCGACTTCGACGTGAAGAACGATGGCGCGCGTGAAGGCCTTGACTGGGCGCTGGCGACGCCGAAGAACAAGGACGGCGCCTTCCAGGCGATGCGCGTCGGCTTTCAAGGCAAGGCCCTGGTGGCGGTGGAGATCGTCGACAGCTTCGGCCAGCGTTCGCTGCTGCGCTTTTCCGACTTCAACACCAACGTGGCGCTACCGCCTGAGCGCTTTCGCTTCGTGCCACCTGCCGGAGCCGACGTGATCGAGCAGTAAAGCTCGACATTTGCCGGTCATGGCCGGCCCGCACGGCCTTCGTGTGGATACCATTCCTGTATGAACGAATTGATTCGGCAGCTGCAACGCGGCGTCATGAAGTGCGCGTTTGTGATGACTTTGATGCTGTGTGTTGGCGACGCGGCCATGGCGCAAGGCTGGGAGCCCAGCCAACCCATTGAAATCGTGGTGCCGGCAGGCACAGGCGGCGGGGCCGACCAGATGGCGCGCTTCATCCAGGCGATGGCGGCCAAGCACCAGCTGACACGCCAGCCCGTGCAGGTGGTCAACAAGCCCGGCAACTCGGGCGCCGAGGGCATGCTCGATGTCAAACAGGCGGCCGGCAACCCACACAAGTTGTTGATTTCGCTGTCGAGCCTGTTCACCACCCCGCTGTCGACGGGCATCGATTTCAAGTGGCGTGACCTGACGCCGGTGTCAATGCTGGCGCTGGATCAGTTCGTGCTCTGGGTCAATGCCAAGTCGGCGTACCAGAACGCGCCCGAGCTGCTGCAGGCGCTGCAACAGCGGCCGAACGAGGCCTTCGCGCTGGGTGGCACCGGCAGCAAGCAGGAAGACCAGATGATCAGCGTGCTGATCGAAACTGCTGCGGCGCGACGCATCCGCTACGTGCCATTGAAGGGTGGTGGCGACGTGGCCAAGGCGCTGGCCGCGGGTGAAGTCGACATGACGGTGAACAACCCGATCGAGGCTGAATCGCTGTGGCGCGAAGGCAAGCTGCGGCCACTGTGCGTGTTCGACGGCAAGCCGCTGGCCTACCCGGCCAAACTTTCCAACGGCCGCGCGTGGAGCGAGATTCCCACCTGCATGTCGCAGGGCATTCCGTCGCAGTACCTGATGCTGCGCGGCGTCTTCACCACCCCCGGCGCCAACGCCGCGCAGGTGGCCTATTACGTGCGCCTCTTTGAGCGTTTGCGTGCGCTGCCCGAGTGGCAGGCGCTGATGGCCCAGGGCGCGTTCAACACCACCAGCCTGTCAGGCCAGGCGTTCGTCGACTGGCTCGACAAGGCCGAGAGCTACCACCGCGTGATCATGCGCGAGAGCAAGCTGCTGGTGAAGTAGACGGCCGCGGCGCGGGCTGGAGTTGCCGCTTGCGGCTTGCGACAATGCCGCGCCCATGGCCGAACAGGAATCACTCTTCGAACCCGAGTCTGGTGCGGCCGTGCCGGCCCCGGACGCGACGGCGCCGCTGGCTGAACGGCTGCGGCCGCGCACGCTGGACGACGTCATCGGCCAATCGCATCTGCTAGCCCCCGGCCAGCCACTGCGCGCGGCGTTTGATGCGCGACGCCTGCATTCGATGATCCTGTGGGGCCCGCCCGGCGTCGGCAAGACGACGCTGGCGCGCATCCTGGCCGGCGCGATGGACGCCCAGCTGGTGGTGCTGTCGGCGGTGCTCGCCGGCGTGAAGGACATCCGCGAGGCGGTGGAGCTGGCGCGGGCGCAGCGCGCGCGCGGCCGCACCACCATCGTCTTCGTCGACGAGGTGCACCGTTTCAACAAGGCACAGCAAGACGCCTTTTTGCCGCATGTCGAGTCGGGTCTTTTCACCTTCATCGGCGCGACCACCGAGAACCCTTCGTTCGAGGTCAACTCGGCGTTGCTGTCGCGCGCCACGGTGCACGTGCTTCAAACGTTAGGCACTGAGGATCTTGCGCGTCTGCTGGAACGTGCCCAAGCGCTCGAACAGGCCCCACCGCTCACCCCAGCCGCACGCGACAAGCTGCTGGCCTGGGCCGACGGCGATGCACGCCGGCTGCTCAACGCCTACGAGCGGCTGGCGGCGACGCACAGGCAGGCCGCGCAGCTCGACGACGCGGCGCTCGAACAGACGCTGGGCGAAATGCTGCGCCGTTACGACAAGGGCGGCGACCATTTCTACGACACGATCTCGGCGCTGCACAAGAGCGTGCGCGGCTCCGACCCCGACGCCGCGCTGTACTGGCTGGTGCGCATGCTCGACGGCGGCGCCGACCCGCGCTACATCGTGCGGCGCGTACTGCGCATGGCCAGCGAAGACATCGGCCTGGCCGACCCGCGCGCGCTGCGTCTGGCGCTGGATGCGGCCGAGGTGTACGAGCGCCTGGGCTCGCCCGAAGGCGAATTGGCGATTGCGCAGGCGGTGGTCTACCTGGCCGTGGCGCCCAAGTCCAACGCCGTCTATAGCGCCTACGGCGCGGCGCGCGACTTCATCAAGAGCGACAGCACACGCGCGGTGCCGCTGCACTTGCGCAATGCGCCCACGGCACTGATGAAGGGCATGGGCTTTGGTCGCGACTACCGCTACGCGCATGACGAGGCCGATGGTTTTGCCGCAGGCGAGAACTACCTGCCCGAAGGCCTGACAGCGCTGCGCTTCTACGAGCCGGTGCGGCGCGGGCTGGAGCAGCGCATCGGCGAGCGCTTGGCTGAGCTGCGCGCGAAGAGCAAGAGCGCAACCGGCGATAGCGCCAAGGGCGACACCAAGTCATAGCGCCACCCGTTCGCGGTGAGCTTGTCGAACCGCACGTGCCGAGGCTTCGACAGGCTCAGCCCGAACGGTAGACGGCAAGGGGGTAAGCACGGCCCCGTTCCAACAAACCGCACTCCTAGAATGAATTCGGACCAGGAGAGCAGCGACGATGGAAACCTTCTTCCAGCAGATCATCAACGGTCTGGTGCTGGGCAGCATGTATGCCTTGGTGGCCCTGGGTTACACCATGGTTTACGGCATCATCAACCTCATCAACTTCGCCCATGGTGAAGTGCTGATGTTCGGCGCCCTCACCAGCTGGACGGTGGTCACCGCACTCGCCGGCACAGGCCTCCCGGGCTGGCTCTTGATGCTGATCTCACTCTTGTGTGCCATCGTCGTCTGCGCCGCGCTGAACTTCTCGATCGAGAAGCTGGCCTACCGGCCGCTGCGCAATGCGCCGCGGCTGGCGCCACTGATCACCGCGATGGGCATGAGCCTCTTGCTGCAGACCATCGCCATGATCATCTGGCAGCCCAATCCCAAGCCCTACCCGATCCTGCTGCCCAACGAGCCCATCAACCTCGGCGGGCCGGTCATCAGCGTCGTGCAATGCCTGATCCTCGGCTTGACGGCGGCCATCCTGGCGGCGCTGATGTGGCTGGTGAACCGCACCAAGCTCGGCCGCGCGATGCGTGCCACGGCCGAGAACCCGCGCGTGGCGGCGCTGATGGGCGTCAAGCCCGACATGGTGATCTCGGCCACCTTCATCATCGGCGCCGTGCTCGCCGCAGTGGCCGGCGTGATGTGGGCCGCCAACTACGGCACCGTGCAGCATTCGATGGGCTTCCTGCCGGGGCTGAAGGCCTTCACCGCGGCGGTGCTCGGCGGCATCGGCAACCTCGCCGGTGCGGTCGTCGGTGGGCTGTTGCTCGGCCTGGTGGAAGCGCTGGGTGCAGGCTACCTCGGCGCGCTAACGGGCGGTGTACTGGGCAGCCATTACGCCGACATCTTCGCCTTCGTGGCACTCATCCTGGTGCTGACGCTGCGCCCCGCCGGCCTGCTCGGCGAACGTGTCGCCGACCGCGCCTGAGGGGGTGACGATGAAGAACAAGCTCTGGGTCTTCCTCATCGCCGCCGTGTTCTTGATCGCGCTGCCGCTGTTCGCGCAGCAGTTCGGCCAGGGCTGGGTGCGCATCATGGCGCTGGCGCTGCTGTACGTACTCCTGGCGCTAGGTCTGAACATCGTCGTCGGTTATGCCGGTTTGCTCGACCTCGGCTTCGTCGCGTTCTATGCCGTCGGCGCCTACATGTACGCGTTGCTCGCCAGCCCGCACCTGACCGAAAACTTCGCGTGGATCGCGAGCGCCTTCCCCGGTGGCCTGCACACGCCGCTGTGGCTGGTGATTCCGCTGGCGGCCACGCTCGCCGCCACCGCCGGTGTGCTGCTGGGCACGCCGGTGCTGAAGCTGCGCGGTGACTACCTGGCCATCGTCACGCTCGGCTTCGGCGAAATCATCCGCGTCTTCATGAACAACCTCGAGCACCCGATCAACATCACCAACGGGCCACGTGGGCTCGACCGCATCGATTCGATGCAGGTGATGGGCGTGAACTTCAGCAAGCCCTTCATGATCGGCGACTTCAGCGTGCCGTCGGTGACGCTGTACTACTACCTCTTCCTGTCGCTGGTGGTGGTGAGCGTGGTCATCTGCCATCGCCTGGAAACCTCGCGCATAGGCCGCGCCTGGATGGCTATCCGCGAAGACGAGATCGCCGCCAAGGCGATGGGCATCAACACGCGCAACATGAAGCTGTTGGCCTTCGGTATGGGTGCAGCGTTCGGTGGTATCTCGGGCTCGATGTTCGCGGCCTTCCAGGGTTTCGTTTCGCCCGAGTCGTTCAGCCTGATGGAGAGCGTGATGATCGTGGCCATGGTCGTGCTCGGCGGCATGGGCCACCTGCCCGGCGTGATCCTCGGCGCGGTGATGCTGGCGGCGCTGCCCGAGGTGCTGCGCTACGTCGCCGGCGACGTGCAGCACCTCAGCGGCGGGCGCATCGACGCCTCGATCCTGCGCCAGCTGCTGATCGCGCTGGCCATGATCGTCATCATGCTGATGCGCCCACGCGGCCTGTGGCCGGCGCGCGAGCATGGCAAGGCGGCACCTGCGCCAGCCGCAGTGGCTAACTAACAAAGTACGCGCCATGTCGAACAGTGTTCTCAACGTCCAAGGGGTCAGCAAGCGCTTCGGTGGCTTGCAGGCTTTGTCGGATGTCGGCGTGACCATCACGCCGGGCCAGGTCTACGGCTTGATCGGCCCCAACGGCGCCGGCAAGACCACCTTCTTCAACGTCATCACCGGCCTGTACTCGCCCGACTCGGGCACGTTCGAGCTCGGCGGCGCGCCGTACAAGCCCAGTGCCGTGCATGAAGTCGCCAAGGCCGGCATCGCGCGCACCTTCCAGAACATCCGCCTCTTCGCCGAGATGACGGCGCTGGAAAACGTCATGGTCGGGCGCCATGTGCGCACCGGCTCGGGCCTCTTTGGCGCTGTGTTCCGCACCCCTGGCTTCAAGGCCGAAGAGGCAGCCATCACCCAGCGCGCGCAAGAGTTGCTCGACTACGTCGGCATCGGCAAGTTCAGCGACTACAAGGCACGCACGCTGAGCTACGGCGACCAGCGCCGGCTCGAGATCGCGCGCGCGCTGGCCACCGACCCGAAGCTGATCGCGTTGGACGAACCCGCCGCCGGCATGAACGCCACCGAGAAGGTGGTGCTGCGCGAGCTCATCGACCGCATCCGCAAGGACGGCCGCACCATCCTGCTGATCGAACACGACGTGAAACTGGTGATGGGCCTGTGCGACCGCGTCACCGTGCTTGACTACGGCAAGCAGATCGCCGAAGGCACGCCTTACGACGTGCAGCGCAATGAAAAAGTCATCGAGGCGTATCTCGGCGCCGGGCACAAGGCGCATTGAGCATGAGCACCACCCTTTTGAAAGTCAGCGGCCTGAAGGTGGCCTACGGCGGCATCCAGGCTGTCAAGGGCGTCAGCTTCGAGGTGCAGCAGGGCGAACTCGTGAGCCTCATCGGCGCCAACG
>JANLYV010000162.1:0-55023 GCA_031365825.1 Rubrivivax sp. | reverse complement strand
CGCGGCACCCGGCGGCGGCACGTAGATCACGCTCACGTTGGCGCCGGTAGCTTCCTTCGCCTCGCGCACGGTCGCATAGATCGGAATGCCTTCGAAGTCCTCGCCGGCCTTCTTCGGATTCACCCCGGCGACGTAGCATTCGCGCCCGTTCGCATAGTCGCGACACGCGCGGGTATGGAACTGGCCGGTCTTGCCGGTGATGCCCTGGGTCATCACCCTCGTGTTCCGGTTGATCAGGATAGACATCTCGTGCCCATTGCGCGTTCAGCGGCCCTTGGCGGCGGCGACGACCTTCTCCGCCGCTTCGGCCATGTTGTTGGCGCTGATGATCGGCAGTCCCGACTCGTCCAGGATCTTGCGGCCGAGCTCGTCGTTGGTGCCCTTCATGCGCACCACCAGCGGCACCGACAGGTTCACCGCCTTGCACGCGGCGATGATGCCTTCGGCGATGGTGTCGCATTTCATGATGCCGCCGAAGATGTTGACCAGGATGCCCTTCACGTTCTTGTTGGCGAGCATGATCTTGAAGGCCTCGGTGACCTTCTCGGCGGTAGCGCCGCCACCCACATCCAGAAAGTTAGCCGGCTCACCGCCGAAGAGCTTGATGGTGTCCATCGTCGCCATCGCCAGGCCCGCGCCGTTGACCAGACAGCCGATGTTGCCGTCCAGGCTGATGTAGGACAGGTCGAACTTGCTGGCTTCGACTTCGGCCGGGTCTTCTTCGTCGAGGTCGCGCCAGGCCACGATGTCGGGGTGGCGGAAGAGCGCGTTGGCGTCGAAGTTGAACTTCGCGTCCAGCGCCTTGATCGCGCCCGAGCCTTCGAGAATCATCGGGTTGATCTCGGCCAGGCTGGCGTCGCTGTCCATGTAGCAGCTGTAGAGCTGCTGGAACACCTTGCAGGCTGCCGCCTGGCTGGCTTCGGGCACGCCGATGCCACGCGCCAGCTCCCTGGCCTGAGCGTCGGCGAGGCCGAGCAGCGGGTCGATGAAGATCTTGAGGATCTTTTCCGGCGTCTTGTGCGCCACCTCTTCGATGTCCATGCCGCCTTCGGAGCTGGCCATCATCGCCACCTTCTGCGTCGCGCGGTCGGTGAGCGCGGCGACGTAGTACTCCTTCTTGATGTCGGCACCTTCTTCGACGAGAAGGCGGCGCACCTTCTGGCCGGCGGGGCCGGTCTGGTGCGTCACGAGCTGCATGCCCAGGATCTGGCCGGCGATGGTTTTCACCTCGTCCACCGAGCGCGCCAGCTTCACGCCACCCCCCTTGCCGCGGCCACCGGCATGGATCTGCGCCTTCACGACCCAGACCGCGCCACCGAGCTTCTGCGCCGCCTCAATCGCCTCTTGCACGGTAAACGCGGCATAACCGCGCGGCACCGGCACGCCATGGGCGCGCAGCAGCTCCTTGGCCTGGTACTCGTGGATCTTCATTCGTGGCTCCTCTCACTTCATTCGTTAGCGGTGTCGCGCGTGCTCGCGCCGGCGCGGTACCAGCGTGGGTAGTAGGTCTGCACCACGGTGCCGTCGCTGCGCAGGGCGTGGCAGCGGTCGATCTGGTAGGGCCGCACGTCGCCATCGCCGCGCGTATCGATGACTTCGCCGGCAAAGGCCTGGATCACGGCCGTGGGCAGCACCTGCGCCAGCTCGGTGATGTGGGTGCAGCCGAGCACGCCGCCCAGGCGCTCGCGCAGGCTCGCGCGAAAGCCCTTGCCCAGGTTCAGGCCGACGAGCCGGGCATAGGCGTCGCCGTGCTCGGCACAAAACGGCGGGTAGGGCATCCAGTGCGTCTGCGCGCCGGCTTCGCGGATGACGAGCTGCTCATCGACCACCAGGCGCAGCTGCATCTCGTGGATGGGGGTGCCGGCGGGCCTTGGCCCGGAGGCCAGGCGTGCGTCACGCGTCTTGGTGTCGATCAGCACGGCGTCGACTTCCCACAGGCCATCACCACGCGAAAACACCTGCACATCGAACTGGCGGCGGTGCTTGAGCTGGCGGTGCGGCGCCGCGGCGGGAAGCGTCATCGGTGATGCGTGTGGGTCGATGCGGGAGCTGCGGCAGCAGCGCCCGGGCTTGCAAGCTGCGCGGCAGATTCGGCTGCGAGCTGGGCTGCAAGTGCGGCGGCGAATGTAGCATGCTGCTGCGCAGCAACGGGACCCTTCAAGCTCAGGCTTCGTCGCTGTCAGGCTCGCGCAAGATTCGCCGGATGAGCTCGCCCGAAAAGCCACGTGCGGCGAGGAAACGCTGCTGTTTGCCGTAGGACTTGGCGTCCGGCGGCAACTGGCCGAACTTGCGGCGCCAGACCGCGCGTGCGTGCGTCAGTTCCCCCGCTTTGGCCTGCGCCAGCGTGGTCGCGATCAAGCCAGCGTCCAGCCCCTTGAGCTGCATCTCGCGGCGCAAACGATTGACGCCGAAGCGAGGCGCCTTGCTCGACAGCAGCTGTGCCGCCGCGCGCTCGTCGCTGAGGAATCCTTTGGCGGTGAGTTCGTCCAGCGCCGCGGCGATCTGCTGCGCCAGGGGTGGCTCAGCGGCGTCGACGTCGTTGTCGATGGGGATGCCGCCGTCGCCTTCGTCGTCGCCTGGTTCGCGGCGCGACAAGGCCCGCCGCAGCTTGCGTTCGAGTTCGGCGCGCGAATGTTCGCGCTGCGCCAGGTAGCGCAGCGCGCGGCCTTTGATCGACAGCCCCGTCGGGGCCACGGCCAGCGGCATGGCCCGGCCCTACTTGGTGTCGGCGCCGCCTTCGACATTGAGCAGCGGGATGCCCACCGATTCGCGCACCTTGTTTTCGATCTCGCGCGCGATCTCGACGTTTTCGCGCAGGAACTCGCGCGCGTTGTCCTTGCCCTGGCCGATCTTCTCGCCGCGGTAGGCGTACCAGGAACCGGACTTTTCGAGCACCTGCGCCGTCACACCCATGTCGATGATCTCGCCTTCGCGGCTGATGCCTTCGCCATAGAGGATGTCGAACTCGGCCGTCTTGAACGGCGGCGCGACCTTGTTCTTCACAACCTTGACCTTGGTCTCGCTGCCTATGACCTCTTCGCCCTTCTTGATGTTGCCGGTGCGGCGGATGTCCAGGCGCACCGAGGCATAGAACTTCAGTGCGTTGCCGCCGGTGGTGGTTTCGGGGTTGCCGAACATGACGCCGATCTTCATGCGGATCTGGTTGATGAAGATGACCATGGTGTTGGTCTTCTTGATGTTCGCGGTGAGCTTGCGCAGCGCCTGGCTCATCAGCCGGGCCTGCAGGCCCGGCAGGCTGTCGCCCATCTCGCCTTCGAGCTCGGCCTTGGGCGTGAGTGCGGCCACCGAGTCGATGACGATCAGGTCGACCGAGCCCGAGCGCACCAGCGCGTCGACGATTTCCAGCGCCTGCTCGCCGGTGTCGGGCTGCGAGATCAGCAGCTCTTGCAGGTTGACGCCGAGCTTCTGTGCGTACTGGATGTCCAGCGCATGTTCGGCATCGATGAAGGCGCAGGTACCGGCGACCTTCTGCATCTCGGCAATCACCTGCAAGGTGAGCGTGGTCTTGCCCGAGGATTCCGGCCCGTAGATTTCGACGACGCGGCCGCGTGGCAGGCCGCCTACGCCCAGGGCGATGTCCAGCCCGAGCGAGCCGGTGGAGACGACCTGGATGTCTTCGATCTTCTCGCCGTCGCCCAGACGCATGATCGAGCCCTTGCCGAACTGCTTTTCGATCTGCGACAGCGCCGCCTGAAGGGCCTTGGCTTTTTCGGTGTTGAGGGCTTTGACGGGTGCGTCCATGTCGGTTCTCCTGAGCTGCTTGGCGGGTGCGGGGTGGGTGTGGGATGGGTGTTCAACGGCTGGCCGCATTATCACCAAAGCTGGATGTTTGTACAGTGCCCCACGAAGAGGGATGAGACCCGCAAACGACGCCCCCGCAAGAGGGCACACACAGAGGTGTGACGGCGGAGGCGGCTCCTAGAATGGGGCAGAGCCGCCAAGCCAAGGCGGCCGCTCAGCGAGGCACCTGCAGGAGACAAGAACCATGCGCATCCTCATTGCCGAAGACGACCAGGTGCTGGCCGACGGCCTGCTGCGCTCGCTGCGCGCGTCGGGTTATGCGGTCGACCGTGTCGGCGACGGCAACGAGGCCGACGCGGCGCTGGCCTCGCACGAATTCGACCTGGTGATCCTCGACCTCGGGCTGCCCCGGCTGCATGGCTTCGAGGTGCTGCGCAAGCTGCGCGCGCGCGGCTCGAGCATGCCGGTGCTGATCCTCACCGCAGCCGACAGCGTCGAGCAGCGCGTCAAAGGCCTGGACCTCGGCGCCGACGACTACATGGCCAAGCCGTTCTCGCTGCAGGAGCTCGAAGCGCGGGTGCGTGCGCTCACTAGGCGCGGCCTGGGCACGGCCTCGAACATCATCAAACACGGGCCGCTGAGCTTCGACGCCACCGGGCGCGTGGCTTTCATCAACGACCAGATGCTCGAACTCTCGGCACGCGAACTGAGCCTGCTGGAAGTGCTGTTGCAGCGCGCCGGCCGGCTGGTCAGCAAAGAGCAACTGGTGGAGCGGCTGTGCGAGTGGGGCGAGGAGGTCAGCAACAACGCCATCGAGGTCTACATCCACCGCCTGCGCAAGAAGATCGAACATGGCCCGGTGCGCATTGCCACGGTGCGCGGCCTGGGCTACTGCCTTGAGAAGATCAACGCTTGACTGATCCCCCGGTGCGCCCGGCAGGAGCTGCCGCGAAAGCGGCACCCGCGCATGGGCAGCGCTCGCTGTTCGGCGAGATCCTCGACTGGATGCTGGCGCCGCTGCTGATGATCTGGCCACTGAGCGTGGCTCTGACCTGGCTCGTGGCCCAGGGCATCGCCAACCGGCCCTACGACCGCGAACTTGGCGAACTCACACGCACGCTGGCGCACGAGGTGGCCGGTGAGTTGGCCAGCGGACGCCCGATGCAGGGCGCGCCGATGGTGCGGCGCCTGGAGCGCACGGCCACGCAGCTGGTGCGTGTGGAAGACGAAGGGCTGATCTACTTCCAGCTGCTGGGGCCGCGCGGCGAGCTGCTCGCGGGCGAAGCCAGCCTGCATGTGCCGGCGCTCGAAGACCGGCCCGACAACGTGGTGCGTTACCGCGACGACGTGGTGCGCGAGGAACCGGTGCGCGTGGCCTATGTCTGGTTGCCCATCGGCACACCGGGCAACGAGCGCAGCGCCCTGGTGCAGGTGGCCGAAGGCCTGGACAAGCGCTCGCAACTGGCCACCGAAATCATCAAGGGCGTGATCCTGCCGCAGTTCGTGGTGCTGCCGGTGGCGGTGCTGCTGGTGTGGTTCGCGCTGTCGCGCGCGATCAAGCCCTTGTCGGAATTGCAGCAGCGTATTCGTCGCCGCGACAGTGGTGACCTCAGCCCGATTCCCGAGGGTGACGTGCCCGAGGAAGTGGCGCCGCTGGTGGCGGCCATCAACGACGTGCTGCAGCGGCTGGACAAGTCGATCGCCGGGCAGCGTCACTTCCTGGCCGACGCCGCACATCAGCTGAAGACGCCGCTGGCCGGGCTGCGCATGCAGGCCGAGTTCGCCGAACGCCAGCTTGAACGCGCGCTCAGCAGCGTGGGTGACGACCAGACCGGCCACGCCGAGGCCGTGAAACACGCGCTGCAGCAGATCGCCATCTCCAGCCAGCGCGCAGCGAACATGGTCAACCAGTTGCTGGCGATGGCGCGCGCCGAGGACGAAGGCCAGGCCTTGCAGCGCGAGCTCGTCGACCTGGCGCAGGTCACGATGGAGACGGTGCGCGACTTCGTGCCGCGCGCGCTGGCCAAGCACATCGACCTCGGCTTCGAAGGCCCGGCCGACGGTGGCACGGCACCGATGCTCGCGCACCCGGTGCTGGTGCGCGAGATGGTGCGCAACCTCGTTGACAACGCGCTGCTGTACACACCGGACGGCGGCGCGGTGACGGCGCGGGTTCGCGTCGACCGTGCGGCGGCGGCCACCTGGCTGGAGGTCGAAGACAGCGGCCCGGGTGTGGCCGTGGCCGAACGCGAGGCGGTGTTCCGGCCGTTCTATCGCGTGCTCGGCGGGCCGGTCGATGGCAGCGGACTGGGCCTGGCGATCGTGAAGGAGATCGTCGACAAACACGAGGGCACGGTGACGCTGCGCGACGCCAACGGCAAGCCGCCGCCGCAGGGCCCGGGTGCCCTGTTCGTGGTGCGATTCGCGTTGCGGCCTGTGGCCTGAAGCGCGCTCACACCACGCTCAACGTGACGCGATGAAACGCCACAGCGCGGCGTCGTCTTCGGCGCCTAGCCCGGCCTGCACGGCCGCGGCGAAGGTGGCCGCGGCGGCGTCGCCCAACGGGGTCGTGAAGTCGACCGCGCGTGCCTGCGCCAAGGCCAGCGCGCTGTCCTTGGCCAACAGCGTCATGCGTGCGCGCGGCGCCTCGTCGTCGGCCAGCGCACGCTGCAGCCGGTCGCTGGCTATCCAGCTCTGGCCGCTCGATTGTTCGATCACGCGCAAGGTCACCGCCGGGTCCAGGCCGAGGCGCTGAGCCAACGCCATCATCTCGCAGGCCCCGGCCAGGTTGATGGCCGCCAGCAGGTTGTTCACGAGCTTGGTGCGCGCGCCGTCGCCGACGCGTGTGCCCACGCGATGCACGGGGCTGGCGATCTGCTCCAGCAGCGGCCGCCAGCGTTGGAAAACGGCGTCGGCGCAGGCCACCATCAGGCTCATGCGGCCTTCGCGCGCACGCTGCGGGCCGCCCGACATCGGCGCGTCGACGCATTCCACGCCACGCGCGGCGAGCATCGCGGCCAGAGCTTCGGTGTCGGCCGCGGCCATGGTGGGGCACAGCACCACCGCCTGCGGCAGCGGCCGCGCGTGCAGCAGGCCGTCGGCTCGCGTCAACGCGGCCCGGGTCTGGGCCGCATCGACCACCACCACGAACACAAGATCGCTGCTCGCGCCGACGCTCGCGGCGCTGGGCTCGATCACGCAGCCGCCGGCGAGTGCTTCGCGCGCGCGATCGATGTCGCGCACATGCACTTCATGGCCGAGCTCGCACAGGCGTTGCGCGATGGGCAGGCCCATCAGGCCGATGCCGACCACGCCAAGCTTCATGCGCGCTTCAAGACGGCATCAGGACGGCATCAGACGCCGGCTGCGCGCCACCGACATCAGGATGCCCAGGCCCAGGCCGAGCGAGACCATGGCCGTGCCGCCGTAGCTGACGAAGGGCAGCGGCACACCCACCACCGGCAGGATGCCACTGACCATGCCCATGTTGACGAAGGCGTAGGTGAAGACCGACATCGTCATCGCGCCTGCCAGCAGCCGCGTGAAGACCGTCGGCGCCTCGGCCGCGATCATCAAGCCGCGGAAGATGAGGAAGGTGAAGGCGAAGAGCAGGGTCACCACGCCGGCCAGGCCGAACTCTTCGCAAAACGCGGCGAAGATGAAGTCGGTGGTGCGCTCGGGGATGAATTCCAGGTGCGTCTGCGTGCCCTGCATGAAGCCCTTGCCCGACAGGCCGCCCGAGCCGATGGCGATCATGCCCTGGATGATGTGGAAGCCCTTGCCCAGCGGGTCTTTCGTGGGGTCCAACAAGGTACATACGCGGTGGCGCTGGTAGTCGCGCAGGAAGGGCCATTGCACGCCGGCCTCGCAGATGGTTTCTTCGGCGACGATGAGCGCCACCACGCCTACGGCCGCCAGCAGCAGCACCGGCAGCACCAGGCGCCACGACAGACCGGCGAAAAAGATGACGTACAAGCCGCCGAAGAGGATCAGCAGCGCCGTGCCGAGATCGGGCTGCTTGACGACGATGCCCACCGGCAGCGCCAGCAGTGCCATGGCCACCAGGAAGTCGGGCAAACGCAGCTGGCCTTCGCGCTTCTGGAACCACCAGGCCAGCACCAGGGGCACGGCCATCTTCAGCACTTCGCTGGGCTGGATGACGATGCCGATATTGAGCCAGCGCGTCGCGCCCTTCTTCGTGATGCCCATGCCGGGCAGGGCCGTGACCAGCAACAGCACGATGCCGGCGATGTACAGCGGCACCGCCAGTCGCTGCAGCTTGTGCGGCGGCACCTGCGCCACGACGAACAACACCGCCAGCGCGATGAGCATGTTGCGGCCATGGTCGACGAAGCGCGTGCCATGGTCGAAGCCGGCCGAGTACATCGTGGCCAGGCCGATGGCCGCGAGCAGCGTGATGGCCAGCATCAAGGGCCCGTCGAATCCCATTAAAACCGGGCGCAGCCGCTGCCACGGCGTGGCACGCTCGAACACCGCGTTCATCGTGGCCCGCCCGTGGCCGGCGGGGCCAGCGTGAGTGTGGCGGCCACACGCTGCGGCATAGGCACCATGGCCAGGTTGCCGCCCAGTCCCGGCAGGGGCACGTCTTCGGCACGGCGCGGCTTGCCCATCGGTGCCGACGACTTACCGATGCGCGTGGCCGCCATGTCGGCCTCGCTCGGGTACTGGCCGAGCAGCACATAGTCGAACACGCGCCGCGCGATCGGGGCGGCGGCCTCGGCACCGAAGCCGGAATTTTCAACCACCACCGCCAGCGCGATGGTCGGCGCGGCGATGGGCGCCGCGGCGATGTAGATCGAGTGGTCACGCTGGTGTTCTTCGATCTTGCTGGCGTTGTATTTTTCGTTCTGACGGATGCCCACCGCCTGCGCCGTGCCGGTCTTGCCGCCACTCTGGTACGGCGCGCCGATGAAGACCCGCGTCGAGGTGCCCTCCTGCGTCACGCCGTAGAGCGCGCGCTTGATGAGCTCGACATGCTCGGGCTGCATCGTCATCGGCTCCAGCGCGTCGTTGGCCAGCCTTTTGCGTTCACCGGTCACCACGTCCTGCACCTCGCGCACCAGGCGCGGCTTGAAGCGCTGGCCACCGGCCACCAGCGTGGCGGTGGCGCTGGCCATCTGCAGCGCCGTGAAGCTGTTGTAGCCCTGGCCGATGCCCAACGAGATGGTTTCACCGGCGTACCAGCGCTGCTGCTCGGGCTTCTTGTAGGCGCGCTTCTTCCATTCGGTGGACGGCAGAAGGCCGGTGAGTTCGCCGTCAAGATCGATGCCCGTGCGCCGGCCGAAACCGAAGGGCGAGAGCTGCGCGTGCATCAGGTCCACGCCCATCTCGTTGGCCAGCGAGTAGTAGTAGACGTTGCTCGACTTGACGATCGACCGCACCATGTCCACCGCACCCAGCCCGCCATCGCCATGACTGCGGAAAGTGTGGTTGCCGAACTGGAACGTGCCGCCGTCGTGGATGATGGTCGAGGGCGAGCGCTTGCCGCTGGTCAGTGCGGCCATGGCCATGAAGGGCTTGAAGGTCGAGCCCGGTGGGTAGGTGCCTTTGATGGCGCGATTCAAAAGCGGCTTGTCGATGCTTTCGTTGAGTTCGCGCCAGCTCTCGCCGTCGATGCCGTCGACGAAGAGATTGGGGTCGAAGCTGGGTTTGCTGACGAAGGCTAACACTTCACCGGAGCGGGGGTCGATCGCCACCAGCGCGCCGCGGCGATCACCGAACATCTCTTCCACCAGCGCCTGCAGGCGGATGTCGATCGAGAGCAGGAGCGTATGGCCCGGCGTCGCCGGGTTGCTGGACAGGCGGCGCACGGCGCGGCCGCCGGCGCTGGTCTCGACTTCCTCGAAGCCCGCGGTGCCGTGCAGTTCACGCTCGTAACTCTGCTCCAGGCCGAGCTTGCCGATGTATTCGGTGCCCTTGTAGTTGCCCTGCTCTTCATCGCTCCAGTCCTCGATGTCTTTTTTCTCGGCCTGGTTGATGCGGCCGATGTAGCCCAGCAGGTGGCTGCCGACCTCACCCAGCGGGTACTGGCGGAAGAGCCGCGCCTTGACGTCGACGCCGGGATAACGGAAGCGCTGCGCCATGAATCGCGCCACCTCTTCTTCGCTGAGCTTGGTACGGATCGGCAGCGACTCGAAGTTCTTGCCCTCGTCGAGCAGCCGCTTGAAGCGGCGGCGGTCGCGCGGCGTGATCTCAAGCAATACAGCGAGTTCGTCGACCACCGCGTCGAGCTCGGCCGCGCCGCCACGCAGCCGTGCCGGCGTGATCTCGAGTGTGTAGGCCGAGTAGTTGGTGGCCAGCACGACACCATGGCGGTCGATGATGAGGCCGCGGTTGGGCACGATCGGCAACACGGCGATGCGGTTGACTTCGGCCTGCGTCGCCAGCTCTTCGTGCCTGAACACCTGCAGGTGCACCAGCCTCGCGCCGAGCAGCACGAAGGCCAGCAGCACGAACGCTGCGGCGGCCGCGAGCCGGCCACGGAACTGGCCGATTTGGCGGTCGACGTTTTTGAGCTCGGTCATGGGGGGTCTACAGCGGCCGATTCTCGTCCCGGTCGGGCGCGCGGCGCTGTGGCGCCAGCAACAAGAGTGTGACCAGCGGCCACAGCAAACCTTCCCCCAGCGGCGCCAGCAGCATCACCCAGCCCGGAAACATGTCGCCGGCCAGGAGCCGCACCAGCAGCGCCACGGCGTGCGCCGCGAAGAACACGGGCAGGATCTGCAACGCTTGCTCGGCAATGCCGAACCACAGCAGGCGGCGATGGATGGTGATGGCGATGTAGCTCAGCAGCGTGTAGGCCAGCGCGTGCTGCCCCAGCAGCGCGCCGTCGTTCACGTCCATCAAGAGGCCGGCGACAAAGGCCACGCCGATGCCCACGCGCCGCGGCTGGTGCACGTTCCAGAACACCAGCACGACGGCCAGCAGGTCCGGCGCGCCAGGCAGGCGGCCCAGAGGCATCAGGCCGACCGTCAACGCCACCAACAGGGTGAAGGCAATGAAGAAGGGGTTGACCGGCAAGAGCAGCTGGTCGGAGCCGCGCGGCATGATCATCGGCTGGCCCCCCTTGAAGCGGCGGAGGCAGCTGAGGCGCCTGAGGCCGCTGCGACTTTGCCGCGACCGCCTTTGACGCTGGGCAGGGCCTCGGGCTCGGGCCGCGGCGGCAGCTGCAGGCCGGTGGGCTCGAGCACCAGCACATGGCGCACGCCGTCGGCCGCGGCCGCAGGCGCGAGCCAGACGCGCGCGAAGCTCGACTCGACGCGGCGCTCGACGCTGGCCACGCGGGCCACGGGCAGTCCCGGCGGGTAGACGCCGTCGACCCCGCTCGTTTGCAGCAGGTCGCCCACCTGCACATCGGCGTTGCCCGACATGAAGCGCAGTTCCATCACGGCGCCGGCCGGCCCGGTGATGCCGCCGAAGGCCGCGCTGCGCTGCTGTGTGCGCAGGTTCAGCACCGGAATCGCCGCGTCCTTGTCGGCCAGCAGCGTGACTTCACTCGACAGCGCATAGATCCGTGTCACCTGCCCCACCACCCCCAGCTGGTTGATCACGGGCGCGCCCAGCACCACACCCTGGGCCTTGCCGACATCGATAAATAACTTGCGTGAGTAGGGGTCGGCGGCTTCGTACATGACCTCGGCCGCGAGGCTGCGCACCTGCAGCGAGGGCCGCATGTCGAGCAGTGCCCGCAGCTGCAGGTTCTCGGCCGCCAGGCGGTCGGCGCGCGTGGCCTTTTCCGACAACTTCGCCAGCGTGAGTTGTGCGCGGCGTTCGCCATCCACCGCCTGCTCCAGGCTCTGCCAATGCTCGCGCCCAACGCCCAGCAGATGCACCGGCACGGCCAGCGCGCGCTGCACCGGCATCAACACGATGGCCAGCGCTTCGCGTAGCGGCACAGCCACACGAAAGCGGGTGTCGGCGATCATCAGGAACAGCGCCAGCGCGGCGAAGAAGATCAGCTTGGTGCGGGCCGACGGCCCCTGGCGAAAGAACGGGGGCGGCGTGCGGTCAAGCGTGCCCAGCGGCATGGCGCGGCTGATTTGTCAGAAGGTTCAGGCGCAGCGCAACGTCATTCCGACGTGAAGATGCTGCCCAGCCGCTCCATGCGCTCCAGCGCCATGCCGCAGCCACGCACAACGCAGGTCAGCGGGTCTTCGGCCACCAGCACCGGCAGGCCGGTCTCTTCGGCCAGCAGCCGGTCCAGGTCGCGCAGCAAGGCGCCGCCGCCGGTGAGCATCATGCCGCGCTCGGCGATGTCGGCGCCGAGTTCGGGTGGCGTCTGCTCCAGCGCGTTCTTCACCGCGCTCACCATCTGGTTGAGCGGGTCGGTCAGCGCTTCGAGGATCTCGTTGGACGAGATGGTGAAGCTGCGCGGCACACCTTCGCTCAAATTGCGGCCCTTGACTTCCATCTCTTTGACTTCGCTGCCGGGGAAGGCGCTGCCGATGTTCTTCTTGATCGACTCGGCGGTGGGTTCGCCGATCAACATACCGTAGTTGCGGCGGATGTAGTTGATGATGCTTTCGTCAAACTTGTCGCCGCCGACGCGGATCGAGCCTTTGTAGACCATGCCGCCGAGGCTGATGACGCCGACCTCGGTGGTGCCGCCGCCGATGTCCACGACCATCGAGCCCGAGGCTTCCGATACCGGCAAGCCGGCACCGATGGCCGCAGCCATCGGCTCTTCAATCAGATACACATCCGAGGCCCCGGCGCCTAGCGCCGACTCGCGGATGGCGCGGCGCTCGACCTGGGTCGAGCCGCAGGGCACGCAAATGATGATGCGCGGGCTGGGCCTCAAGATGCCACGCGGGTGGACCATCTTGATGAACTGCTTGAGCATCTGCTCGGTGACGGTGAAGTCGGCGATGACGCCGTCTTTCATCGGGCGGATGGCCTCGATGTTGCCGGGCACCTTGCCCAGCATGGCCTTGGCCTCGCGGCCCACGGCCTGGATGGTCTTTTTGCCATTGGGGCCGCCTTCGTGGCGGATGGCGACGACCGAAGGCTCGTCGAGCACGATGCCTTTGCCACGCACGTAGATCAGCGTGTTGGCGGTACCCAGGTCGATGGCGAGGTCGGTCGAAAAGTAGCGGCGCAGGGAAGCGAACATGTGGGCGGGGCGGGCGTCAGGTGGGGCTTGTCGGCGTGGCGCCGAGGTGGCTGGTGCGCCGTCGGAAACGGCAAGCAACGATGCCGCAGGATCGCGGTGGCGTGGGGCGTGAAAAGTAACCGGGGATAATACTGCATCACCCCCTGAAATTCGGCTTGCGCAGCTGCTGATTGGCCTGCATTCAAGCCCCGAATGGCACCCCCGAACATGGCCCTTTCAACTGCGGATGTGAGCCGCATTGCACTGCTGGCGCGGCTGGAACTTTCCAGCGACGAGTCGACCGCGATGCACAAGCAGCTCAATGACTTCTTCTCCATCGTCGAGCGCATGAGTGCGGTCGACACCAGCGGCGTCGAGCCGCTGTACACGCCGCTGTCGGCGGTACAGAGCGTGAGCTTGCGGCTGCGCGACGACGCCGTCACCGAAGCCGACCAGCGCGACGCCAACCAGCGCAGCGCGCCGCTGGTGGAAGACGGTCTGTTCCTCGTGCCGAAGGTGATTGAGTGAGCGCGGCCATGCATGCCATGGGCGTGGCCGACATCGCGCGCGCCGTTCGTGCACGGGAACTGTCGAGCGTCGACCTCGTGCAGCACCTGCTTACACGCATCGAAGGCGCCGGCGACCTGGGTGCCTTCCTCGCGCTGGAACCCGAGCGTGCGCTGGCGCAGGCGCGCGCCTGCGATGCCCTTGCGGCCAAAGGCGAAGGCGGCGCGCTCAACGGCGTGCCGCTGGCGCACAAGGACATCTTCGTCACCGACTTCGCCCGCACCGGCCTGCCCAGCACCGCCGGCTCGAAGATGCTCGACGGCTACGCCAGCCCGTTCGATGCCACGGTGGTGGCGCGTCTGGCCGAGGCCGGCACGGTGACCCTGGGCAAGCTCAACTGCGACGAATTCGCCATGGGTTCGAGCAATGAGAACTCGGCCTACGCGCCGGTGCGCAACCCCTGGGACCCCACGCGTGTGCCGGGTGGTTCGTCAGGCGGTTCAGCCGCGGCTGTGGCGGCGCAGCTGCTGCCGGCGAGCACCGGCACCGACACCGGCGGCTCGATCCGCCAGCCGGCGTCGTTCTGCGGCGTCAGCGGCATCAAGCCGACCTATGGCGTGTGCTCGCGCTGGGGCATGGTGGCCTTTGCGTCGAGCCTGGACCAGGCCGGCCCGATGGCGCGCAGCGCCGAAGACTGCGCGCTGCTGCTGTCGGCCATGAGCGGCTTCGATGTGCGCGACGCCACCAGCGCCGAGCGGCCGCCGCAGGACTTTCACGCGCAGATGCTGGCACCGCGCGCTGGCGCAACAGCGGCCAAACCACTCGCCGGCCTGCGTATCGGTGTGCCGCGCGAGTTCTTCCCCACTGGCCTGGCGGCTGACGTGCACCGCGCCGTGCGCGCGGCGCTGACTGAGCTCGAAAAACTCGGCGCCACGCTGGTGGACGTGAGCCTGCCGCGCACCGAGCTTTCGATCCCGGTGTACTACATCATCGCGCCGGCCGAAGCGAGCTCCAACCTGAGCCGTTTCGACGGCGTGAAGTTTGGCCACCGCGCGGCCGAGTACAGCGACCTGCTGGACATGTATCGCAAGACCCGCGCGCAGGGTTTCGGGCCCGAGGTGAAGCGCCGCATCATGATCGGCACCTACGTGCTTTCTCACGGTTATTACGACGCCTACTACCTGCAGGCGCAGAAGCTGCGCCGCATGATTGCCGACGACTTCCAGACTTGTTTCCAGCGCTGCGATGTCATTGCCGGCCCGGTCGCGCCGAGCGTGGCGTGGAAGCTCGGCGACAAGAGCGACGATCCGGTGGCCACCTACCTCGCCGACATCTTCACGCTGCCCGCCAGCCTGGCCGGGCTGCCCGGCATGAGCGTGCCGGCAGGCTTCGGCGAAGCGGGCATGCCGGTGGGCTTGCAGCTCATAGGCAACTACTTCCAGGAAGGCGGGCTGCTGCACGCCGCGCATGCGCTGCAGCGGGCCACCGACTGGCACCGGCGCGCGCCGGCAGGGGTCTGATCCGATGTCCAGCAACAGCTTGTTGATTCGCGGCTACGAGGTGGTGATCGGCCTCGAGACCCACGCGCAACTCTCCACCGTAAGCAAGATCTTCAGTGGCGCCAGCACTGCCTTTGGTGCCGCGCCGAACACGCAGGCTTGTGCCGTCGACCTGGCCTTGCCGGGCACGCTGCCGGTGCTGAACCGCGGCGCCGTCGAGCGCGCCATCCGCTTCGGCCTGGCCGTCGGCGCGAAGGTGGCGTCGCCGTCGATCTTCGCGCGCAAGAACTACTTCTACCCCGACCTGCCCAAGGGCTACCAGATCAGCCAGTACGAAACGCCGGTGGTGCAAGGCGGGCGCATCGAGTTCAGGCTCGACGGCAAGAAGCGCGCCGTGAAACTCACACGCGCTCACCTTGAGGAAGACGCCGGCAAGTCGCTACACGAGGGCATGGGCTCGCACGCGGTGCTCGGTCATGGCCAAAGCGGTATCGACCTGAACCGCGCCGGCACGCCGCTCCTGGAAATCGTCTCCGAGCCCGACATGCGCTCGTCGGCCGAAGCGGTGGAGTACGCCAAGGCGCTGCACGCGCTGGTGGTGTGGCTGGACATCTGCGACGGCAACATGCAAGAGGGCAGCTTCCGCTGCGACGCCAACGTCTCGGTGCGCCGGCCCGGGGCCGAACTCGGCACGCGGCGCGAGGTAAAGAACCTCAACAGCTTTCGCTTCCTGCAGCAGGCCATCGACTTCGAGGTGCAGTGGCAGATCGACCGCATCGAAGACGGCCTGGGCATCGAGCAGGCGACCGTGCTCTTCAACCCCGACACGGGCGAGACGCGCGCCATGCGCAGCAAGGAAGACGCTCACGACTACCGTTATTTTCCCGACCCCGACCTGCCGCCGCTGGTGATCTCCAGCGACTGGGTCGAGACCGTGCGCGCGGCCATGCCCGAGCTGCCGGCGCTGATGACTGAGCGCTTCCAGCGCGACGACGCGCTGCCTGCGGATGACGCGACGATGATGACCAGCAGCTTGGGCGTGGCGCGCTACTACGAAGCCGTACGCGACGCCTGCGGGGGCACGGCGCAGGCCGCCAAACTCGCCGCGAATTGGCTGATGGGTGAAGTCTCGCGCCGGCTCAACGCCGACGGCGGCACGATCGAAGCCGCACCGGTGAGTGCCGCGACGATGGCCGGGCTGATCGGCCGCATCATCGACGGCACCGTGTCCAACAACGGCGCACGCCAGGTCTTCGACGCACTGTGGACCGGCCAGGGCGGCGATGTCGACGCGCTGATCGAAGGCAAGGGCCTGAAGCAGATGAGCGACAGCTCGGCACTCGAGGCCATCGTCGATGGCGTCGTCGCCGGCCATCCCAAGCTGGTGGACGAGGTTCGCGCCGGCAAGGACAAGGCCTTCAACGCGCTGGTGGGGCAGGTGATGAAAGCCAGCCAGGGCAAGGCCAACCCGGCGCAGGCGAGCAAGCTGCTGAAGAAGAAGCTGGGCTGAGGCTGCGCCCTCAGCGCGTGCCGACGAGCGACGGTTTCGCGCTCGTACCGGCCGCGGTGTCGGCCATCGCCGCGGTCGCCGGCGTCGCCGCACTCTGCGGCCCGCGCAGCGGCCCGAGCGAGCCCGGGCGGGCCCCTGCCCAGAGCTTGCGCAGCCGCTCAAGTTCGACGTCGTACAGGCGGTTCACGCGGCCGACTTCAGCTTCCTGGTTGGCCATCGACGAGCGCTGCGCGTCGAGCGCTGCGTCGTTCGCGTCCATCGCGGCCTTCAGCTTTCCAGGCAGCGGCTTGCCCTTGTAGAACTCGGCCTCGTCGAGAAGGGGCCGGCGCTCCGCAGCCAGTTGCAGCATCCGCTGCTCTGACGCTTTCATCGCCAGCTTGACGGTATCGAGCGAGGTCGCGCGCGCCTTGCGGTGCGCCTCTTCGTCGCGGTAACGCGCCAGCAGTGTGCGGTCGCGTCGCACGGCTTCGGCGGCGGTCATGCGCAACTCGGCGGACTTGCGCTCACGCACCTCCTGCTCGGCGCGCTCTTCGGCAGTGAGGGTCGGTGGCTTGACCTCGCGCAACGAACCGTCGCGGTTGAGCACGCGCTGGTCCTTGGCGGTGCACTCGGCAATTGGGCGGTCGGAGGTGAGCTTGCGGCCATGGTCGTCGGTGCAGGTGTAGATCGCCGTCGACGTGCCCCCAGGCGCTGCCGCTGCCGCCCGCGCGGGCAGCGCGACGGCGGCATACACCGCACAGCAGGCCAGCAACATGCCGGCGGCGGCGCGGCAGCAAGCGAGGCCCAAGGTGTCCATCAGCGGCATTCAAACTCCGTAACGATCGCGATAAGTCTGCACTGGCCCAGCATGGGCATGCAACGAGGGGTCACCCCCCACACGAAGATACCGCAACAAGTCATCCAGCCCTGCTATCGATGTCACCTGCAGTTGCAATTGGGTCGTGACGTACTGGGCAGCCGACCAGGGCATGTCGCGTCCGTCCTGCACCGCCTTCTCCTGCCGGTCGAGTGCGATGACCACACCACAAGGTGTGGCCCCGGCCGCAGTGATCATGGCCAGCGACTCGCGCACCGAGGTGCCGGCCGAGATCACGTCGTCGACGATGAGAACGCGGCCTGCGACCTTGGCGCCGACCAACGTGCCACCTTCGCCGTGATCTTTGGCCTCTTTGCGGTTGTAGACAAAGGGCACATTGCGGCCCAGCCGTGCGAGCTCGATGGCCACCGCCGCGGCCAGCGTGATGCCCTTGTAGGCCGGGCCGAAGAGCATGTCGAACTGCGCGCCGCTGGCCAGCAAGCGGCGTGCATAAAATGCGGCGAGTGTGCCGAGCTTGGCGCCGTCGTCGAACAAGCCGGCGTTGAAAAAGTACGGTGAAACTCGCCCGGCCTTGGTCTTGAATTCACCGAAACGCAGGACGCCGCTGGCCACCGAGAAGCGCACGAAATCCTGCGCCAGATCGTCTGCCGTGTGGCTCGTCATGAGGGGTAATCCTTGGCTTTCAGACTGATCACGCTCAACTTGAACGGCATTCGTTCCGCGGCCAACAAGGGCTTTGTCGAGTGGGCCGGGCAAACGGGCACAGATTGTATGGGCGTGCAGGAAGTCAAGGCCCAGGCCGCCGACGTCGCCGGGCGCTTCGACGAAGTCGCGGGCTTGAAAGCCCACTACCACTTTGCGGAGAAGAAAGGCTATGCCGGCGTCGGCCTGTTCACGAAGAAGACGCCGAGTGCCGTCATCACCGGCACAGGCAACAAGGAATTCGATGCCGAAGGGCGCTGGGTCGAGACGCGCTTCGACACGCCCACGCGCAAGCTCAGCATCATCAGCTGCTACTTCCCCAGCGGCACCAGCGGTGAACTGCGCCAGGCCGCCAAGTTCCGCTTCCTCGCGCATGTCTACGCGCATCTGATTGAGCTCAAGGCCGAGCGCGAGTTCATCCTCGTCGGCGACATCAACATCGCGCACAAGGCCATCGACCTGAAGAACTGGAAGAGCAACCAGAAGAACAGCGGCTTCCTGCCCGAGGAGCGCGCCTGGCTAGACAAGCTCTTTGACGCGGGCGGCCTGGTCGATGTCTTTCGCACGCTGAACCAGGAGCCCGAGCAGTACACCTGGTGGAGCCACCGCGGTCAGTCCTGGGCCAAGAACGTGGGCTGGCGGCTGGACTACCACTTCGCCACACCGGCCCTCGCCGCGACGGCGCGGCGCGCATCGATCTACCTCGACCAGCGCTTCTCCGACCATGCGCCCTTGACCATCGACTACGACTTCACGATCTGAGGTCGATGGCTGTCATCATCGCGGCGACCCGGTCCCGTCCATGATCGCCACCACCGCCCGCCTCGCCCTGGGCTACAGCTCCATGCTCGCGCACGCCTTCACGCGGCGCGACCTGATGCGCCTGCCGGCCGTGCGTGCTGCGTTGGCGCGGCAGATCCAGGTCACTGGCGTGCAGGCCCTGCCCTACATCGCCCTGGCCGCCGTGGTCTTCGGCGCCATCGTCGTCACGCGCGTGCTCGACCTGCTCGGCCCCGACGACGACACCGTGTTGAAAGCCATCGTCTGGGGCGGCGTGCGCGAGCTCGGGCCACTGCTCACGGCGCTCATCATCATCGTGAGAAGTGCCGTGGCCATCGCCGCTGAAGTGGCGCTGATGCAACTGCGCGGCGGCATCCACGACAGCCACTGGAGCAGCATCACGCATGAAGAAGAAGTGGTGCTGCCGCGCCTGCTGGGCACGGCCATTTCGGCCGCGGCGCTGGTGAGCTGTTTCCAGTTCATCGCCATCACCACGGCGCTGCTGGCGAGCTCCATCACGCTGGGTACCGAGCTCGAATTCGAGATCGATTCGTTCTTCACTGCGGCGAGCTGGTCGCAGGTGCCACTATCGATCTTGAAAGGCCTGATCTTCGGCGCCGGCATCGCCGTCATCGCCTGCTACCATGGTCTGCAAGTGGGCAGTGATGTCGGCGATATTCCCAAGGCGGTGGTCGCCGCATGCCTGGGCAGCCTGAGCTTCGTGATGGTGGTGGACGTGATCGCGCTGCTGGTACTTCTGCTGTGAACGACGCGTCGCCCGATTCCGCGCGCCCAAGTGCGCCGACACCTGCGCCGACCCCCGCGCCGACGCCCACGCCGACCCCCAAGCCGCCGCCGCTGCTCTCGCGCGGGCGCCAGATCGCGGCGTTGTTGGTCTTGGCCGTGGTGCTTGCCGCGGCGCTGGTGGGCGGCATCGCCTGGCAGCAGGGCGTGTTCTCCGGGCGCGAGCAGGTCTACTTCATCGCGGATGATGTGTTCGGCCTGGCGCCAGGCACGACCGTGCGCATGAGCGGCTTTCGCATCGGCAAGATCCAGAGCATGGAGCTGCAGGACGACCTGAGCGTGCGCGTGGTGCTGAGCATCGACGCCGAGCCCTTCGGCCACCTGCGCAGCGACGCCCGCGCCGTGGTCATCCGCGAACAGTTGCGGCCGGCCTCGATCGACCTGCGCGCCGGCAGCGCGAAGACGCCGATGCCACCCGCTGATCCGCGCGTGGCCTTCGCGCGGCGCGGCACACTGACCGACATCGCCGACGACCTGCGCGCACGCTTCGCGCCCATCCTCGACGACATCAAGCAGCTCACGGCCGTGGCGCGTGAACGCAAGGGCGACATCGACACCATCGTCAGCAACGTCAACGCGCTGACGCTGGCGCTGGCCGAGACGGGCAAACATGTGCAGTCTCTCAGCGCCGAGATGCGTACCCGCGCCGCCGGCCTGGGTGTGCAGTCGCAAGCCGCGATGGTGGAGGCCAACCGCTCGCTGCAGCGCCTGGGCGGGCTCATCGGCCAGGCGGAGAAGAGCCTCGACACGGTGAATGGCAAGCTGCCCGCCATCCTGGGCAAGAGCGAAGACATGCTCGGCCATCTCGATGCCGTGCTGCGCGACACGCGCACCATCGCCAGTGCCGCCGCCACCGGGCTGCCGCCGCTGCTGCGTGCCGCGCCGCCGCTGGTGGACGAGTCGCGCGAGATGATGCAGGGGCTGCGCCAGTCGTGGCCGCTGCGCAGCCTGCTGCCGCCACCACCGCCCACGCAATTGCCCATCGACAGCCATGACAGCAGCGCGCTGCGCCAGCCCCCGGCGCCTTGACGCCGCGACCATCGCCGCAGGTCTGCTGGCCGCGGCCATGCTGGCCGGCTGCGGCACGCCGCCAGCGCTGCGCAGCGCGCCTCAGCAAAGTGCCGCCAGCGCCAGCCAGCAGGCCGCACGCGCGTTGGCCGCGGGCGAGCTCGAGCAGGCGCTAACGCTCTATGCACGCGCATTGGCGGCGGCCGAATCGGTCGAAGACTTCGAGCTCGCCGGCGCGGCGCTGCTCAACCTGGCGCTGGTGCATTCGCGTCGCGGTGAGGCGGCGCTGGCGCATGGCCGGCTCGACCGCATCCTGGCCGCACCGCAGCGTTATGGCACCGCGTTGCAAGCGCGTGCCGCGGCGCGCAAGGCCTTGCTCCACGCCGACAGCAACGATCTCGACGCCGCGCTGCAAGCCGCCGCCAGCGCGTTGGCCGCCTGCCCGGCGCCGTGCGACGTGGGCGCCGTGCTGGCCAACGTGCGAGCGCATGTCGCACTGCAGCGTGGCGACGCCGCCGGCGCCGCCGCCGAAGCCGGGCGCGCCATCACGCTCGCCGCGGAGCAGCCGGCCGAGTTGGCCAACGGCCAACGCCAGCTCGGCCGGGCGCAACTTCAACTCGGGCAGACGGCCGAGGCCGCCGCGACGCTGGCGCAGGCGCTGGCCATCGACCAGCGGCTGGGCTTGCCTGACCGCATCGGCCTGGACTTGCTGCTGGCCGGCGACACCGAAGTGCGGCGCAACCAGGCCGCTGCGGCGCGTGAGTTCTACGAGCGCGCACTGACGGTCTACAGCGCCGGCGGCTTCGTCAAACCTGCCGACGCGGTGCGCGCGCGGCTCGCGGCGCTGCCGCGCTAGCGCCTACGCCGCGGCGCAGTCCGCGCGGGTGCCTTCAGGCAAGGCTGACAGCCGGCGCAGGTCAGCGGCGAGCGCGTCACCCAGTCGCGCCATGTTGGCGCGATGCGCCGCGGCCAGTGCCGGCAGCCCGGCTGCGGCTGCCTGTTCGAACACACCACGGCAGCGCAGCGCCGGGGCCGCGGCGCCGACACGCTGCAGCGTCCAGGCCACATCCCAACGGCTGTAGCGGCCCGGTGACGCGTCAAGCCGCATCACCTCGACGTTGATGCGCCAGCGCGGCGCCGGTACCGCCAGCGCCGCGTTGCGCAGTGGCGCAGCCTGCAATGCGGCGGCGATGTGCTGCACCAGCGCACCGCGTATCTCGTCGGTTAGCGGCGCGACCCAGCGGTCGTGCTCCAGCGCCACCAGGCTGTCGTCGGCCAGGCGCACCAGCCACTGCGGTTGATCCACCTGCGCCGGCACGTTGACGCCCGCCAGTTCCCAGCTCGCGGCCACCGGTGTGCCGATCGCGGCGGCAGGGGCCGCAGCTGCAGCCGGCGCCGGCAAGAGCGAGTGCAGCCGCGTCGGTGGCGCCGTGCCACAGCCAGCCAGGGCCATGCCCAGGCACAGCAGCCACGGCCCACACACGAGGCGGGCCTTCATCGCGCGCCCTCCACCACCGGATCGGCCGGCTTGCCACGCAGCAGCGTCTCGGGATGTTGTTGCAGGTAGTCGGCGAGCACGCGCATGGACTGCGCCGCGCGCTGCAGCTCGGCCAGTGCGGCGCTGGTGCTGCGTTGCAGTGGCGCCTGCGTGTCCACGATGTTGCTCTCGGCGCTGCGCAGCGTCTGCTCGGCCGCGCCCAGCGTCTTTTGCAGGTCGCTCAAGGTCTGCTGCAGTTTCGGGTTGAGCTGCTTGATGGTGCTGTCGGTACTGCCCAGCACCGTCTGCAGCGACTCGCCCATCTGGCGCACGCTGCGCAGTGTTTCCTGCAGGTCGCCGCCGATCTCGTCGAAGCGCACCTTGGAGACGCGGCCAAGGATGTCGGTGAGCTGCGCCTGCGCGTCGCTCAGCGCGCCCTGGGTGGTGGGCAGGGTCGGCACGGCAGCGCCGGCGTCGAAGGTTACGGCAGGCGCCTTGGGCACGAAGTCGAGCGCGACGTAGAGCTGGCCGGTGAGCAGGTTGCCGGTGCGCGCCTGTGCGCGCAGCCCGCGCGTGATCAGCTGCTTCAGGAATTGCCGGTCGCCGCTGTCACCACCGCCGGCCTTGGCGGCGATGCGCTCGCGCAGCCCGCCCAGGCGCAGCGGGTAGATGTCGGCCGTGACCTCGATCGGCAGCCGCGTTGCCGACTCTTCGTGCTGGAACTCGATGCTGCGCACCGTGCCCAGCGGCACGCCCAGCAGCTCCACCGGCGCGCCGACTTCCAGCCCGCGCAGCGACTGGTTGAAGACCATGCGGATGCGCAGCGGCTCGCCGTCTTCGGGCGCGAGTGCGGCGCGCTGCGTCGCAAAGAGCTGAAACTGCTGGCCCGCTTCAGCCGCCGGCGCGGCCTCGCCGCCTTCGGGCACGGCAAAGGCCAGGCCGCCGGCAATAACCGAGGCGATGGACTGTGTGTTCAGCGTCAGGCCGCTGGCGCTGAGCGTCAGGTCCACGCCGCTGGCGTTCCAGAAGCGCGCCTGTTTCGTCACCAGCTTTTCGTGCGGCGCTTCGATGAAGACCTGCACCTGCACCGCCCGGCCATCGGCCTGCAGCGTGTAGCCGACGACGCGGCCGACGCGGATGCGGCGGTGGTAGACCGGCGAGCCGACATCGAGCGAGCCGATGTCATCGGCACGCAGCACGAAGCTGCGCCCGGGCTCGCCGCGCAACACCAGCGGCGGCACGTCCAGGCCGATGAATTCGCTGCGCGACTCTTCCGACACGCCGGCATCGACACCGATGTAGGCGCCGGAGACCAACGTCGCCAAGCCACTGACACCGGCGGTGCCGATGCGCGGGCGCACCACCCAGAAGCGCGTGTCTTCCACCGCCAGGCTGGCCACGCTCTTGTCCAGCGCGACGGTGACGAGCACGCGCCTCAGGCCCGGGCTGAGCCGGACGCGGCGCACCTGGCCCACCACCACTTCCTTGAAGCGCACCTCGGTGCGCCCGGCCTCCAGGCCTTCGGCGCTGCGGAACTCGATCAGGATCTCGGGCCCGCTCTGCGTCACCGAGCGCACCACCAGCACCACGCCGATGACCAGCGCCACCAACGGCACGATCCACACCAGCGAGAGGTGCAGCCGGTTCTGCCGCGACAACACCGGCTCCACCGGGTCCGCGCCAGCTTCGGGTTCGGGCGTGTTCATGGTGCGCGCCGCGCTTCGCCAGCTTCACGCAAGTCAGCCGGCTGCGGCCAGATCAGCCGCGGGTCGAAACAGGCCGAGGCCAGCATGGTGGCCACGACCACGCCGCCGAAGGCCAGCAGCCCGGCCTCGGGCTCGACGCGGGCGAGGATGCCGAAGCGCACCATGCCCACCAGCAACACCACCACGAAGACATCGAGCATCGACCAATGACCCACCGTTTCGACGACACGATACAGCCCGGCACGTTCGCGCTGGCGCCACAACGAGCGGCGGTGCGCGGTCCAGCACAACAGCGCCAGCGCGGCGATCTTCAAGATCGGCACGGCGATGCTGGCAATGAAGACGATCAGCGCCAGCTCGACCGCGTCCGAATGCCAGAGCTCCACGATGCCGCCCACCAGCGTGTGGCTGTCGCGCCCGAAGACGCTGCGCGTGGACATCACCGGCAGCAGGTTGGCCGGGATGTACAGCAGCGCGGCGGTGGCCAGCAAGGCCGCCGTGCGCTGCACGCTTTGCGGCTTGCGCCGGTGCAAGGGAAAATCGCAACGGGCACAGCGCAACTTCGCGTCGGCCGCGGCGACTGAGGTCACCAGGCCACAACATTCGCAGCCACGAACGCGCAGCGCATCGGCCAGTGCGTAGGTCGTGCTCATGACAGCCCCTCGTCCGACGAGTACGTCGGTCGATCCCCCGAGGGGATGCGGGCCGGCTTGGGAGCGGCCCGGCGCTCGGCCCGCAGCGCCGGGGTTGACACAGGGTGTCTCATGCCCGCACGTCGTCGACATGGCGCCACAGCGCGTCCAGCCCTGCCGCCTGCATGCCCGTCAGCAGCACCGTCAACACGCCATAGGCAAAGATTCCCGGCCCGAGCACGATGTGGGTGATCCCGGCGCTGCGCACCACGGCGATGAGCACGCCGAGCATGAAGACCTCGACCATGCTCCAGCGCATGACCCAGCGCAGCACGCGCAGCACACGCGCCAGGCCCCAGGCGCGGCGGCCCAGCACCAACGGCAACACCGCCCACAAGTGCAGCACGATGACCAGCAACGGGAAGACAAAGGCGGTGGCCGCCGACAACATCGCCACGCCATGTTCACCGGCCAACCAGGTGTCGCGCGTGGCCTCGAACAGCGTGGCCACCGAGTGCATGCCACGCAGTTCGAGCGTGACGATGGGGCTGAGGCTGGCGATGGCGAAAGTCAACAGTGCACCCACCGCCAGACCGAGCTGGCCGTCGGTCCCGAGGCCGTGTCCGCGTGCCAGCGTGGCGCCGCAGCGGCGGCAGCGCAGCAAGTCGTCCTTGCCCAGTGGTCTTTGCGCGTAGGCGGCGTCGCATTCGAAGCAGACCCAGCGCTGGCGCGGCGTCAGAAGGTCGATCGCGGGTGGCTGCTGGCCTGGCATGCGGGCATTGTGCCCGTCAGGCCGGCGCGGTGGCACGCGGCGCGATCTCGACCACGTGCAGCCCGCGTTGCAGTTCGTGGCTCGAGTCGAACCAGCCGCAGCCCAGCGGCTTCTCGTCTTCTTCGAGCACGGGCTCATCGTGATGGCGACGGCGCGTGGGGGGTGGCAACTGGCGTGAAGGTAACAACCAGCGTGGCAGTTGAGGCATGGGGTACTCCTGGTTGTCGATGGCCGCCATGCTCGCGCCGTCGCGGCGGACGCACCATCACCCCGGTGGTGGAAAAACGGGGGCCCCCGGGCCAACCCCCATCGGGGGGATGCACGGTGGCCGGCTTCAGCCTCACGCGCGTGCCGACGGCGTGTTCGACAAGCCCTCGTGTCGCCAGGCTGTGCGCAAGCGGCGCTGCATCGTGCCGTCACCACCGAGCCCATTCGAGATAAGTTGACCGACGCCGCATGCGCTGCGGCTCTCACGCCCCATGCGACGCGACGCCAAGCCAGGCATCGAGCGGCCTCGCGTCGGCGCGCAGCGCTGCGCTGCTGGCGCGCAAGGCGATGCCGCCGCGGTCGAGCACGATGCAATCGTCGGTGACACCCAGCACCATCTGCGGATGCTGCTCGACGACGATCGACGACAGGCCTTCGTCGCGCGCCACACGGCGGATGGCACGCAGCAACTCCTCGACGATGATCGGCGCCAGGCCTTCGAGCGGCTCGTCGAGCAGCAGCAGTTTGGGGTTCAGCACCAGCGCGCGGGCGAAGGCCAGCATCTGCTGCTCGCCGCCCGAGAGTTGCGTGCCCAGGTTGCGGCGGCGCTCGGCCAGGCGCGGGAAGAGCTCGAACACGCGCTTCGCATCCCAGGGCCCAGGGCGCGCGACGGCCGAGAGGTTTTCGTCCACCGTCAGCGACTTGAAGATGTTGCGCTCCTGCGGCACCCAGCCAATGCCGGCCGCGGCGCGCAGGTGCACGGCCAGCGACTGGATCTCGCGCCCGGCCAGTGTGATGCGCCCGGCATGGCGCCGCGTCACACCCACGAGCGTGTCGAGCAGGGTCGTCTTGCCGGTGCCGTTGCGGCCGAGCAGCGCCAGCGAGCGGCCGCCTTCGAGCGCGAAGCTCACGTCGCTGAGCACCACCGATTCACCGTGGCCGCAGGTCAAGGCCTCGACGCGCAACAGCTCAGCCATGCTGCACCTCGGTCTGGCCCAGGTACACCGCCCGCACCTGCGGGTCGGCCGCAATCTGCTCGGGCCTGCCTTCGGTGAGCACGGCACCGTTGACGAGCACGGTCATGCTTTTGGCGAAGCTGAACACCAGGTCCATGTCGTGCTCGATGAGCAACACCGAGACCTCAGCCGGCAGCGCGGCCACGGTGTCCAGGATGTCCTGGCGCTCGGCCGCGGGCACGCCGGCGGCGGGCTCGTCCAGCAGCAGCACGCTCGGCTTCATCGCCACCGCCAGCGCAATTTCAAGCAGGCGCCGTTTGCCGTAGGGCAGCTCGCGCGTCAGGCGATCGGCATGGTCGGCCAGGCGGAACTGCACCAGCAGCGCTTCGCACTCAGCGGCGATGGCGGCGTCGCTGCCGAGGCTGCGCCACCAGCGCTGTGCCGCATTGGCGCGGCTCGATACGGCCAGGGCCAGGCTCTGCAGTGGCGTGAGCGAGGCGAAGAGCTGGTTGATCTGGAAGGTGCGCACCAGGCCCAGTGCCACACGCTTGTGCGGCGCCAGATCGGTGATGTCGTGGCCGCGCAATAACACGCGTCCAGAGGTGGGTGGCAGCACACCGGTGAGCAGGTTGATGAGCGTCGTCTTGCCCGCGCCGTTAGGCCCGATCAACGCGTGGCGCGCGCCGCGACGCAGGCTCATCGACACATTCTGCGTGGCCGTGATGCCGCCGAAGCGCTTCACCAGATCGACGGTTTGCAGCACGACTTCGGCGGTCACGATGCCCTCCGCTTGAACCACGAAGCCGGCCGGAACAAGCGTTCGCGCCCGACCAGCATCAGCACCACCAGAAAGAGGCCGATCCAGAAGGTCCAGTACTGCGGCGTCACGGCCGAGATCAGGTCGTGCAGCACCTTGAAGGCGATGGCGCCGATGAGCCCGCCCCAGAGCCAGCCGGCACCGCCGATGACCAGCGCCAGCATGACGTCGGCACTGCGGTGGAACTCCAGCACGTCGAGCGAGGCGAAGCCTGTGGTCTGCGCCAGCAGCGCGCCGGCGGCACCGGCCAGCGCGGCGGCCAGCGTGTACACCGCGGCCAGCCGGCCTTGCACCGACATGCCCAGGGCCGTGACGCGCAGCCGGTTGTCGCGCAACGCCTGCATCGAAATACCCAGCGGCGAATGCACGATGCGGCGCAGCAGCACGAAGGCCGTGAACAACACCGCCAGCGAATAGAGCGAGGCCACGCGCGCGCCGAGGTCGAACTCGAACTGGCCGAGCAGCGCGCCCATCACCACGCCCTGCAGGCCGTCAGCGCCGCCGGTCAGGCCATCGAACTTGTTGGCCAGTTCCAGCAGCAACAGCGCCACGCCCATGGTCACCATCAGCCGCGTGAGGTCGGTGCCGCGCACGATCATCGGGCTGGTCAAGGCGCCGAGCAATGCAGCGCACAGCGTGCCCACGGCCAGGCCGATCAAGGGGTCGGGCAAGACGTGCTTGGCAAAGAGCGCGGCGGCATACGCGCCGGTGCCGAAAAAGGCCGCGTGGCCGAGCGAGACGATGCCGGCATAGCCCAGGATCAGGTCGAGCGAGAGCGCGAACAACGCCAGGATGGCGATCTCGTTGATCAGCGCCGCATGCTGGGCAAAGGCCAGCGGCATGGCCCAGATCAGCAGCCACAGCGCGATCTCCCATGCGCGCCATTTCGAGGGCCGCATGAGTCGTTCGGCGGCCTTGCCCATCAGTGCTTGGCCTCGCGCGTGAACAGGCCCTGCGGCCGCCACAACAGGATGGCGATCATCAGCACGTAGACGATGAAGGCGCCGAGCTTGGGCAGGTAGTACTTGCCCGTCACATCGGCCACGCCCAGCACCAAGGCCGCCACCAGCGGGCCGGTGATCGAGCTCGTGCCGCCGACCGCGCAGACGATCAAAAAGTACACCATGAACTTCAGCGGAAAGCTCGGCTCCACACCGAGGATGTCGGCGCCGAGCGCGCCGCCCAGGCCGGCCAGGCCCGAGCCCACAGCGAAGGTGAGCAGGAACACGCGGTCGACCGGGATGCCCAGGCCGGCAGCCACTCGCGGGTCGTCCACCGCGGCGCGCAGCCGGCTGCCGAAGCGCGTGCCACTCAAGATCGCTTGCAGCCCCAACGCCAGCGCGACGCAGCAGACGATGATGAAGAGGCGGTACGCGCCCATGCCCAACATCCACGGCTCGGTGCCGAACTCGAAGCGCTGGCGCAGCCACTCGTGCAGCTGCACGTTCTGCTGCGAGCTGCCCATGGT
Organism: Rubrivivax sp.; assembly: GCA_031365825.1. Taxonomy (GTDB): domain Bacteria; phylum Pseudomonadota; class Gammaproteobacteria; order Burkholderiales; family Burkholderiaceae_C; genus Rubrivivax. Next base: position 26,487 of record JANLYV010000162.1, on the reverse strand, counting down.
GTAGTCCACCGCGGCCATGGCCATGAAGGTCAGGCCGATCGAGAACAGCACCTGGTCGAGGTGCGGCTTGCCGTACATCGGGCGGTAGACCAGGCGCTCGAGCACGGCGCCGAGCAGCGCGGTGAGCACGAAGGCGGCCGGCAGGCAGGCCAGGAAGGGCCAGCCGGCGCGTTGCATCAGCAGCACCAGGATGTAGCCGCCGGCCATCGCAAACGCGCCATGCGCCAGGTTGATGAAGTTCATCAACCCCATGGTCACCGCCAGCCCGAGGGCCAGCACGAACAGCAGCATGCCGTAGGCGATGCCGTCGAAGAGCAGCGTCAGCATCGACCGGGCCAGCGTCAGCTCAAAGTCACTTCAGCTTGCCGGGGTCCTTCACCGATTTCTGCACGTCGAACTCGATGTTCCAGAGCTGGCCGTCCCGCTTCTCCACCTTGCGCGTGTAGATGTCCTGCACGATGTCGCGCGTCTGCGCGTCGATCAGCACCGGGCCGCGCGGGCTCTCGAAGATCTGGCCCTTCATCGCCGCCAGCAGCGCATCGCCGCCGGCGCCCTTGGTGGCATTCAGCGCGTTGTAGATCACGCGCATGCCATCGAAGCCGCCCACCGCCATAAAGTTGGGGCGGAACTTGTTGGCAGCCTGGAAGGCGTCGACGAACTTCTTGTTCGCCGCGCTCGGATGCGCGGCCGAGTAGTGCTGGGTGGTGACCACGCCGAGCGCCACGTCGCCCATGTCGTTCAACTGGTCGTCGTCGGTGATGTCGCCGGTGCCGATCAAACGGATGCCCGCCTTGTCCAGCCCGCGCTCGCCGAACTGCTTCATGAACTGCGCGCCCTGGCCCGAGGGCAGGAAGACGTACAAGGCATCGGGCTTGGCATCGCGCACCTTCTGCAGGACGGGCGCGAAGTCGGGGCTGCGCAGCGGCGTGCGCAGCTTCTCGAGCACGGTGCCGCCATTGAGCAGGAAGCGGTCGACGAAGAACTTCTCGGCATCGTTGCCCGGGCCGAAGTCCGACACCAGAGTGACCACCTTCTTGATGCCGTTCTTGGGCGCCCACTCGCCCATGCCCACCGCGGCCTGCGGCAGCGTGAAGCTGGTGCGCACGATGTACGGGCTGGACTCGGTGATCATCGAGGTGCCGGCGGCCATCACCACCATCGGCGTCTTGCTCTGCGTGGCGATGGGCGCGGTGGCCAGGGCCAGCGGCGTGAGGCCAAAGCCGGCCAGTGCCACGACCTTGTCGTTGACCACCAGCTCCTGTGCCAGGCGGCGCGTGGTGTCGGCCACACCGGCATCGTCCTTGATGATCACCTCGACTCGTCTGCCGCCGGCTCGCGTGCCGTTCTGCGCCAGCCACAGCTTGATGGCGGCATCGATCTGCTTGCCGGTCGAGGCCGACTGCCCGGTCATCGGCAGGATGACGCCGATCTTCACGGTGTCGGATTGGGCCAGTGCGGCGCTGGATGCCGCCAGTGCTGCCAACGCGGCCAGCGCCAGCAGATGAAGCCTTCGGGTGGTCATGGTGCGGTCTCCTGGGAGCGAAGTGGTCTGGCGCGATGGTTCGTTTCGAAGCGGGCTGGATTGTGCGTCGGCCAAGGCCTCATTCACCATCCGGGTGCCACGCCGAGCCAGGCGCGGTGCAGCCACAGCGCGAAGGCGGCCCAGGCGCTAACGCCGATGACGAGGGTGAGCGCGGTCATCGCCGTTGTGCCGCGCGCGTACGTGGCGCCGGCCGCGCGGTCACGCCCACGTGCCGCGCGAAAACTAAAGCCCGCCCAGAGCAGGAAACCGCCGAAGAGCAGCAGGTCGGCCAGTGTGTGGTTCGCCAGCAGGTGCGCCAGGGCCCAGAGCTTCACGCCCAGCACCATCGGGTGGTGCAGCCGCGCCTTGAAGTGGTTGCGCGGCACGTAGGCCGCCGCCAGCAGGATGAAGGCGAGCAGCGTCAAGGGCGGCGCGAGATGGCGTGCCCACAACATCGGCGTCCACAGCGCGACGGGGTTGAGGCGCGCCACGCTGTAGCCCCAGAGGATCAGCGCCAGGCCGATGCCGGCCGTCAGCGCGTACACGCCCTTGTAGCCGTTGGCGCCGAGTCGCTGCATCAGCGCCATGCGCTGCGCGTCACCGATGATGCGCATCGAATGCACGCCGAGGAAGAGGATCAGGCCGAGCACGAGTGCGGTCATGGTCGTATGGGGGCAGTGAGCGAGGCGTGATTCTGGCCGCGAAGTGGGGTTGCTATGCTTGCCGCTCTTTGGCCCACCGCGCCGCATCGTGACCGCTGCAACCCGCACGCCCCGCTGGTATTGGGAAGACCTGCATGTCGGCCGGCGCCTCGAATTCGGCGCCACCGCCGTGACGCGGGAAACCATCCTGGCTTTCGCCACGCAGTTCGACCCGCAACCCTTTCACGTCGACGAAGAAGCCGCCAGGTCTTCGCTCTTCGGCGGCCTGTGCGCCAGCGGCTGGCACACCGCGGCCATGGCCATGCGCATGATGTGCGACGGCTTTTTGCTCGACGCTGCGAGCCTGGGCTCGCCCGGCGTCGAGCAGCTGCGTTGGCTGGCACCCGTGTTCCCCGGCGACGTGCTGCGCGTGCGCTACGAGGTGCTGGCCGCGCGGCTTATGGCCAGCCGTCCCGGCGCGGGCCTGGTGCACGGCAGCTGGACGGTGATGAACCAGCACGATGCGGTGGTGATGACGATGTTGGGCTGGGGCATGTTCCGCTGCCGCGAGCCGGCCGCGGATGACGCCAGCGCTGCGCGCTGATGCAGCACTTCGACGCCGACGCCACGGCCGCAGCGCTGCCGTACCCGGCGCTGGTGGCGGCGCTGCGCAAGCTGTTCATCAGCGGCTGCGAGACACCGCCGCGGCACGTGCACGCCATCGCCGCCGCCGACGGCTCACCCGCCGGCACCATGCTCTTGATGCCGGCCTGGCGCGCCGGCCACTTCATCGGCCTGAAGGCGGTGAACGTCTTCCCGGCTAACACGCAACGTAAGCTGCCTGCGCTGCACGCGGTCTACACCCTCTTCGACGCCGACACCGGCGTGCCGCTGGCGCAGATGGACGGCATGGCCCTGACCACGCGGCGCACGGTGGCAGCCTCGGCGCTGGCGGCTTCGATGCTGGCGCGGTCTGACGCGCAGCGGCTGCTCGTGGTCGGCGCCGGGCGCGTGGCAGCCGAGCTGCCCTGGGCCATGCGCGCGGCCATGCCGCGGCTTGAGCGCTTCGACGTGTGGGCGCGCCGCGTGGAGGCGGCGCAGGCCCTCGCCGCGCAGTGGCGCAGCGCCGGCCTGGACGCGCATGTGTGCACCGAGCTGGCCGCCGGCGTGCGCGCGGCACACATCGTGAGCTGCGCCACGCTGGCCACCACGCCGCTGGTGCAAGGCGCCTGGCTGGAGCCGGGCACGCACCTCGACCTCATCGGCGCTTTCACACCGCAGATGCGTGAAAGCGACGGCGCTTGCTTCACCCGCGGCCGGGTCTTCGTCGACGGCGACGACGCGATGCTCAAGGCCGGTGACCTGCTGCAGGCCGTCAGTGAAGGCGCTTTCAGTTCGCATCAGCTGCAAGCCACGCTGGCCCAGCTGTGCCGCGGCCAGCACCCGGGGCGGCGTGATGCCGCCGAGATCACCGTGTTCAAGTCGGTGGGCCACGCGCTGGAAGATCTGGCTGCGGCCGAGCTGGTGTACAGCGGCCGATAATCCGGCCCCTTCCCTCCCTGCGCAGCACCTCCGAATGACACGCTTCCTCATCGCCCTCGTGCTGCTCGCCGCCTTGGCCGCTGCCTATTTCTGGGCCGCGCTGCAATGGAGCTTCTCGTCGGGCGAACGCGCCGGCTGGGTGCAGAAGCTGTCGAACAAGGGCTGGGTCTGCAAGACCTGGGAAGGCGAGCTGGCGATGGTCTCGATGCCCGGCGCCGCGCCCGAGAAGTTCCTCTTCACCATCATCGACGACGAAGTCGCGGCGCAGGTGACCAAGGTCATGGGCCGGCGCGCCACGCTGCACTACGAAGAGAAGGTCGGCCTGCCCACGTCGTGCTTCGGTGACACGCGCTACTTCGTCTCGAAGGTGACGCTGGCCGAAGAGATCTCGCTCATGCCGGGTGTGGCCGTGCCCACGCCGACGACACCGGCGACGCTGCCACCGACCCCGCCGGCAGCTTCAGCGCCGAAGTGAATTGACGCGCAGTGCCATGAGCGCGGCCACGGCTAACAGGCAAGCGTAGAGCACCAACGCCGAGCGCGCACCGGCGGCCGTGGCCATTGCGCCGCCGAGCATGGCGCCGGCCAGCGTCGCCAGCTGGCCGACGCTGCGGATGCCGCCGTCCACACGCGCCAGCCACTCAAACCCCACCGCCGTCTGACGCAGGCTGCGGTCGTGCACCTGGTGCATGACATGGCCGGCATCGCCGATCACCTGCTGCGCCACGAGCAGGGCTATGCCCAGCCAGCCGGCATTCGGCACCACGGCCACACAAACCGCGCCGACGCAGGCCAGTGCCAGGCCCAGCGCCATCGTGCGCGCTGCACCCAGGCGCAGCCCCAGCCGCGGCGCCCAGGCGGCACCGACGATCGCACCCAGGCCGCCCATGGCGAAGACCACGCCCTGCGTGCCGGTGGGCAGCGCGATGTCGCGCGCGACGAAGATCATGTAGCTGGTTCCGGAGACGCTGCGTGCCAGCGCCGTCACCGCTTCGAGTTGGGCCAGGCGGCGCAGCGTCGGGTTGGTGAGCAGCGCCGCGACGCCGTCCCGCGCGTCGTGCCACCAGCCCTGCCATGGTGTGGCGGCTGACGTCGATGGCTCGTGCCGCGGCGGCTCGTGGATGCCACGCAGGCACAGCGCCGACAGCACATAGCTCCCGGCATCGATGAGCAGCGCCACCACCGCACCCCACCATTGGTAGAACCAGCCGCCGAGCGCGAAGGCCGCCGTCTCGGACAGGCTGCCGACCATCGCCAGCCTGGCGTTGCTGCGGGTCAGTTGTTCACTCACCAGTTGTTGCGCCATCCAGGCCGAACGCGCCAGCTCGAAGGCGACGGTGAACAAGGCGCCGGCAGCACTGGCCAGCAGCAGCGCCGTCATGGTCAGCGACTGTGTTGCCGCCGCCCGGGCCACCAACCCCAACAACGCCGCCCGCATCACGTCGGCCGCAAGCATCACGCCGCGTTTGCCGCGACGGTCGACCATCGCGCCGAGCAGCAACGAAGCCAGCGCGCCGGCCACCACGTCGGCCACCAAGAGCAGCGCCATCTGCCAGGCGCTGGCGTTCAAGACGAGGGTGGCGAGCCAGGGGATGGCCAGCCTTGAGAGCATCGTGCCGAAGTTCGACGCGCCCTCGGCCGCAAGCACGCGTGCAAAGCCGTGGCCCGGCGGAATCATGCCGCGCGCAGGCAGTCGACGATCTTCAGCCGTGCCGCGCGCCAGGCCGGGATGAAACCGCCCACCGCGCCCATCGCCAGCGCAAACAGCAGCGCCTTGAGCGCAATCGCCGGCGTGAACTTGAACTGGAAGGCGAGTTCGGAGAAGGTGGCGAAATTGGTGGTGGAGATGTCCACCGCCTGCATCAAGCTCGCCGCCAGCAAGCCCACCGCGCCGCCCACCAGCGACAGCAGCAGCGCCTCACTCAGGAAGGCGATCAAGACCGCGCCGCGGCGAAATCCGAGCGCGCGCAGCGTGCCGATCTCGCCGGTGCGCGAGGCAACCGAGCCGAACATCGTGATCATCGCGCCGACCACCGCGCCGATGGAAAAGATCACCGAGAGCGAGGTGCCCAGGATGCTGATGAAGGTCGCCAGCGCTTCGCTTTGTTCGGCGTAGAAACGCACTTCACGCTTGGCGTCGAGCGTGAGGCGCGGGTCGGTGTCGATCTGCTCGCGTACGCGCTCGAACAGCGACTCGTCGGCGAGCTTCATCACCACGCTCGAATACGACTGGCGGCGAAAGGCCTGCATCAGCTGCTCGGCATCGGCCCAGATCTCGGAATCAAATCCGCTGCGGCCGGCGTCGAAGATACCGACCACGTTCCAGTCGCGCCCGGCAAAGCGCAGCGTGCTGCCGATCTCCACGCCCTGGAAGCCGCTGGCGATGGCGCGGCCGGCGATGATTTCACTGCTGCCGGTGCGGAACATGCGGCCTTCGCTCAAGCGCAGCTGCGGGCGCAGCGCCAGGCCGATGTCGCCGCTGCCGCGCATCGTCACATTGCTCGGCTTGCCGTTGCTGCGCTTGGGCAGGTTGTTCAGGATCACCGGCTCCTTGCTCACCAGCGCGCGGCCCAGGCCGTCTCGCGCGATGCCGGGCAGCGTTTCCAGGATGGCGGCCTGCGCGCGCGCAATGCCGCTGTTGATCTCGGCACCCGCGCCTTTGCGCAACACGATGAGGTTGTCGTCCTGGCCGGTGGCGACGAGCGTGGCGCGTATGCCTTCGCTCATCATCAAGACAGTGGCGAAAACGTAGACCACCAGCGCCATGCCGGCGGCAGTGAGCAGCGTCGTCACGCGCCTAACCCACAAGTTACGTGCCACGTAGCTGAACGGAACTGCGTTCATCAGGCGTTCATCACGCAACATGCCTCAAGCCGGCGACGATGTCGATGCGGCTCATCTTCCACGCCGGCCAGGCGGCGGCGACGACACCGACAACGAGGCAGGCCAGCAGCTGCAAGCCCATCGTCTCGGCCGAGACCTTGAACACCGGAAAGAGCGCGCCGGTGAGCGAGCGAAAACCTGCCGCCAGCGGCCAGGTCAGGAGCAGCCCGGCAACGCCGCCGATGAAGGCGATGAAGAGGCTTTCGCCGAAGAGCAGACGCACCACAAAGCCGGGCGGGAAACCCAGTGCCTTGAGCGTGGCGTATTCGGCCAGCCGCTCGCGCGCCGTCATGGCCATGGTGTTGGCCATCACCGCCATGATGATGACGATGATGATGAAGCTCACCGCCTGCAGCGCCAGCAGGATGGCTTCGCTCATGGCCACGAAGCCGAGCTGGAAGGCCTTCTCGGTTTCGGTCAGCGTCTCGGCCAGCGAGTTCTTGAATTGCGCGTCGACACGCTGCGAGATCAGCGCGGCATTGTTCGGTTCGTTGATGCCCAGCACGTACACGCCCACCTGGTTGGCGCGGGCGCCGCGGGCGCGCACGAATTCGTTGAGGTAGGCCCAGTGGAAGAGCAGCTGACCCTCGTCGACCGTCGCGTCGGCGCCGTCCCAGATGGCGCGCAGCGTGAAGCTCCAGGTGCCAGGGTAGATGGTGCCGCGGATGGGGATCTGGTCACCGATCTTCCAGCCCCATTTGTCGGCCAGCTTGCGGCCGACGAGCGCGCCTTGGCGGTCGCGCAGCCAGGCCAGGCGGTCGTTGTCGTTGATGACGTATTCAGGGTACAGCGCGAGGTAGCTGTTGACGTCGACCGCGAACTGCGGGAAGAAGTTGCGCGGCTCGATGTAGATGCCGCCGAACCAGTTCGACCACGACACCGCCGTCACGCCGTCGACGGCGCGCAGCCGCTCGGCGTAGGCCAGCGGCAGCGCGACGGTGAGCGAGGTCGCGCTGCGCGTGATGAGGCGTGTGCTGGAGCTGGCGTTGGCGCCGGCATACCAGGCGTCATTGATGGTGCGCAGCAGCCCGAAGGCGCACACGGCCACGACCAGCCCGACCATCGTCAAGAGCGTGCGCAGCTTGTGGCGGAAGGCGTTTTTCAGCAGCAGGCGAAAGACGAACATGGTGCAGTTCCGTTCAGGCTGAGCCCTTCGACTTTGCTCAGGACAGGCTTGTCGAAGCCGGCCGCTCAGGCCACCACCTCGTCGACCAACACGCCTTTTTCCAGATGCACCAGGCGAGCCGCCCGCGCCGCGGCCTTGGGGTCGTGGGTGACCATGACGATGGTCTTGCCGAACTCGCGCACCAGCCGCTCCATCAGGCTCAGCACCTCCTGCCCGGTGTGGCGGTCGAGGTCGCCGGTGGGCTCGTCGGCGACGATCAGCGTCGGGTCGGTGACGAGCGCGCGTGCGATCGCCACGCGCTGTTGCTGGCCGCCGGAGAGCTCGTTCGGGTAGTGGTCGGCGCGGTCGGCGAGTGCGACGAGTTCGAGCATCTGTTGCACACGCTCGCCGCGTTCGCGCGCGTTCAGGCCCGTCAGCAGCAGCGGCAACTCGACATTCTCGAAGGCTGTCAGCACAGGCATCAGGTTATAGAACTGGAAGATGAAGCCGACCTGCGCCGCGCGCCAGTCGGATAGCGCCGCATCCGACAGCGTGGCGATGTCGACGCCGGCCATGCGGATGGTGCCGGCGCTGGGCTTGTCGATGCCGGCGATGAGATTGAGCAGGGTGCTCTTGCCCGAGCCGCTGGGGCCCATCAGCGCGACGAACTCGCCGGCGGCGACGTCGAGGGCTATGCCCATCAGCACGGGAATCTCCTGCCCGCCGCGCTGGTAAGACTTGTGCAGCCCACGAATGCTGATCAGCGCTTCGGCCATGCCGCTACTTCCCCGCCACCACGACTTTGGCGCCAGCAGCCAGCTTCTCACCCGGCGACAACACCAGCCGGTCGCTGGCCTTGAGCACGCCGACTGTGATTTCCAGCGCGTCACCTAACGTTCTACCGACGCTGACCGGCACCAGCTCGACACTGTCGCCACTGATACGGAACACGGCCTTCTTGCCGTCGCGCTCGACCACCGTCTTCGGGTTCACGGCCATCACCGGCTTGAAGTCGGCGTCGCTCGCCACCTGCGACATGAACACCACCTTGGCACTCATCTCGGGCAGCACGCGCGCGTCGAGTTTCTCGAAACGGATCTTCGTCATCACCGTGGCCTTGGCGCGGTCGACCGTGGGCACGACGCTGGCGACGAAGCCGCGGAAGCGTTCGCCCGGCAGGGCATCGAGCGCAATCTCCACCGGCTGCTCGGCCTTGATGCGGCCGACGTTGGTCTCGGACACATCGGCCTCGACTTCGAGCGTGCCCATGTCGGCCATGGTCACCACCGCGCCTTGTGAGCCCGAGGCGCTGGAAAACGGCGTGATCATGTCGCCGACGTTGGCGTTTTTCACCAGCACCACGCCATCAAACGGCGCGCGCACCTCGGTGTTGTCGCGGTTCACCTGCTGGATCTTCAACTGCGCCAGCGCCACCGCGTGTGCACCCTGCGCCGAAGCCACACCGGCCAAGGCCGAAGATACGGCCACACGCGCGGCGTCGACGCGGCGCTTGGCGGCATCCAGCGCCTGCGCCGACATGAAGCCCTGCGCCTGCAGGTCAACCATGCGGCGCAACTCAGCCTCGGCGTTGCCCAGTTCCACCTGCGCCTGGCGCACACCGGCTTCGGCCACACGCCGGCCGGCGTCGGCCTGCTGCACACCGGCCGCAGCGGCCTGAGCCTGCGCGGCCACGTCCGAAGCGTCGAGCCGCGCGATCAAGGCGCCGGCCTTGAGCCGCGAGCCTTCGCGCACGTTCAACTCGACCAGCCGCCCGGTCGCTTTCGACGACACCGCCGCGCGCCGCTGCGCCACGACGTAGCCCGAAGCCGTGAGCTGCGCGTACTGCGCCGAGGGGTAGGCCGACATCACGCCGCTGGCCTGCACCTCGGTCTTGCGCGAGAGCATGGCGGCGGCCACGGCCAGCACCACCAGCAGCAGCAACACCGGCCAGAGCCAGCGCCGCCGGCGCCGCGGCGGCCGCAGCGTGGCGTGCCCCAGGCGCGAGGGCATGGCAGCGGGCGCGGCCGCCGGGTTGGCAGAGCTGGCAGGGGCTTCGGTCATCGCAGGGGTGGCAGGGTTGATGAATCGACAGGGCCGGGCGGCGCGGCCGGCATTGTGGCCGCGCCGCGTGCCCACTCGTACTTCACATCGTCGAGCTGCCAGCTCGGCTCGAAGCCGCGCGCCACGGCGACGAAGCCGTGGTGTTCGTAGAAAGCACAGGCGCGATGGTTGCGGGCGAAGGTGTAGAGCCACAAGCGGCCTGAGGACTGCGCCATCGCCTGCCGCAACAAGGCCGAGCCGATGCCCTGGCCGATGCAAGCGACGCGTACAAAGAGCTGCGCCACCGACTCGGCGTTGCAGGCGATGAAGCCGACGATGTGATCACCATGCATGGCCACCTGCACGGCATGGTTTGGCATCACGGTGTCGAGCAGGTACTGCACCTGCTCCTCGATCGCATGCGGGTCTTTCACCCCCACACCATGCTCGAAGCTTTCGCGCCACATCTCGACCAGCGCCCTGGCGTCGCGCGGGTCGAACACGGTGATGTGCATCATGCGATGGCGTCAAGCGGCGCCAGGCTGTGCTGCTTGATGACACCGCCGCCCAGACACACCTCGCCGTCGTAGACCACGGCCGACTGCCCCGGCGTGACGGCCCATTGCGGCTGCTCGAACTGCAGACTGATCTGCGCGCCGTCCAGGTCGAGCCGGCAGCGCGCGTCGGCCTGGCGGTAGCGCGACTTCGCGGCGTAGTCGCCACTCGTTGGCGCCACGCCGGCGACCCAGCTCAGGTCGTCGGCGATCAAGGCCATCGACAAGAGTTTCGGGTGTTGGTGCCCCTGCACCACCCTTAGCGTGTTAGTCGCCATGTCCTTGCCTGCCACGTACCACGGCGCGTGTTCGCCGCCACCGCTCTTCACGCCGCCTATGCCCAAGCCCTGGCGCTGGCCCAGCGTGTAGAAAGACAAGCCCATGTGGCGCCCGACTTCGCGGCCACGGTCATCGAGCATAGGCCCCGGCTCGGCCTGCAGGTAGCGGTTCAGGAACTCGCGGAACGGCCGCTCGCCGATGAAGCAGATGCCGGTGGAGTCCTTCTTCTTCGCATTCGGCAGGCCGATCTCGGCGGCAATGCGGCGCACCTCGGTCTTGTGCAGCTCGCCGATGGGAAACAGCGTGCGCGCGAGCTGCGCCTGGTTCAGCCGGTGCAGAAAATAGCTTTGATCTTTACCGGGGTCGAGCCCCTTCAGCAACTCGAACCGGCCGGCGCGTTCGCGCACCCGCGCGTAGTGGCCGGTGGCGACTTTCTCGGCGCCCAGGCGCATGGCGTGGTCGAGAAAAGCCTTGAACTTGATCTCGGCGTTGCACAGCACATCAGGGTTGGGCGTGCGCCCGGCCTGGTATTCGCGCAGGAATTCGGAAAAGACGCGGTCTTTGTAGTCAGCGGCGAAGTTGACGTGTTCGATCGCGATGCCGATGACGTCGGCCACCGCCGCGGCGTCGACGAAGTCGATGTTCGACGAACAGAATTCATCGTCGTCGTCGCCTTCCCAGTTCTTCATGAAGATGCCGACCACCTCATGCCCTTGCTGCTTCAGCAGCCAGGCGGTGACGGCCGAGTCGACGCCGCCACTCAGGCCGACCACGATGCGTTGTTGGGACATGGGCTGAATTATCCTGGGCCGCCGTCGCGCACTGGCGATGCAGGCCTTTGCCACGGCCGCGGCCGCGGCCACGCTCACACGGGGAACGCCACGATGTCTACCTTGCTGCGGCCACGCGCCGAACTCGAGCATCGCTTCTTCCTGGCCATGGCCCTGGCTTTGCTGGCGGCCGTGCTGCTCGGGTTCACGCGCAGCTTCTACCTATCGCCGTGGTTTCCCGGTGTGGCCCAGGCGGCAGCACCCGAACCCATCTTTCGCTGGCATGGTGCGGCCTTCACGCTCTGGTATGTGCTGCTGCCGCTGCAGGCCCTGCTGGTGGCGCGCGGCGCGCGGTTGTGGCACAGACGCTTGGGCAAGTTCGCCGCCGGCCTGGTGCTGGCGATGCTGGTGATCGGCGTGGCGGCAGCGCTGACCGCGGCCAGGCGACCGGGTGGTTTCATCGATGTGCCACTGCCGCCCTTGCAGTTCATCGTCGTGCCGCTGTCAGCGCTGCTGGTCTTCGGCGGCTTCGTGGCGGTGGCCCTGGCCCAGCGCCGCGATGGGCCCTGTCACAAACGCCTGATGCTGCTGGCCAGCATCGGCATGCTCGACGCGGCGACGGTGCGCTGGCCCTTCGCCGCCGCCGCCGCCGAATCTCCGATTCCGTACTTCGGCAATTCAGACCTGCTGGCACTCGCCTTCGTGCTGCCCTTGGCCGCATGGGATCTGGTCACCCTGGGCCGGCTGCATCGGGCCACGCTGGTGGGCGCGCTGGTCATCGTGGTCGTCTACGGCGCGCGTCTGCCGTTGGCAGAAACAGCCGGGTGGCAGCAGTTTGCGGCCTGGCTGGTTGCGAGCCGGGCGCCATCACCGTGACCGTGTTCGAGCAGCGCCAGCAACGCACGCACCCGAGGCGCGGCACGCGGCGGGTCGTCGGACAGCGCGCGCAGCCGCCGGTGACGGCACAATCGCGCACTTTTCAACTCACCCAGGACATCCGATGTCAGGCGCAGGTTTCCACGTGCACGGCCCCCACGACCACGAACTCGAGCACGCCGCGCAGGGCGCACACGGCAGCCACGGCGAGAAGGACAGCTTTTCGGGCATGGTGGCGGTGAGCACCGCCATCATCGCCACCGTGGGCGCGCTCTTTTCCTACATGGGCGGCGCGACGCAGGCCAATGCCGGCCTCTTCAAGAACAACGCCGCGATCACCAAGACCGAAGCCTCGAACCAGTGGAACTACTACCAGGCCAAGAGCAGCAAACAAAACCTGGCTGAGCTGGCCGTGGTGCTGGCGCCCGAGGACAAGCGCGCCGGCTACAAGGACGAGGTCGACCGCTACAAGAAGGAGAAGGCCGAGATCAAGCTCGACGCCGAGAAGCTCGAAGCACGATCAAAGGATTGGGATCGCCAGAGCGATGAGCAACTGCACCTGCACCACCGCTGGGCCCAGGCGACCACGGCGCTGCAGATCTCCATCGCGCTGGCGGCCATCGCCTTGCTGACGCGGCGCAAGTGGCTGCAGTACGGCATGTACTTTGTTGCCACGCTGGGCGTGGCGCTGGGGGTGGCGGCGATGATGCACGTCTGAACGACGCGCCTCAGCGCACCAGCAGCGCCTCGTCCAGCACCTCCACCCAATGCCGCACCGGCGTCGCCGTGCCGCTTTGCAAATGCTGAATGCAGCCGATATTGGCCGAGATGATGGTGTCGGCGGCGATCGGCTCCAGCGCCTTGAGCTTGCGGTCCCGTAGCTGGGTGGCGAGCTCGGGCTGCAGCACCGAGTACGTGCCGGCCGAGCCGCAGCACAAGTGGCTGTCATTCGTCGCTGTCTGCACGCCAAAACCCAGCGCGGTCAAGCCATCTTCGACACCACCACGCAGCTGCTGCCCATGTTGCAACGTGCACGGTGGGTGGAAAGCGAGCTGCGCTTTTTTGGATGCAGCGAGCTTGGGCTTCAGCACCGGCACCAGCGCCGGCAGCAACTCGCTCAGGTCGCGCGTCAGCGCACTTACACGCTTGGCCTTGGCGGCGTAGTCGGGGTCGTGCGCCAGCGCGTGGCCATAGTCCTTGACCGTGACGCCGCAGCCCGAAGCGTTCATGACGATGGCTTCGACACGGCCCTGCGAGGTGAGCCCTTCGACCAACGGCCACCAGGCGTCGATGTTGCGGCGCATGTCGGCCAGGCCGCCTTCGACATCGCTCAGGTGCGTGCGGATGGCGCCGCAGCAGCCGGCGTCGTCGGCCACCAGGGTCTGGATGCCGGCGGCGTCGAGCACGCGCGCCGTGGCGCTGTTGATGCCCGGCATCATCGCCGGCTGCACGCAGCCCAGCAGCAGCAACACCTTGCGCTTGTGCTCGCGCTGCGGCCACTGGTGTGCACGGGCGCCAGCACGCGCCGGCACCTTGGACTTCAGCGCCGCAGGCAACAGCGGGCGCAGCAGCTGGCCGAGCTTCATCGCCGGGCCGAACAGCGGCGAGGTCAGTCCGCTCTTCAGCGCACCGCGCAACAGCCGCTCTTGCAGCGGCCGCTCGACCCGCTCTTCGACGAGCTTGCGGCCGATGTCGACCAGGTGGCCGTACTGCACGCCGCTGGGGCAGGTGCTTTCGCAGTTGCGGCAGGTGAGGCAGCGGTCAAGATGCAACTGCGTCTTGCGTGTGACGGGCGCGCCTTCGAGCAGCTGCTTCATCAGGTAGATGCGGCCGCGCGGTCCATCGAGCTCGTCGCCCAGCAGCTGGTAGGTGGGGCAGGTGGCGGTGCAGAAGCCGCAGTGCACGCACTTGCGAAGGATGGCCTCGGCCGCTTCGCCGTCACGCGTGCCTTTGAATTCCGGGCTCAGGTGGGTCTGCATTCGGCGCCAGCCATGTCAGGTCAATTCGTAAGTTAGCACCCAGTAGTGGGTGTAGGCGATCCACTGCGGCTTGCAGGCCCGTGGCCCGAGCACGGCGAGGGCTTGCTCGGCGCTGGGGAAGTTCTTCAGCACCTCGTGCACGCTGCCGTCGTCGAGCACACGATTCTGGTAAGTGTTGCCCTCGGCGTCGCTGCGCGTCAGCGGTGTGCTGCTGGTCTGCACGAAGCTGTTGTCGAGCATCACCACGCGTGCACCGGGGCTCAGGTGGCGGTGCAGCAGCTCAAGCCAGTCGGGCAGGCGCGACAAGGGCACATGGCTCCACCAGCAGCCGGCAAAGGCCGCGCTGAACAACCTGCCCTGCAGTTCGGCCAGGCTGTAGGCGTCTACGGTGGCGAAGCTCACACGGCCTTCGGGCATCGCCTTGTACCGCGCCACGTCCATGGTCTCGGGGTTCACATCGGTGGCCAGCCACGAACGGCAGCGGCGTGCGCCGTGCGGCGTCCACCAGCCGGTGCCGCAGGCAATTTCCAGCACGTCGCGGCCGACGAAAGGCTCGGCGATCCAGGCTTCCATCGCGCGCAGGTCGGTCTGACGTTCGGGCTTGTGGTAGACGCGCTCGTAGTAGGCGGCACGCCGCACGTAGTACTGGCGCATGGCCTCGATCGACGCGGTGCTGCGGTCGGCGTCCATGCGGATTCAGATGCCGGCGTAGAGCCGGCCGGGGTTGAAGATGCCGTCGGGGTCGAAGGCCTTTTTCAGCTCGTGGTGATAACGCAGCAAAGGTGCTGACAGCGGCGCGAACGCCGCCGTGCTGCGGTCCAGCGACATGAAGCGCGTGGCGTGGCCGCCCAAGGCCGCCGCCGCGTCGCGTATCGCCGCGGCCGCCGCGGCCGTGCACAACCAGCGCTGCGCCCCGCCCCACTCCACCAGCTGCTCGCCCGACAGCGCCAGCGGCGGCGCCGTCTGCGGCAGCGACAAACGCCACAGCGTGGCACCGCCCGCCACGGCCTTCTTCGCACCGGCGAAGAACTCGTCGGTCTGGTCGCGCAGGCCGCGCCAGAACTGCGCCGCCAGCGCCGGCGCTATGACTTCGCCGCCCAGCCGCGCCACGGCCGCCTGCACCGCCGCCGTAGCCCCGGCAAGGCGCAGCACCAGCGCGCCTTCCCACCAGGCGCTGGCGTTGAGGGGCAGCGGCTGGCCGCCCCACTGGTTGAGCTTGGCCAGCGCTTGACTCTGGCTCATGTCGAAGCGCAGCGTGCTCACCGCCACCGGCACGGGCAGCACCTTGAGCGAGACCTCGCAGATCACGCCCAGCATGCCCATCGAGCCCGCAAGCAGGCGCGAGACGTCGTAGCCGGCGACGTTCTTCATCACCTGGCCGCCGAAGCTCAAAAGCTCGGCGCGCCCGTTGATCAGCGAGGCGCCGAGCACGTAGTCGCGCACGCTGCCCACGGCCGCGCGCGCCGGGCCTGAAAGCCCCGCAGCGACCATGCCACCCACGGTGCCGCCGCCGTCAAAGCGCGGTGGCTCGAACGGCAGGCATTGGCCCTTCTGTGCCAATGCGGCTTCGAGTTCCGCTAACAAGGTACCTGCACGCACCGTGACCACCAGCTCGCTCGGCTCGTAACTGCTGATGCCGGTGAGTACGCGCATGTCCAGCGGCGCGCCGACAGCCAGCTGACCATAGAAGGACTTCGTGCCACCGCCGCGGATGTCCAGCGGCGTCTTTGCGGCACGTGCCGAGCGCACCTGGTCGACGAGCGTTTGCAGCGCAGCGTCCATCGTCAAAACCGTTCCAGCTCGGGGAAGGGCAACAGCCCCTTCTTCACATGCATGCGGCCGTACTCGGCGCAGCGCTGCAGCGTCGGGATCACCTTGCCCGGGTTGAGCGTGCCCTGCGCGTCGAAAGCGTGCTTCAGCGCCAGCATCTGCGTGCGCTCTTCGGCGCTGAACTGCACGCACATGCTGCTGAGCTTTTCCACGCCCACACCGTGTTCGCCGGTGACGGTGCCGCCCATGGCCACGCTGGTCTCGAGGATGTCGGCACCGAACAGCTCGCACCGATGCAGCTGGTCGGGGTCGTTGGCGTCGTACAGGATCAGCGGGTGCAGGTTGCCGTCGCCGGCGTGGAAGACGTTGCAGCAAGCCAGGCCGTACTTGAGTTCCATCGCCTGGATGGCCAGCAGGATGTCGGCCAGACGTCGACGCGGAATGGTCGAGTCCATGCACATGTAGTCGGGGCTGATGCGGCCGCTGGCGGGGAAGGCATTCTTGCGGCCGCTCCAGAACTTCAGCCGCTGCGCTTCGTCCTTGCTGACTTCAAGGCGCGAGGCGCCGGCGCCCGTGAGCACGTCCAGCATGCGTTCGATTTCTTCGGCCACCTCTTCCGGCGTGCCGTCGCTTTCGCACAGCAGGATGGCCTGCGCATCGAGGTCGTAGCCGGCATGCACGAAGGCTTCGACCGCGGCGGTCATCGGCTTGTCCATCATCTCCAGCCCGGCCGGGATGATGCCGGCGGCGATGATCGCGGCCACCGCATCACCGGCCTTCCTGATGTCGTCGAAGCTGGCCATGATGCAGCGCGCCAGCTTCGGTTGGGGCACGAGCTTGACGGTGGCTTCGATCGTCACGGCCAGCATGCCTTCGCTACCCACCACCACCGCCAGCAGGTCCAGCCCGGGCGCGTCCAGCGCCTCGCTGCCAAACGTCACCGGCTCGCCTTCGGCGGTGAAACCCCGCACCTGTAGAACGTTATGCAGCGTCAGACCGTATTTGAGGCAATGCACGCCGCCGGAGTTTTCGGCGATGTTGCCGCCGATGCTGCAGGCGATCTGGCTCGACGGGTCGGGCGCGTAGTACAGCCCCAGCGGCGCGGCGGCTTCGCTGATGGCCAGGTTGCGCACGCCGCATTGCACTACTGCCGTGCGCGCCACGGCGTCGAGCTTGACGATCTGGTTGAACTTGGCCAGCGACAGCGTCACGCCCAGCGCGTGCGGCAGCGCGCCGCCGGAAAGGCCGGTGCCGGCGCCGCGTGCCACCACCGGCACGGCACGTTGATGGCATGCGCGCAACACGGCCGCGACCTGCGCTTCGGTTTCGGGCAGGGCCACCACCAGCGGGCGTTGGCGGTAAGCGGTGAGACCGTCGCACTCGTAGGGCACGGTGTCCTCGTCGTGCCACAAGAGGGCATGCGCCGGCAGCACCGCGGCCAGCGCGGCGACCACCTCGCGTTGGCGCTTGGCACGCCCTTGGGCATCGTCGCCAAGGGCCTGGGGCAGAGCGGCGTTCATGCGATCTCGGACTTTCAGGCAGGCGCGGTGAACACCGTCAACACACCGGTGTAGCCGTAGAGGTGATGGCGTGCAATTTCGCCGGCAGCAAAAAAACCCACCAACGGCACCTCGCCGAGCGCGTGCTGCACGATCTGCAGCTCGGCCGAGTCGCCGCCGAAATGCGCGCCGCCGCGCCCGCTGCAGCTGACGTAGATGGCACCGGCCATGCGCCGCGGCTCCAGTGCCGACTCGACCTCGTCGCGGATTTCGGCGCAGATGCGCACCAGGTCGCGCCGCGCGGCTTGTGCGTCGCGTGTGCAGAACGCCAGCTGCATGCCGGGCTCGACCATGTCGCCCACGGCCACGGCCTGGCGAGCCGGGTCCAGGCCGATGAGGTGGCGCACGCGCGTGTCGGGGCCGAACTGGCCGGCGCGCGCGCTGCGCCGTTCACCATCAAACGGCTCGCTGGCGCTGGACAGGCCGACCAGTGTGGCTTGCAGCCGCGGCATGACTTCGCGTGGGTTGTCGAGGCTGGCGATCTGGAGGTCGGCCAACAGCAGCGGCAGCGCACTCTTGCCGTCGAGTTCGATCACCACGTTGCGCTCGGCGCGTGTCACCAGGCGCGTGGCGCCGATCGGCTGACAGCCCTGGCTAACGCGCGAAATAAGCGTCACTTCCTTGCTGAAGGCGACACCCGACAAGCCGCCGCGCAGCACTTCGTCGGCGATGTGCACGGTGGTGCCACGCGACGAGGCCAGGCCGCCGAAGAGGTAGCCGGTGAGCGTGCGCCGGCTCATCTCGGCGATGAGCTCGTCGATGTCGGGCGTGGCCGGGTCGGCGTGCACCAGCGCGGTGTACGGCGCCACGCGCGCCAAAGGCCGCGCCCCGGAGAAAACTTCGAACGACGATGACGGCAGCGGTGCCAGCATCAGTGCCAGGCCGGGTTCGCCGAAGTATTCGACGCCCGTGGCACTCACACCCACGCCCACCGTTCCGACCCAGGCCACGCCCGGCCAGCGCGCCTGCAACTCGGCCAGCACGGACGCTGCCGCGCCGGCGAAGTGGTCGGTGAGGTAGACGAAGCCAAGTGTCAGCGCCTGGCGTGCCGCGGTGCCGCCCGCGGCCAGCGCCGCGTCGATCTGCGCGGCCGCCAGCGCCAGCGCCGTGGCGGCGTCGGGGTGGGTGGCGTGGCCGACGGTGAAGCTGGACATCGTCGCCTGGCGTGACGCTTTGCGGGGCGGCTTCAGCGTCGTGCCTTCTTTGCGCCCACGACTTTGGCTGGCAACGATGTCGCGGCCTTGAACGCCTGGCTGGCCAGGGCTTTGGCGGCTTCACCGCTGCTGTCTTTCAGCGCGTGGCTGGCGAGTTCGGTGAACTGTTGCGTCAGCGCGCCCCACCATTGCATCGGGTCGACCGCGGGCGTGACCGCAGGCTTGGCTGCGGCGGCTTTGCGCGGCGCGGGTGCGCCGGCCCTCTTCGCCACGGGCGGTTCGGGCTCGACGGCGGCGGCGTCGGTTTGTGGCGCGAGCTTGAAGGCGTCCCGCATACGGTCCATCGGCATGTTCATGGTCTTCAGCGTGGCCAGCGTCATGCGCTGCACCTCCAGCGCCTGGATCGTCGCCGCCAGCAGCTTGGCGTTTTGTTCAAGCCAGAACTGCACCGCGCGCAACTGCTCGATGCGCTTTCCCAGCTCTTCGGGGTCGAGCGTCGGCGCAATCCACTGGTTGATGCTGGGCAGGGGGTTGGGTAGGCCATTGGGCAACGCCTGCCCCGCGTTTTTCATCAGGCCTTGCAGGAAATCGAAACCGGGAACGAGCTTGGCAAAGTCAGTTGGGCCGGGCATGGTCGTCTCCTCGATGTTTGGGGTGTGATGGGCAGTTGTCTGCGGCCGATTGTGCGACGCCGCCGGTCACGGCGGCAGCGGTACACGCTCGACGCGAAAGCCGCGCTGGCGCAGCAGCTGCGGCAGCGCCTGGGGGCCGGTCATGTGCAGCGCGCCGACGGCAGCGAAGACCTTCAGCGGCTGGCGATGCAGCTGCTCGATGCGCGCGGCCAGACGCAGGTTGCGCTGGTCGATGAGGCGGGCCATGGTGCGCCGGTCTTGCGCATCGACCACACATTCGCACCAGCGTGCGTAGGTGTTGAGGGTGTTCAGGTCGCCGCGCTCCCAGGCGTCGGTCAGGCGCCGCACCAGCGCGCGGGCGCGGCCCTGTTCAAGCTGTCGCAGCGTGCGTTCCAGGCCCGGCAGCATGTCCTCGCCCGGCGCGGGCAGCATCGCGGCGAGCTGCTGTGCCGGTGTTTCCATTGAGAGCACAGCTTGAGCGTTAGCCACGGCCAGCTGCTTCAGCGCCAGCTCCACGCCGTAGACCGGGTGCAGCTGCTCGCGCCGGCTTTCCAGCACCGACAAGGTCATGGCCTGCATCAAGGGGTGGGTGCCGGCGATGGCGTCTTCGTTCACGCAGGCCAGGCGCGACAGTGCGGCCAGGCGCTCGCGCAGCGGCGCCGGCAGCTCGGGCGGCTGGCGCGACGGCTCGGCCATCGCCAGCATCCATTCGCGCAGCACCTCGGGGTCGCTGATGTCGAGCTCAATGGCCAGCACGTCGCTTTCGCGCAGCGCCTCTTGCACCGCCGGCCCGGGCAGGCGCCAGCTTGCCTGGCCCAGGTGCAGCGTGGCGTAGAGGTAGGAGGCGCGACCGTTGCGCGTGGCGCGCCACAGCAGCCCGCGGTTGCGGCCGTCGGGCGCGGGCGCACTGGCTTCGTCGGGCGCGTCTGGCGGGCAGTCAGCCGCGGTTTGCGCTGCGGCGCCGAGGCAAAAGCACAAGGCCAGGGCCGGCGCGAGGCGCCACCACCAGTGGCTCATGCAGCCATCACACCCGCACCACACGCTGCTCGATCGCACCGAAGAGGCTGGCGCCGTCGGCCCCCATCATCTCGATGCGGATGCTGTCGCCGAACTTCATGAATTCGGTCTTCGGCGCGCCATGTTCGATGGTCTCGATGGCGCGCACTTCGGCGACACAGCTCCAGCCATGGCTCCAGTCCTTGTTGCTCACGGTGCCCGAGCCGACGATCGAGCCGGCACGCAGCCGCCGAGTCCTGGCCACATGCGCGATGAGCTGGCCGAAGTGAAACGTCATCTCCGGCCCGGCCTCGCAGCGGCCGACGTTGCGGCCGTTCCAGTGGCTGTTGAGCGTCAAGTGCACGCGCCCGCCGCGCCAGGCGGCGCCAAGCTCATCGGGCGTCACCGCCACCGGGCTGAAAGCGGTGGCAGGTTTGGCCTGCAGGAAACCGAAGCCCTTGGCCAGCTCGCCCGGGATCAAGTTGCGCAGGCTCCAGTCGTTGGCGAGCATCAAGAGGCGCACCGATTCCAGCGCCTGCTCGGCACTCGTGCCTTGCGCCACGTCGGCGGTGACCACCGCGACCTCGGCCTCGAAGTCGATGCCCCAGGCTTCGTCGGCGAAGGGCGCGTCCTGCATAGCCCCGAGCAGGTCGTCGCTGCCGCCCTGGTACATCAGCGGATCGACGTAAAAACTCTCGGGCACGGTGGCGCCGCGGGCGCGGCGCACGAGCTCGACGTGGTTCAGGTAGGCCGAGCCATCGGCCCATTGGTAGGCGCGCGGCAGCGGCGCCATGCACTGTTTGGCGTCGAAGGCAAAGGCATGCCGCGCCTTGCCGCCGTTGAGCGTGGCGTACAGGTCTTCGAGCTGCGGGCTGAGGTAATTCCAGTCGTCGAGCACCTGCTGCAATCGCGTGGCGATGCCGCTGGCGAAATGGGCGGTGGCGAGGTCACGCGCGACGACGACCAGTTGGCCGTCGCGCGAGCCGTCTTGCAGGGTGGCGAGTTTCATGGCGGGCACGATGCGGGCGAGGTGGCAGTATTGTGGGGTGAGCCTTGCCCATGATTTCTCCGCGCGGCACGGCAGCGCACGCTGGCGCGGATTCGTCGCCGTGCTGCTGCTGGCGCTGCTGCTGCACCTGCTCGTGCTGCGCGCCTTGCCCTGGGGTGTGGGTGATGGCTGGGGCGGCGGGGTGCGTGAGCGCGCGCCGCCGGTGATGTCGACGCGTCTGTTGGTGGCCGGGCCGATGGTGGCGCCGCCTGCGCCCGCCGTGGCGCCGCTTGCGCTGCCGGCGCCACGCGCGTCGGCCACGCGTGCGGCGGCGCGCCAGGTGTCCGCGCCGGCGCGCGATGCCGACACAGCGCCAGAAGCCGCGCTGCCAGCCCCCGCTGCGGCACAGGAAGACGGCGGCCAGCAGGTGCCAATCTTCGCCACACGCTTGGCGCCTTCGGTGGCGCTGGCCTACGAGCTGCGCCGTGGCGGCTTGAGCGGTGATGCCACCTTGCTGTGGCGGCCGCGTGCAGACGGCTACACCTTGTCGATGCAGGCCACGGCACTCGGCCTGCCGTTCCTGGCCTGGGCCAGCCAGGGGGGCTTCGACGCGGCCGGCATCGCGCCCGAACGTTTCGTCGACCGCCGTCGCAGCCGAGACGTGCGCGCCGCCAACTTTCAGCGCGACAAGGAACGCATCAGTTTCTCGTCGTCGACGCGCGAGTTCGCGCTGATCGCCGGCGCGCAAGACCGGCTGTCGTGGATGCTGCAACTGCCGGCCATCGTCGACGCCGCGCCCGAAGTGTTTGTGGCGGGCACGCAGATTCCTGTCTTCGTCGTGACCGCACGAGGGGACGCCGACGTGTGGGTCTTCACCGTGCAGGGCCATGAAGCGCTCGAGCTGCCCGCGGGCCACATCGAACGCACGCTGCACCTGCTGCGTGAACCGCGCCGGCCTTACGACACACGCGTGGAGGTCTGGCTCGACCCGGCGCAGCACCATCTGCCGCTGCGCATGCGCCTGGCCACAGCGCAGACCGGCGATGCCAACGATTTCGTGCTCAAGCAGCTGAGTCGGCTCACACCTTGATTTCCGCAGCGGCGCACCGATGTAGCGAGGCAAGGAGTCCTCGCCATGCAAATGCTCTACAACTCGGACAGCTACGTCGTCGTGCACTTCGATCTCGCGGCCGAGGCCACAGCTTCCGATGAAAGCCAGCCCAAGCCGGGCGGCTACGAGATCGTCGACAAGTTCGCGCGCAAGGAAATCTTCATCGTCGGCGCGCTGGCCGAGAAGTTTCAGCGCGGGGTGCAAGCCCTGGTCGAACAACAGCACACGCCCGAGCAGCTGGATGACTACATTGCCGGCTTCACGACGATGGCGCAACACCCGTTGACGCTGCACTGAACTCGCGCAAGACCCTGGCTGCATCGGGGCCAGGGCAGGGCTTGTCGCCACGGCCTGCCTGCGCCAATATCGCCGCCATCCAGAGCAAGCGAAGGGCCCGCGATGAAACAACCCCCACGCGCACTGACATGACGCGCACCGTTGGCGAACAGCGCATCGTGCTGGCACCCGGCCTGAAAGAGGCCCCGGTGCTGGACCTGCTGTGCTCGCACTTCGTGCTCACGCTTACGCTGCGCCAACCTGGCCGCTTCAACCTGCGCCGCGACTGGAACAGCCTGCTCTCGCTTACCGGCCGCCACCTGGTGTGGCCGGCCGCCGTGCTGGCGCGCGTGCGCGCTTTCCTGCAACAGCGCTGCAAGGGCAACACGCTGTGGCGCGGGCACGAGGCGCTGGCTGACGAGGCCTTCATCGAACGCCACGGCCCGTGGCGCGGCCCTTACGAAGAAGGCACGCTGTTCTTCTACATCGACGAGTACGTGAAGGACACCCCCAAGGACCTGCTCGCCATGCTGGGCGTCACCTGCGACTGGCTGACGCGGCGCCTGAAGCGCGAAGCCACGCTGGTGGAAAAGAACATCGATTCGCTCGCCGGCCTGTTGCAGCTGAACCCGGCCGAACGCGCGCTTCTCTTGTACGGCACGCTGGCGCGCTACCAGCGCGACCTGCGCGGCCTGCTGGTCGAGTTCAAGGTGTCGAGCGCACAAGAGGCCTATGCCGCACTCGCCGCGGTGGCCGGTGTCGAGGCCAGTGAAGTCGCCGAAGCGCTGCGCGCGGGCTCGCGGCTGGAACGCATAGGCATGGTCGAGAACCTGATCTCCGAGCAGAACATCACCGACCTGGCCGACCTGATGAAGGTCAGCGACCAGTTGCCGCCGGTGCTGATGCGCGAGTACCGCGGCCCGAGCGACCTGATGGCGGTGTTCACGCGCCCGGCGCCAAAGACCGAGCTGGCGGTGAGCGACTTCACCTTCGTCGCCGAAGACGCCAAGGTGCTGACGGCGCTGCTGAGGAACGCGGCCGAACGCAAGGAGCCGGGCGTCAACGTGCTGCTCTACGGCCCGCCGGGCACGGGCAAGACCGAACTGGCCAAGGTCTGCGCCGTGGCCGCCGGGCTGGAGCTGTACGAAGTCGAGTACGCCGACCGCGACGGCAACAGCCTGTCAGGCCGCGACCGCTACCGCAGCCTGCAGATCAGCCAGGTGTTCTTGAAGGGCAGCCCCGGCGTGGCGCTGCTGTTCGACGAAGTCGAAGACGTGTTCCCGCCGATATCGAGCGAAGCCGCGCAGATCATCGCGCGCCTGGACAGCAGCGACGCGCAATCAGGCGGCATGAACAGCAGCGTCAGCGGCAAGGCCTGGGTCAACCAGATCCTGGAGACCAACCCGGTGCCGGTGATCTGGGTCACCAACCGCATCGAGCAGATCGACCCGGCATTTCGCCGCCGCTTCCAGTACCACCTGCTGCTGAAATCGCCGCCACCGGGTGCGCGCGAAGGGCTCGTCACTCGGGCGTTGGCAGGTGCGCCGGTGAGCGAAGGTTTTGCCGCGAGGCTGGCCGAGCGGCGCGGCCTGACCCCGGCGCAGATACGCACCGCCGTGCGCTTCGCGCGGCTGGCGACCAAGCCGGACGAGGCCACCGAAGCGGCGGCTTATGAAGCCTTGATCCAGCGCCAGCTCGGCAATGCCGACCGCGCGCTGGGCACGGCCGGCCAGGAGCGCGGCGCGCGGCCGGTGGTGACGCAGTACGACCTGAGCCTGCTCAACGTCGAGTCGCGTTTCGAGGTGCCGCGCATCATCGAAGCCATCAAGCGCCGCGGCCATGGCACGCTGTGTTTCCACGGCGCACCGGGCACCGGCAAGACGGCCCTGGCCGAGCACACCGCGCAGGCTTTGCAACGCCCGCTGATGATCCGCCAGACGAGCGACATCGCCAGCAAGTACGTCGGCGAGACCGAGCAGAACATGGCGCGCATGTTCGAAGAAGCCACCAGCGAAGAAGCGGTGTTGCTGCTGGACGAAGCCGACAGCTTCCTGCGCAGCAGGAAGCGCGCCGAGCGCAACTACGAGGTCACCGAGGTCAACGAAATGTTGCAGGGCATGGAGCGCTTCGCTGGTGTCTTCATCTGCACCACCAACCTCTTCGACGAGCTCGACGAAGCGGCGCTGCGGCGCTTCACCTTCAAGATCCGCTTCCATGCGCTGACCAGCGAACAGCGTGTGCGCATGTTTGTGGCCGAAGCGCTCAAAGGTGAGCCGCTGCGGCTGACGGACGAGATGCTTCAGCGGCTGATGTACCTCGACCAGCTCGTGCCGGGCGACTTCGCCGCGGTGCAGCGGCAGGCGGAAATCCTGGCCGCGACGCTGGACGCCGACGAGTTCCTGGCGCAACTGGAAGGTGAGCACCGCGTCAAGCCCGAGGTGCGGCAGCAGCGCAGCATCGGCTTCACTCGCTGACAACGTCGCGCGGCGGCTCAAGCTGCCCGGCCAACCTGCCGATACAGCGCGCATGGACTTCCTCGCCAGCCTGCTGGCAGCGCCAGCCACGCTGGCCGCCTTGTTGTTGCTGGCCACCGCATTGACCGCGGCGCTGGCGCTGTACGCGCTGAAATATCGGCAAGGCCTGCGGCTGCGCGACCGACTGGCCGCCGCCAACACCGAGATCGGCCAGCTGCAGGCGCGCGATGCGCTCACGGGCTTGCTCACCCGCACCGAATTCGAACTCGCGCTCGAACTCGCGGTGCAGCGCAGCGACGAGAAGCAGACGCCGCTGGCCGTCTTGTGCATCGGCCTGGATGGCTTTCGTGGGGTCAACGACAGCCTCGGCCACGAGGCCGGCGACCAGGTGCTGCGCGTCATGGCCGATCGCCTGGACGTCGCCTGCGGCCAGCGAGCGCTGGCGCGCATCGCCGGCGACGAATTCGTGCTGCTGTGCGACGGCGACCTGGACCCTGCCCGACACCTGGCGGTGCAATTGCTGGAGCTGCTGGCGCGGCCGATGACGCTGGGCAGCCAGGAACTGGCACTCACCGGCTCGATCGGCATAGCCAGCTACCCTTGCCACGGCCCAGGCGCGCAGCTGTTTCCCGCCGCCTGCCTGGCCATGGCCACGGCCAAGGCCGCCGGCGGGGGCGCCTTCGCCACCTTCGCCCCCGCCATGGCCGTAGACCATCGCGACCAGATGGCCTTGCGCAATGACCTGCGCCTGGCGGTTCAGGCGCGGCAGCTCGAACTCGTCTACCAGCCCAAACTCGACGCGGCCAGCCTGCAGATCACCGGCGCCGAAGCGCTGCTGCGCTGGAACCACCCGACGCGCGGCGTCGTCAGCCCGACCGTGTTCATCCCCGTGGCCGAACGCCACGGCCTCATCCCGAGCATCGGCAACTGGGTCATCGAAGAGGCCTGCCGCCAGGCCGCGCAATGGCGCGAGAACGGGCTGCGCATGCGCGTCGCGGTGAACCTGTCGGCCTACCAGGTGCGTCAAGACGACTTGGTCGACCGCATCGACGCAGCGCTGGCGCGCCACCGCATCGCGCCATCACGCTTTACCTGCGAGATCACCGAGTCGGTGGCGATGGAAGACACCCAGGTGACGCAGCGCACCTTCGAGCGTTTGCGCCAATCGGGCGTGCATGTCTCGATTGATGACTTCGGCACCGGCTATTCAAGCCTGGCGTCGCTGCGCCGCCTGCCGGCCGAAGAGCTGAAGATCGACCGCGCCTTCGTCAGCGACCTGCACAGCAGCGCCGACGCCCGCGCCATCGCCATGGCCATCGTGCAGATGGCGCATTCA
>JANLYV010000152.1:0-2582 GCA_031365825.1 Rubrivivax sp. | reverse complement strand
TCGGCCGACCGGCGTGTCATCGGCTTCAACAACATCGAGCTCATCACCGACCGGCCGCTGCGCACCAATCTCGACGAGATCCGCCAGGTCAAACGCGACTGGCCCGAGCGCGCGATGGTGGTCTCGCTGATGGTGCCGTGCGAAGAGCAGGCCTGGAAGGCGATCCTGCCGATGGTGGAAGACACCGGCGCCGACGGCATCGAACTCAACTTCGGCTGCCCGCATGGCATGAGCGAACGCGGCATGGGCGCAGCGGTGGGCCAGGTGCCCGAATACATAGCGATGGTCACCGCCTGGTGCAAGCACCACGGCTCGCTGCCGGTGATCGTCAAGCTCACACCCAACATCACCGACATCCGTTTCCCGGCGCGCGCGGCCAAGGCCGGTGGCGCCGATGCGGTGAGCCTGATCAACACCATCAGCTCGATCATGGGCGTGGACCTGGAGCGGCTGGTGATGAGCCCCGCCGTCGACGGCCACGGCTCGCACGGCGGCTACTGCGGGCCGGCGGTGAAGCCGATCGCGCTGAACATGGTGGCCGAGATCGGCCGCGACGCCGCGACGCGCGGGCTGCCGATTTCGGGCATCGGCGGCATCGGCAGCTGGCGCGACGCTGCCGAGTACATCGCGCTGGGTTGCGGCAATGTGCAGGTGTGCACCGCAGCCATGGTTTACGGCTTCAAGATCGTGCAGGACATGGTCGACGGGCTGGCGAAGTTCATGGACGCGCAGGACCACGCCACGATCGAAAGCTTTCGCGGCAAGGCTTTGAGCAGCGTCACTGACTGGCAGCACCTGAACCTGAACCACACCGAAAAGGCCGTCATCGACCAGAGCCTGTGCATCCAGTGCGGGCGCTGCCACGTGGCCTGCGAGGACACATCGCACCAGGCCATCACCGCGGCCAAGGACGGCCGGCGCTGGTTCGAGGTGATCGAGTCCGAATGCGTGGGCTGCAACCTGTGCGTCGAAGTCTGCCCGGTGCCGTCATGCATCTCGCTGCAGCCCCTGCCCGCGGGCACCGTCGACCCGCGCACGGGGCAGGCGGTGCAGGGCAGCGCGTTGCCGTGGACGCAGCACCCGAACAACACTATGCGCAGCGCGAGACCTGATGTCATCGCGGCGCTGAATCTCAAGCAGGAGCGAGCACCATGAGCCAACCCATCCTCATCCGCGGCGGCACCGTCGTCAACGCCGACCGCGAATTCAAGGCCGACGTGCTGTGTGTCGGCGGCAAGATCGCGGCACTCGGCGCCGCGGCCGTGACGCAGGCGCCGGCCGGCACGCTAACGCTCGATGCAAGCGCACAGTACGTCATGCCCGGTGGCATCGACCCGCACACCCACATGCAGCTGCCCTTCATGGGCACGGTGGCCGCCGACGACTTCTTCAGCGGCACCGCGGCGGGCTTGTCCGGCGGCACCACCAGCATCATCGACTTCGTCATCCCCGACCCGCAGCAGCCGCTGATGGAGGCGTTTCGCAACTGGCGCGGCTGGGCCGAAAAGTCGGCCGGCGACTACGGCTTCCACGTCGCCGTCACCTGGTGGAGTGAAGGCGTGCACGCCGACATGGGCCGGCTCGTCAAGGACGAAGGCGTGAACAGCTTCAAGCACTTCATGGCCTACAAGAACGCCATCATGTGCGACGACGAAACGCTGGTGAACAGCTTCAAGCGCGCACTCGAACTCGGCGCCATGCCCACGGTGCACGCCGAGAACGGCGAGCTCGTGTTCCTGTTGCAGCAAGAGGTGATGAAGATGGGCATCACCGGCCCCGAAGGCCACCCCTTGAGCCGCCCGCCGATGGTGGAAGGCGAGGCCGCGAACCGCGCCATCGCCATTGCCGACGTGCTCGGTGTGCCGCTGTACATCGTGCATGTCTCGTGCATCGAATCGGCCGAGGCCATCGCCCGCGCCCGTGCGCGTGGCCAGCGTGTTTACGGCGAAGTGCTGGCCGGGCACCTGGTGATCGACGACAGCGTCTACCGCCACCCCGACTTCGCCACCGCCGCGGCCTACGTCATGAGCCCGCCGTTCCGGCCGAAAGCGCAGGGGCATCAGGAGATGTTGTGGCGCGGCCTGCAAAGCGGCCAGCTGCACACCACCGCCACCGACCACTGCGTCTTCTGCGCGCCGCAAAAAGCCGCCGGACGCGACAGCTTCACCAAGATCCCCAACGGCTGCGGCGGCATCGAAGACCGTCTGGCGGTGTTGTGGGACGCGGGCGTCAACACCGGCCGGCTCACACCGAGCGAATTCGTCGCCGTGACCTCGGCCAACTGCGCGAAGATCTTCAACCTCTACCCGCGCAAAGGCTGCGTCGTCGAAGGTGCCGATGCCGACCTGGTGCTGTGGGACCCGCTGGCGACGAAGACGCTGTCGGTGAAGACGCAGCGCAGCAAGGGCGACTTCAACATCTTCGAAGGCCGCAGCGTGAAAGGCCTGACGAGCCACACCCTGAGCCGCGGCGAGCTTGTCTATACAAGCGGTGAACTGCGCGCCACGGCGGGCCACGGCCGGTACGTGAAACGCCCGCCATTCGGCCCGAACTTCGACGCCGCCGCGCGGCGCACCGCCGAC
>JANLYV010000048.1:0-7631 GCA_031365825.1 Rubrivivax sp. | reverse complement strand
TTTTCGACGATGAAGGCGGTGACGCCGCGGGCACCGAGCTGTGGCTCGGACTTGGCGTAGACCACCATGGTGTCGGCGTCGGGGCCGTTGGTGATCCACATCTTGTTGCCGTTGAGCAGGTAGTAGCCGCCTTTGTCTTCGGCACGCAGCTTCATGCTCATCACGTCGCTGCCGGCGCCGGGCTCGCTCATGGCCAGCGCGCCGACATGCTCACCGCTGATGAGCTTGGGCAGGTATTTGCGTTTCTGCGCTTCGCTGCCGTTGCGCTTCAACTGATTGACGCACAGGTTGCTGTGCGCGCCGTACGAGAGGCCGATGGCCGCACTGGCGCGGCTGATCTCTTCGATGGCCACCATGTGCGCGAGGTAGCCCATGCCGGCGCCGCCGTAGGCCTCGGGCACGGTGATGCCGAGCACGCCGAGCTCGCCCATCTTGCGCCACAGGTCGGCGGGGAACTGGTCGCTGGCGTCGACTTGCGCCGCGCGCGGCGCAATTTCGGCATCAGCAAAGGTGCGCACTGCGTCGCGCAGCGCGTCGATGTCTTCGCCGAGCTGGAAGTCGAGTCCGGGCAGGTTCATGGGGTCATCTCCAATGTCTCGCTGCGGCAAGGTCAGACGGCACGCATGCGTATCTTCACGCCGCACGCTTGCGTGCGGGGCCACGCAGCAGCGTGCGGCAGCGCGCTTCATGTTGGGCGATCTCGGCCAGCGTGATGGCTATGTCTTCACGCTGCTGTTCGAGCAGGCGGCGGTGCTCGCCGAGCACGCCGAGGAAAGCCTGCAGCTGCACGGCGGTGTCGGAAGGCGAGTCGTACATCTCCACCAGCTGCTTGATTTCCAGGAGGCTCAGGCCCAGGCGCTTGCCGCGCAGCGTGAGTTTCAGCCGCGTGCGGTCGCGGTGGTTGTAGACGCGGGTGCGGCCGACGCGCCGCGGCGCCACCAGGCCCACGTCTTCGTAGAAGCGGATGGCACGCGGCGTGAGGTCGAATTCCTGCGCCAGCTCGGTGATGGTGAAAGCGCGGGCGCTGTCTTTCGGCCTCTCGGCAGGTGGAGTGGGATGTCGCGGGGCGGCCTTGTTCACGGACTAGCTCTTAAACTGCGGGTCTGCGTTGACGTTTACGTCAACGTCAATCTCAAACCAAATGGTAGCCCATGGCCAACCCCCACGAGAGCGCACTGCACTATCCGCTAGGCGACAACTTGCCCGAGGTCGGCGCCACGCTCGAAGTCGCGCCCGGCGTGCGCTGGCTGCGCATGCCTCTGCCCTTCGCGCTGGACCACATCAACCTGTGGCTGATTCGCGATGAACTCGAAGGCCGCAGCGGCTGGACGGCGGTGGACTGCGGCATCGACAACGCCAGCACGCGCGCGGCCTGGTCGCAGATCTTCGCCAGCGTTGATTTGCAGGGCCTGCCCGTCCTGCGGATCATCGTCACGCACATGCACCCCGACCATATCGGCCTGGCGCATTGGCTGTGCGAGCAGTGGAGCACTCCGGCGTGGGACTGCCGCCTGTGGATCAGCGCCACCGACTGGAACGCGGCGCGCATGGCGTCCGGCCAGTCGACAACAGGCGTGGGTGGCGATGGTGCTGCCGACTTCATGGCGCGGCACGGGCTGCAAGACGCGGCGCAGCTGGCGCAAATACGCGCGCGGCGCGACTACTACCCGGGCCTGGTGCCGAACGTGCCGGCTCGCTTTCGCCGGCTGCTCGACGGTATGGTGCTGCGCATCGGCGGCGACGACTGGCGCTGCATTTCGGGCTACGGCCACGCACCGGAGCACATCGCGCTGTACTGCGCCGAGCGCGAACTGTTGATCTCGGGCGACATGGTGCTGCCGCGCATTTCCACCAATGTGAGCGTGATCGACATCGAGCCCGAGGCCGACCCGCTGCCGCTGTACCTGCACTCGATCAAGAAGTTCTACGCCCTGCCGCAAGCCACGCTGGTGCTGCCCTCACATGGCAAGCCTTTCACAGGCCTGCACGAACGCATCGCTCAGCTGGTACAGCACCACGACGAACGTTTTGCCGACGTGGTGCAAGCCTGCATGCTGGCGCCGCAGAGCGCGGCGGCGCTGCTGCCGGTGCTGTTCAAGCGCACGCTCGACACGCACCAGACGACGTTCGCCATGGGCGAGTCGATCGCGCACCTGCACGCGCTGGCGTCGATGGGGCAGCTGACCGGGCGCGTCGACAGCGACGGCGTGATGCGCTTTGGCCCGGCCGTCTAGCCGCCCACCTTGGCCGCCGTCCAGTGCCGCAGCTTGTCGCGCGCGCCGTTGAGCGTCGGGTTCATCGCCGCGTCGTGGCCGGCGCGTTTGGCGCAGAGCTCGATGACGTAGCCGTTGGGGTCGCGGAAGTAGATCGAGTCGATCATGCCGTGGTCCGACGGGCCACGCACCTCGAGGCCGTGTTCGCGCCCTTTGGCCAGCATCGTCGGCAGCGCTTCAGGCCCGACTTCGAGTGCGATGTGCAGGTCGAAGTCGTGCTGCCGCTTGAACTCGAACGGGAAGTCGTCGGTCTCGAAGAAAGCCAGGCACGAGCCGTCGTCGAGCTGGTAGAAAGTGTGCAGCGTGTGCGTCGGCCGGCCGGTCTTGGTTTCGCTCAAGTCGAGCGTGTTCACCAGCGGCAGGCCGAGAAAGTCTTCGTAGAACTTGCGCGTTTCTTCCGAGTCGCGACAGCGGTAGGCGTTGTGGTGCAGTTTGCGGATCATGTCAGTACCGCCCGGCCGTTCCGAAGGTACTGACAGCCCCCTCGGGGGGCAGCGAGTGAAGCGAGCGTGGGGGTTTCATCTCGGCCTCACCTCTCACACAGCGACCATCTCTTTGCCTTTGAGCGACGTGGCAAAGCCGTCGATCACCGAGTACACCTGTGGCCAACTCTTCAGCGCCTTCATGCGGCCAAGCCAGCGCTTGACGTTGGGGTAGGCCGACAGGTCGCTGCCGATGACTTCGGCCAGGGCCACATACGACGCCGCGTGGTAGTCGGCAATGGTGATCGCGTCACCGCAGAGGTAGGCGTTGCCGCTGCCCAGGATGCTCTTGTCCAACACCGCCAGCCAGGTTTGCGCGCGCTCTTTGCCGCGCGCCAGGGTGGCGGCCTGGGCTTCGTCGCTGCGGCGCTTGTGCGAGTCGAAGATCTGCGGGTAGACCAGCGCGTAGACCAGGTCGCTGCACAGCTGCGTGCTGGTCCAGTCCATGCGCTCGTTCACGCGCGCGCGCTTTTGCAGGTCCTTGGGGTAGGCCGGCGAGTCGATCTTGTCGGCCAGGTACTTCAGGATGGCCGAGTTCTCGGTCAGCAAGAAGTCGCCGTCTTGCAGCGTCGGGATCAGCTTGTTCGGGTTCAGCGCCGCGTACGGCGGCTGCACGTGCTCGCCGGTGAAGAGATCCACCACCTGCATTTCCAGCGTGATGCCGCTTTCGGCCGCGAAGAGCATGACGGGGCGGCTGGTGGTTGAGATCGGGTGGTAGTAGAGCTTCATCGCAGTCTCCTGGGTGGGTTCAGCAGCCCGCCATTATTGCGGCGGCGGCCCAAAGGCAAAAACGGCGGTGGAACCTGAGTTCCACCGCCGCTTGCTGTGTTCCCTGACCGCGCCGTTGACAGCGTTGCGGTTCAGTGTGCGTCAGGTGGCGGCTCTGCACATCCCCCAAAGGTAGGAGTTGGGCGCCGTTGTGCGCGACTACTCCAGCGCCGGCAGCACCTGGTCACGCAGCGTACCCAGAGCTTGCTCGTAGTCGGGCAGGACTGAGCGCACCACACCCCAGAACGCCGCGCTGTGGTTCATCTCGCGCAAGTGGGCGAGTTCATGCGTCACGACGTAATCGATCACCGGCAAGGCGAAGTGCACCAGCCGCCAGTTGAGCCGGATCGAACCGTCGGCACTGGCGCTGCCCCAGCGCGTGGCGGCCGAGCTCAGGCTCAGGCGCTTGATGCGCACCGAAAGCCGCGCCGCAAAGAGGGCACAGCGCTCTTCGAAGATGCGTCGGGCCTGGCGCTGCAGCCAGCTCTGCACGGCCTCGCGGATCTGCTCGGCTTGCGCGTGCTGCGGCAGGCCGACATGCAGCGTCAGGCGTGTCAGCCCAGGTAGCGTGTTAGCAGCCGTTTCCAGCACCGCACCGGTGACGCGCGGGTCGAGCACGACGATGACGTTTTCGCCGAGGAAGGGAATGGTCGTGCCGTCGTGCCAGTCCACACGCGCCGCGGCCATGCGGTGTGCGCGTTCGCGCTGCTCATGCAGTTTGCGCAGGATCCAGGCTGACTTCTCGCGCAGCGCGGCTTCGATCTCGGCCACACCCACCCAGCGCGGCGCGCTCACCACCAGGCCTTCGGGGCCGACCACGAAGCCGATGCTGCGCCGCCGCGCGCGGCGCAACGCGTAGGCCACGCGGTGCTCGCCCAGCACGATGTCGCGGCCGCCATGCGCGGCCGTGGGCGGCAGCGGCGTGAAGGTGGCCAGAGGCGCATGCGCCGCGGGTGTGGCCGGCGGCTTCGACACCGAGGGCATGGCCGGCGCTGCGGGCTCATCGAACAACGACAGCTGCATTGCTTCGAGGGTCGGGCCGGCCACGTGCTTCAAGGGCATGGGCGCCTATTGTAGGAAGCGGTAGGAAGCGCCGGCCCGCCGCGTCATCACGCCGGCGCGGTGGTGTAAGCCTCGGGGTCGAGGCGGCGCATCTCGGTCTCGATCCAAGCCTGCACTTCGCGCATCAGCTCTTCGGGTTCGCGCCCGAGCGAGGCGATGGGCGGCCCCAGCGCAATATCCACCAGCCCCGGGCGGATAAGGAAGCTCTTGCGCGGCCAGCACTTGGCCGAGGTCACCGCAATCGGCACGATGGGCACGCCTGCGGCCACGGCCAGGCGCGTGGCACCGGTCTTGTACGTGCCCTGCTGCCCGCGCGGGATGCGTGTGCCCTCGGGGAACATGATGACCCAGATGCCCTGCGCAAAGAGCCGCTTGCCTTGTTCGGCCACCAGGTTCCAGGCCTGCGCGCGCTTGCTGCGATCGATGTGGATCATGTCCATGCGCGACATCGCCCAGCCGAAGAACGGGATGTAGATCAGCTCGCGTTTGAAGACGTAGGCCAGCGGGTGCGGCATCAGCGTGGGGAAGAGGAAGGTCTCCAGCGTCGACTGGTGTTTGGGCGCCAGCAGCACCGCGGCGCGGCCGTCGGCGGCGGTGGGCACATGCTGCATGCCCGTGACGCGCCAGCGCACGCCGCAGATCACGCGCACGCCCCACATCGCCAGCCGCAGCCAGCCGACGCAGCCCCAGTACAGCGGTGCGCCGCGCGTGACGATGGACAACAGCACCATCGCCGTGCCCCAGGGCACGACCGTGACGGCGAGGAAGATGACAAAGAGCAGCGAGCGCAGCGCCCACCAGGCCTTCATCGCGAGAGGCTCCCGGCGCCGGAATCGACGACATGGTCGCGGGTCAGCAGGAACTCGGCAAACGCGGCGAGGTCGGCATGCACCTGCGTGCGCGTCGCCGCCGCCAGGACCTGCTGCAAGGCGTCTTCGCTCAAGGCCGAAGCCCGACCGCTGAGCACCAGATGCGGCTCGCAGCCGGCAGCCACCGCTGCCTGAATGTCGCGCACGGTGTCGCCCACCATCGGCACATGGGCCAGGTCCACACCGTAGCGGCGGCCGATGTCGAGCATCATGCCGGGCAAGGGCTTGCGGCATGCACACTGCTCTTCGGGCGTGTGCGGGCAGAAGAACACGGCGTCGAGTCGCCCGCCTTGTGCCAGCAGCTTGCGGTTCATCTCGGCGTGCACGGCGTTGATGCTGGCCATGTCGATCATGCCGCGGCCGATGCCGGCCTGGTTCGTGGCCACCACCGTGTGCCAGCCGGCATGGTTGAGCCTTGAGACGGCCTCGAGCGCACCGTCAATCGGCAGCCATTCATCGGGCGATTTGACGTGGTCGTCGCGGTAGTGATTGAGGATGCCGTCGCGGCCGAGGATGATGAGCTTGGTGTGCTGCACGGTGTGGTGCTCCTCAGCCGGCCAGTTTCGACAGGTCGGCCACGCGGTTCATCGCCCGGTGCATGGTGGCCAGCAGCGCCAGGCGGTTGGCGCGCAGCGCGGCGTCGTCGGCGTTGACCATCACCTGCTCGAAGAAGGCGTCAACCGGCGCCTTCAGTGCGGCCAGCGCTTGCAGCGAAGCGCTGTAGTTGCCGGCGTCGAACGCGGCGTCGGCTTCGGGCGCGATGCGCGCCAGCGCGGCGGCCAGCGCCTGCTCGGCGCTCTCATGCAGCAGCGCAGGATCGACCGTCCCTGGCACCTCGCCTTCGGCCTTCTTCAGGATGTTGGCCACACGCTTGTTGGCCGAGGCCAGCGCGGCGGCCTGCTCCATGCCGGCAAAGGCGCGTACGGCCTGCATCTGTCGCGGAATCAGGTCCAGCCGCATGGGCCGCGGCGACAGCACGGCCTCGACCTCGGCCGCGCTGTGACCTTGCTCGCGCAACGAACCTGCCAGGCGCTCGAAGATGAAGTTCGCCAACTCGACCTGATTCGCCCTGACCTGGCCCGGTGCGAACGCGGCGTAGGCGGTGGCTAGCAGCTGATTCAGCGGCAGTGGCAGCGCACGTTCCACCAGCATGCGGATCACGCCCAGTGCATGGCGGCGCAGCGCGAACGGGTCTTTGTCGCCGCTGGGCAACTGGCCGATGCCAAAGAGGCCGGCCAGCGTCTCCAGCTTGTCGGCCAGCGCCACGACAAGGCCGGCTTCGCCGCGCGGCAAGGCGTCACCGGCAAAGCGCGGCTTGTAGTGGTCTTCGATGGCCAAGGCCACGGCCTCGCTCTCGCCGTCGTGGCGCGCGTAGTAGCCACCCATCACGCCTTGCAGCTCGGGGAACTCGCCCACCATGTCGGTCAGCAAGTCGGACTTGGCGAGCAGCGCGGCGCGGTCGGCCTGTGCCGCGAGCGCGGCGCCGCCTAGCTGTTCACCGATGGCGCGGGCGACGGCACGCACGCGCTGCACACGTTCACCCTGGCTGCCCAATTTGCCGTGATACACGACCTTGGCCAGCGCCGGCACACGTGATTCGAGCGTCTTCTTGCGGTCCTGGTCGAAGAAGAACTTGGCGTCGGCCAGGCGCGGGCGCACGACCCGTTCGTTGCCCTGGATGACGCGGCTGGCGTCCGCCGGGTCGATGTTGCTGACAACCAGAAAACGCTCGGTCAGCCGGCCCTGCGCATCGAGCAGCGGAAAGTATTTCTGGTTGGCCTTCATGGTCAGGATCAGGCACTCGGGCGGCACCGCCAGGAACTCGGCCTCGAAGCGGCACAGCAGCACCTTGGGCCGCTCCACCAGCGCCGTGACTTCGTCGAGCAAGGCCTCGTCGTCGATGGCCCGCGCCCCTTCACGCGCGGCGGCCTCGCCGAGCTGGCGCACGACCTCGGCGCGGCGCGCCGCGAAGCTGGCGATCACCGCGCCTTGTTCGCGCAGTTGGGCTTCGTAGCGGTCGGCGTGTTCGATGGCTATCGCCGGCAGCGCCGCCTCGAAGCGATGGCCTTGCGTGCACCGGCCGCTTGTCAGGCCCAGCGCGGATACGGCGACCACCTCGGCGCCGTGCAAGGCCACCAGGCCATGCGCCGGGCGCACGAAGCTGACATTGCTCCAGC
>JANLYV010000197.1:0-17162 GCA_031365825.1 Rubrivivax sp. | reverse complement strand
CGAGTACCCCAAGGGCATGAGCCTGATCGCGCGCACCGCCGGCATCGGCCGC
The DNA here is from genome assembly GCA_031365825.1 of Rubrivivax sp. Classification (GTDB taxonomy): domain Bacteria; phylum Pseudomonadota; class Gammaproteobacteria; order Burkholderiales; family Burkholderiaceae_C; genus Rubrivivax. The sequence goes on along the minus strand of JANLYV010000197.1, from coordinate 17,110 downwards.
AGCCCGGCCGAGCTGCAGTGGGACCTGAACTAAATGCTCAATCTCTGGGACGCCATCGACGGCGCCTCGGGTGCGGGCAAAGGCGCCTTCCTCATCTACCAGGAAAGCAGCCTCGTCATCCGCGCCATCCGCGACTACTTCACCGCGGAAATCGGCGAGATCCTGATCGACACCGACGACATCTACGACCAGGCCAAACAGTTCATGAACCATGTGATGCCCGAGACGGCATCACGTGTGAAGCGCTACCGCGACGACGCGCCGCTGTTCAGCCGCTTCCAGATCGAACACCAGATCGAGACGGCCTTCAGCCGCACCGTCAACCTGCCCGCCGGCGGCGCCATCGTCATCGACCACACCGAGGCGCTGGTCAGCGTCGACGTCAACTCGGCCCGCGCCACACGTGGCGGCGACATCGAAGAGACCGCGACACGCACCAACCTCGAAGCGGCCGACGAGATCGCGCGCCAGATGCGCTTGCGCGACCTCGGTGGCCTGATCGTCGTCGACTTCATCGACATGGAAGAGAGCAAGAACCGGCGCGAGGTCGAGCAGCGTCTGAAAGACGCCATGCGCTCCGACCGTGCGCGTTTGCAGTTCAGCTCGATCAGCAAGTTCGGCCTGCTCGAACTCAGCCGCCAGCGGCTGCGCCCGGCGCTGAGCGAGGGCAACCACATCACCTGCCCGCGGTGCAACGGCACCGGCCACATCCGCGACACCGAATCGAGCGCGCTGCAGATCCTGCGCATGGTGCAGGAGGAGTCGATGAAGGACAACACGGCGGCCGTGCATGTGCAGGTGCCGGTGGAAGTGACGAGCTTCCTGCTGAACGAGAAGCGCACCGAGATCACCAAGATCGAACTGAAGCAGCGCGTCACCGTGCTGCTGGTGCCCAACAAGCATCTGGAGACGCCCAACTACAAGCTCGAGCGGCTGCGCCACGACGACCCGCGGCTGGAGAACTACCGCGCCAGCTATTCGATGATCGACGAGCCGGAAGAGGAAGTCGGCATCACGCGCCGGCGCACGTCGGACGACAAGGCCAAGCCCAAACAAGAACCGGTCATCAAGGGCGTGCTGCCCGACCAGCCGGCGCCGCCCGCGCCACCCAAGCCGGCACCGGCCCCGGTGGCGGCGGCTGCGCCCGTGCCCGTGATGGCGGCGCCGGCACCGGCGGCCACAGCAGCGGCCGGTGGCGGCTTCTTCGGCTGGGTGAAGAAGCTCTTCGGCAGTGACAGCACCGCGACGGACAGCACCTTGGTAGTGGCCGCGGCGGCCGCAACGGCAACGGCAGCCACGACGACGGCTGCCGCGACCGACAAGCGTGACGGCAACCGCGAAGGTGGCCGTGGTGAAGGACGCAGTGACGGCCGACGCGGCGGCCGTGGTGGCCGTGGCGGTGAACGTGGCGGACGCTCGGGTGGCCGCGAAGGTCCACGTGAAGTTCAACGTGAGGGAGCGCGTGATGGCCAACGCGAAGGCGCGCGAGACGGCGCCCGCGATGGTGGTCGAGAGGGCCGCAGCCCGCGCCGCATCGAAGGTGATAACGCTGCACCTGAGCGCAATGAGTCGCGCCGTGGCGGCAACACCGAACGCCCGCCCGCGGCGCGCCAGGAAGCCGCCAGCGTCAATCCGCCCGGCTTCGTCGACACCATCCCGAATGCCGACGCGGCGTTGGGCGCAGACGGCGAACGCAGCCGTCGCCGTCGTCGTCGTGGTGGCCGCGACCGCAGCGAGGGCAGTGACGCCGAAAACGGCGCCGCTGCAGCCACAGCACTTGCCGACACCAACGGCCAAACCCTGGCACTTGCGCCTGCCGCTGACGGCAACGCCGTGAGCGAGCCCGGCCCCGTGCCCGGTGCCGAGGGCGAAGCGCGCGAAGGTGGTTCACGCCGCCGCGGCGGCCGTGGCCGTGGTCGTCGCGACGAGCGCGAAAACCGCGGTGAGCCAGTCGAGGCGGGCGAGGTGTCGGCCGAGTCCGCGCCGATGGCTGACCTGCCCGTGGCGCACACCGAAGTGCCTGTCGAGACCGCGACGCAGATGCCCGCTTCGGCCACCGCGATGGACGCGCCTGCGCCAACCATGGCTTCGGCACCCGCAGTTGCGCCTGTACCCGCCCCCGAGGCAATACCGGCGCCGGTGGTTGCCAGGGCACCTGTGCCTGCACCTGCCGCGGTACCTATGCCACCTGCTGCACCCGTCGTGGTCGCCGCGCCCTACGTGCTGCCCACCGACGATCTGCAAGCCTTGGCCACGGCCTCAGGCCTGAACTGGGTGCACAGCGACAGCGACAAGGTGCGCGCCGTGCAGCAGGCCATCAAGGACACGCCGACGCCGATGCGCATTCCGCGCGAGCCGCAGCCGGTGGTGCTGGAAGACCACGGCCCGCTGGTGCTGGTGGAGACGCGCAAAGACCTGTCGCAGCTGAAGCTGCCGTTCGACGCGTCGCGCTAGTCGTTGCGCTAGTCGTTGCGCTCGTCGGTGCGCCGGCGCCGGCCTGCCGCCAGCGCACCCATCAAGGCCAACGCCGCCAGCCACAGGCTGGCGGGCTCGGGCACCTGCGCTTCGAAGGTGATCACGCCGTCGGGCGTGAAGGTGAAGTGGCTGACGTCGTAGAAGTCCGACGTGGCCGAGAACTGCGCCGCGCTGAACCAGTTGGCCCAGGTGGTACCGGCGCCGAACTGTGTCGACAGTCCAGTCGCTTCGTCGTTCGCGGCGAGCGACTGCACGAAGTTGTCCAGGTCCATGCCTCCCGACGCGGCGAACTCGCGCGGGTCGGTGTCGCCCAGGAAATTGAAGCGCACGTCCATGCCGGTGAAGTCGAAGGTCGAGCCTTGCGTCAGCTGCAGGTGGTCGATGTTGAAGCCACCCACGCCGTTGGACTCGACGTCGAGCACGAGCAGGCCGCTGCCGGTGCGAATGGCGCCGTTGATGATGATGCGCCCCGGTGATTCACCCGGGCTGATGGTGCCGTGGACCGTGACGCTGCCGTTGATGCGCGCGTTGTTGCCGCCGAGGAAGCCGAGCAGCCCGATCTCGAGCGTGCCCACGTTCACCGTGCTGTTGCTGACGATCATGGTGGCGATGCCGCCGGTCTCGACACCCTGGCGGATCGCCAGGCCAATGTAGCTGGCATTCATGGTGGAGTTGCCGCTCATCGACACCAGCCCGACGCCGCCGGCTTCGCGGCCAACGATGATGTTGCCCGCGCCGACGCTGACCGTGCTTGCCCCGGCCAGGGTCAACAAGCCGCTGCCATTGCGGCCGACGGCAATGCCGTTGTCAGCGGCGCTTCCGCTCACCACGAACGACGAGCCACCGGTCAGCGACACGATGCCCGAGCCGCCTGACGCAAAGGAGTCGCCACCGATGTTCAGGCCGCCCGAGAGCACGTTGCTGTTGATCGTCAGCTGGCCGCCGTTGCTCAGCGTCAGCACGCCGCTGCCGCCGGCGCCGCGCCCTACCGTGCCGCCGGAGCCGGTGGCCGGATTGGCGCGCACGCCGCTCAATGCGACGGTGGCGTTGTCGATGTTGACCGTGCCGCTACCGAAGGCACCCAGTACCAGGCTGGTGGCAGCCACGCGGCCCTGGTTGAGCACGTCGAGCTGGCCCGTGCTGCCAGGACCGCGGCCGACGTTGATGAGCGAGTCCATGCCGGTGACGATGATTTCCGAGCCGGCGCCGGTGACGGTAGCGCTGCCCTGCTTGCCGCCAACTGCGTTGTCGAAGCCGCCGATGTTCAGGCGCGTGCTGCGGCCGTCGGCCAGGGTGGAAACGGCGTTGCCGGTCAACAGCAACTTGCCGCCGGCGCTAACGGTCAACTGACCGGTGCTGCCGCTGTCGAAACCGACCGCCACGAAGGGGTTGTGGTTGTCGGGAACACCCGGCCCCAGGCCAAGAGAAGACGCGACGACCTCGACCCTGGATCCTGCTCCGGCAATGGTCAGGCTACCGGTGGAGCCCACGCCGCGGCCGAGGGCAAATCCCGGGCTGTTCACTGCCGTGCGACCGTCGCCGCCGCCGTCGGAGATCAGCCAGCGGCCGCCGTTGCTGACGGTGGCCTGTCCATTGCCGCCGGCAATCCCGATCGAAGCGAACGCCGGGCCGTTGGTGTTGAGCGACTGGTTCGTGCCCACACCGACCTGGCTCAAGAGCGAGCCTGCTCCGTCTATCAACAGCGTGCCCGTGGCACCGTCGCGTGCGACGTTGATAAACAGCGCCGACGCCGTGGCGCCCGCCAGCACGCTGAACGTGCCCTGCCCCGCAGCGCCGCTGCGGCCGACCTGCAGCACGGTGTTGATGCCGACCAGGTCAACGCTGGAGCCGACGCCCGTCACCGTCAGCGTGCCTTGGCCGTTGTTCACGCCGATGTTGAGGAAATCGTTCGGTCCCGGGCCGGCTGAACCGTCGATGAGCAACCTGCCGCTGTTGCGCACCGTTAAGTCGCCGTGACCGCCCAGTCGGTTACCGATGGTTATTCCCGCCGCGGTGTTGTCGATGCTGTTGTGATTGACCAACCAGCGCGAGTTGGCGCCGTCGACCACCACGTTGGCGAAGCTTTGCTCGGTACCCAATGCCAAAGGGCCTTCGCCGCCGATGCCCACGCGGGCACCCTCGGTTCGCAGCAGCCCGCCAGCGAGGACGTTGATCACTGCCGTGCTCGTGCCGCCGGGCGTGCCGAAACCGGCCCCGACGAAGGTCTTGCCGACATCGAAGCCGCGCATGGTGCGCACCTGCGAGCCGGTGCCTGTGATCGTCAGGTTGCCGGTCGACCCGGCGCCGTTGCCAACAAAGCTGAAGCAGCCCGAGCCGCAGGTCAGCGGGTTCGATGTGGCATCGACCAGCGCTCCGGCCGATACGGTGAGTACGCCGGTTCCCCAATCGCCGACGGCCAGCCGTGTGAGGCTCGAAGCATTGCCGCCGGCAAGCTGGGCCTGCGTTCCAGCGCCGGTCATCAACACGCTGCCAATGCCCGTGCCGCCGGTGCCGATGCCCATCCCGGAGGCGGTCATCACCCCGCCGGCCAACGCCGAGAAGCTGCCGACAGCGCTGTTGCCGACGCCGAGCGCGTTGGTGCCGAAGTTGGCCACCGGCGACGCCGGATTCAGCGTCGGAATCAGATTGACCGGGCTGGTGCTGGTCGCCCCGCTGCTGCTGAAAAACTGCGCCTGCACTGGCAAGCTGCTGGCGAACAAGCTGGCGACGGCCGCGGCTGTGGCCAAGGGTCGCAAACGGTGACGGCAGCTGCGACGAAGTTGCGTGGTCATGACCCGCCTCCCGTTGTTGGTTAGGGCTGTAACGTGTCGACACACTATCGTTGAAAAGTCAGGAGCCCGGCCGGTGCACCCTCAGCAATTCAGCGTAGGCACCCCACGATCAGGGGGTGGGATTTCACCAGGGCGCACGGCCACTGCATCGAGCGCGCGTGCATGAAGATTCAGGGTCGAGACCACCGTGGCATGGTCAGCGCCGAAGGCCTGTTGCAGGATCTTCGCGGCGCGTTCGGCATGCGCCGCCGCGTCCTCGGCGTCCCCCAGCGCGAGGCGAATTTCAGCCAGGCTGATCAAGCCCCAAGCCGTCCACTCGTGCGCCGCACCGAAGGTCGCTTCCCAGCCTTCAAGGGCCTGTAACGCCAGCGGCAGCGCCTCGTGATAGCGGCCCAGGCCGCGCAGGGTTTCGGCCAGGTGCCACTTCGACAATCCGATGTCGGGGTGATCCGCGGCCAAGGTTTTTTGTTGCACCGAAAGTGCAGTGCGGATCAGCGGCTCGGCGCCGGCGAAGTCACCCTTTTTCGCCAGCACTTCGCCCAACGCCGTCAATGCGAAAGCAGCATCGGGATGGTCGGCACCCACGCTGCGCTCACGTGCTGCGAGCACGCGCCGGCTCAAGGCTTCGGCAGCGTCGAGCCGGCCCAGCTCCAGCATCACGTGGGCCAGGTTGTCCAGCGTGCCCAGCGTCAGCGCATGGTCGGCGCCGAGCACGCGTTCGCGAATGTCGAGCGCGCGCTGGAAGTAGGGCTCGGCGCTGCGCAGGTCGCCGCGGCCCTGGTGGTAGCCGCCCATCACGGCCAACGTGCGCGCCATGTCCGGGTGGTCGGTGGCAAGCGACTGCTCCTGGATGTGGATGGCACGGCGCAACAGGGGCTCGGCCTTCTCCACGTCGCCCTGGGCGAGCATGGCGCGCGCCAGGTTGGTGAGCGCCTTGGCCGTTTGCGCATGCTCGGGCCCGAACTCGCGCTCAATGAGGCCGATCAACTGTTCCGACAGCGGCCGCAGCGCCGCGGCGGCATAGGCGCCGAGGTAGATCGAGAACTGCGCCTCGAACCAGGCGACGTAGTCCGGCACGTCGGCCTGGCAGCGGTGGTGCTGGGCCTCGGCCAAGGCGCGGCAGCGTGTCGGGTTCACGTCCCGCGGCGTGGCCACTTCGGCGCGCGCGCTCCAGAACGCACCCACGCGCGCATGGCCGTGGCGCTTCGGCGCTTTGAGCACACCGTCGTAAGTGACCTGGTGCAGCAGCTGGTGCTGGAAGGCGAACTCGCCCGCGCCAAGTGCCGCCTGCGCCGCCTGCGTATCACGGCGCACCACCAGCTGCTTGCGCAGAAGCGCCGGCAAGGCGCGCTCGGCCGCGGCGTCGATGGCCGCCAAGGCTTCGCCCGAGAAGACATGGCCGACGATGGCCGCCTGCTGCAAGGCGCTGCGCTCGTGCGCACCCAGCGCGTCCAGCCGCGCCTGCAGCACGCCGGTCAGCGTCGGCGGCACGCGCGCGTCTAGCAGTTTGTCAGGCAGCACTCGCCAGCCCTCGGTGTCGGTCAGGATGACGCCGTCGTCGATGAGCATCTTCACCAGCTCTTCCATGTAGAACGGGTTGCCCTCGGCGCCCGAGGTCACCAATGCACGCAGTGCTGCCGGCACCTCGTGCAAACGCTGCAACAGCCCGTCGGCGAGCTCGTGGCTGAAGGACTTGTCCAGCGGCTTCAGGTCGATGCGCTGCTGCGGCAACCCGGCCTCGGCCCAGCCGTCGTGGTGCTCGAAGAAGCTCGGGCGCGACAGCGCCAGGCATAGCAGCGGTGTGTCGTGGTTGCTGCGCTGCAAGTGGCGCAGCAAGTCCAGCGAGCCGGCGTCGGCCCAGTGCAGGTCGTCCAGGATCACCAGCACCGGCCGCAGGTCGGCCAGCCGGTGCAGGCACAGCGCGGCGGCGTCGTAGGCGCGAGCCTTGAACTGGCGCTCGTCGCCAAGCAGCTCTTCGATGTGCGGGTTGGCCGAGAAGTCCAGGCCGATGAGATGGCCCAGCAGCGGGATCGCCGCGCTGCCGTGCGCGTCACCATCGTCCGCAAACAAAGGCACCAGGCCTTCGATGAACTTGTGCCGCGCGGCGTCGGGTGTGTCGCCGTCGGTGATGTCGAACTGGCGCGTGAGCATGTCGCGCCACAGGCCGTGCGGCTGCAGTTCGCTGCGTGGGTGGGCGCGGCCCAGCAGCAGCCAGGCCTGTTGCAGCTCGGGGCTCTGCAGCAATTCGGCCAGCAGCCGGCTCTTGCCCAGGCCGGCATCACCCACCACGGTGACGGCCGCGGCGCCACGCGTGCTAACGACAGAAGCGAACGTTTCGCGCAGCTGCGCCAGCTCGGCCGCGCGCCCGACCATGGGCGTGTGCACGCCTTCGATGCCGCGGTTGGCGACACGAAACGCCCTTGGCCGCACGCGTTCGACGAGGTAGCTGCGCAGCGGCTCTTGCACGCCCTTGACGCTGATGGGCGGCTGCTCGGCCACGTCGAAGAGGCCGCGCACGTGGCGCCAGCTGTCGTGGCTGATGCGCAGCCGGCCCGCCGGTGCGCTTTGTTCCATACGCGCCGCGACATTCACGGTGGCGCCACGGATGCTGCCTTCGGCGTCGACACCGCCGCCCAATAACACGCGACCCGTATGCACACCGGCACGCACGTTGAAATCGGGCACGCCGTGCTGGCGCTTCACCTGCGGCGCCAGCAGCACGGCCCCCTCGATGATGCCGAGGCCGGCGCGAATCGCGCCTTCGACATCGTCTTCATGCGCTTCGTCGGCACCGAAGGCGGCGAGCATGCCGTCGCCGGTGTACTGCAGCACGCGGCCGTGGTGGGCCATCACGATGGCGGTGAAGCGCGCCAGCGCGCCGTCCATCACCGCGTGGATCTCTTCCGGCCCCAGCTGCTGGCCCATGGCGGTGGAGCCGACGACATCGACGAACAGCACCGAGACCTGCTTGAGCCGCTGCGCCGCGACCGAGGGCTGCGCCTGCGCCTGCAACGCGGCGAGCTCGCGCCGCAGCGGCGCCAGCGCCGAATTGACGACCACGTCGCCGAGCAACGCGCGTTGCGCCTCCAGCACGGCGATGGTCGCCGCCAGCTGCTCTGCGGTGTCGTTCATCGCCGCCAGTATGCAAGCAGTAACAACCGGCGCCGTCCTCCCGCTTGATGAGCGCGGCGCTAAACCAGCTTCACGTTTTTCAGCGGCAGCGTGCGCACCGGCTTGCCGGTGGCGGCAAAGATGGCGTTGAGCACGCTCGGCGCGACGACGCAGATGGTGGGCTCGCCGACACCGCCCCAGAAGTCGTAGCTCGGCACGATCACCGTCTCGACCTTGGGCATCTCGGCCAGCTTCAGCACCGGGTAGTTGTGGAAGTTGAGCTCCACGGCGCGGCCGTTGGCTACGCTGATCTCGCCGTACATCGTGGCCGATAGTCCATACGCCACCGAACCCTCGACCTGCGCCGCAATCTGATCGGGGTTGACCGCATGCCCGCAGTTCAGCGCCAGCACCATGCGGTGCACTTTCAGCACGCCTTGTGCGCTGACCGACACCTCGGCCACCGCCGCCGAGTAGCTGCCGTAACCCATGAATTGCGCGATGCCGCGGAACACGCCCGGTGGCAGCGGCTTGCCCCAGCCACCACGCTCGGCGGCGGCGTCGAGCACGGCCAGGTGCTTGGGATGTTTGGCCATCAGGCGGCGGCGGAATTCGAGCGAGTCGGCGCCGGCGGCGCGCGCCACTTCCTCGATGAAACACTCCATGTAGACGCCGTTCTGGTTGGTGTTGACACCACGCCACGGGCCCACCGGTACGTGCGAGTTGCGCATGGCGTACTCGACCAGCAGGTTCGGCACGCTGTAGCCCAGCTGCGCGTCGCCGGCCTCTTCCCACAAGCCCTGCAGCTGGCGCCTGTCCTTACCGTCCTGCACCGTCTGCGGCGCGATGAAGGCATTGATCGATTGCCCAGAGACGCGCACATGAAGCCCCACCAGTTGGCCGTTGGCATCCAGCCCGGCGCTGAGTTTGCACATCGAGATCGGGCGGTAGAAGTCCTGGGCCTGGTCTTCCTCGCGGCTCCAGATCATCTGCACCGCCGTGCCCGGGAACTGCTTGGCGATGGCCACGGCCTGGCGCACGTAGTCCTGCAGGCCACCGCGCCGGCCGAAGCCGCCACCGAGGTCGGTGCGGTGCACCTCGCACTGCGCCAGCGGCAGGCCCGAAGATTCCGACAGCGCGGCATGCGCGGCCTCGGCGTTCTGCGTCGCCACCCAGCATTCGGCCTTGTCGGCGGTGATGCGCGCGGTGCAGTTCATCGGCTCCATCGTGGCGTGGGCGAGGAAAGGCGTGCCGTAGGTGGCTTCGACCTTCTTCGCTGCGCCAGCAATGCTCTTGAGCGCGTCGCCCTCGTTGCGCATGGCGAAGGCATTCGTGGCACTCAGTCCCTCGGTCAGGCGCGCGGCGATGCTGGCGCTGTTCTGGCTGGCGCCGCCACCTTCATCCCATTGAATCGGCAGCGCGTCGAGTGCGGTCTTGGCGCGCCACCAGGTGTCGGCCACCACGGCCACGGTGCGTTCGTTGACACGCACCACCGCACGCACGCCGCGCCGCGACGTCACCTTGGCGGCGTCGAAGCTCACCAGCAGCCCGCCCCAAACCGGGCAGGCCTTGATCGCGGCCGATAACTGCCCAGGTACGCGCACATCGATGGCGAAGACCTTGCTGCCGTCGAGCTTGTCGGCGGTGTCCAGCCGCTTCATGCCTTGACCGGCCACCTTCCACGTGCGCGGGTCTTTGAGCACGATGGTTTTGGCGTCGGGTGGCGTCAGCCGCGACGCGGCGGCGGCAAGCTGGCCGTAGCGTTGGCTGCGGTTCGAGGCGGCATGCGTGACCACGCCATGGGCCACGCGCAGCTCGGCCACGGGCACTTTCCACTCGTCGGCCGCGGCCTGCATGAGCATGATGCGCGCCGCCGCGCCACCACGGCGCACGTAGTCCTGCGAGATGCGGATGCCGCGGCTGCCGCCGGTGCCCATCTCGCCCCAGGCGCGCTTGGCGGCGAAGTTCTGCTGCGGTGAGATCTGTTCGGTGCTGACCTTGGCCCAGTCGCATTCCAGCTCTTCGGCCACGAGTTGCGCCAGGCCGGTGAGCGTGCCCTGGCCCATCTCGGAGCGCGCGATGCGCACGACGCAGCTGTCGTCGGGCTTGACCACCACCCAGAGGTTGACTTCGGTGCCCGTTGCACTTTGAACACCGGCTTGTGCCACGGCTTCGTGCGGCACCGACCAGCCGAGCGTGAGCGCACCGCCGGCCATGGCCGATTGCACGAGGAAGTCGCGGCGCGTGCTGCCGCTGCTGTCGCTGGCATCAAGGAGCTTGTGGGTCTTGTTCATGATGAGCTCCTCAGGCCTTGGGCTGGCTGACCATGGAAGCGGCCAGGTGCACCGCGGCGCGGATGCGCTGGTAGGTGCCGCAGCGGCAGATGTTGGTCATGGCCTCGTCGATGTCGGCATCGGTCGGCTTGGGCTTCTTCGCCAGCAGCGACACCGCCGCCATGATCTGCCCCGACTGGCAATAGCCGCACTGCGGCACGTCGATCTGCGCCCAGGCCTTCTGCACCGCATGCGAGCGGTCTTTCGACAGGCCTTCGATGGTGACGATGCGGTCAGTCGCGGCGACGCTGCCCACTGGCGTCACGCAAGAGCGGCGCAGCTCGCCGTTGATGTGCACCGAACAGGCGCCGCATTGCGCCACGCCGCAGCCGTACTTGGTGCCGGTCATGGCCAACTGCTCGCGCAGCACCCACAACAAAGGTGTTTCCGCCTCGACATCGACATCGCGCGTCTGGCCATTGACATGGAGCTTGGGCATCGGTCCTCCGGGTTGGGCATGCACGCCTGATTGGCAAGTCTCGCGGTCAGCGCCGCGGCGCGCAATGAGGGCCGTTGCTAGTCACACGCGCTAGCCCACCCACGAGCGCAGCTTGCCCGGGTTGAGCAGCCCCTGCGGGTCGAAACGCTGCTTCATCGCCAGTGCGGCGTCGCTGGCCAGGCGCTGCGCCGCGGAGACGGTGGCACGGTCCATGTCGCGCAACTTGCCGCCGTCTTCGAGGATGTGCACATGCGGGTTGTTGATGGTCGCGCCCTGGTCGCGGTAGGCCTGCATGATGTGCTCGAGCCGCTCGTCGCTGGTGTAGCGCACGATCTGCAAGCCGCTGCACGTGTGCGCGCCGTTGGTGAGGCGGATGAACTCCAGGTGCATCATCACTTCCGGCGTTAGCTCGCGGTGCAGCGCGCGCACCTGTTCGCGCTGGTGGGCCGGGTCGAAGCGGCTCTGGATATAGGTCAGGCCCTTGTCGACTTTCAGCGCCTGCAGCGTGGTGTGGTTCCAGCAGTATTCGATCAAGGTGCGCTTGCTCGCCGCCACCTCGGCCGCGCTCTTGCGGTAGCTGATCTTGCCGCCGTAAGCCGCGATCAGGTCGCGCGTGGCCAGCTCCGACGACTCGGCCACGAGCATCAGCACGGCATGCTGGCCCGGCGGCAGAAACTCAGTCAGCAGCGTGAAGTACTCGGGGACGGGCGCGGCCATCAAGGCCAGCTCTTTTTTCACGATGCCGGGTGAGTTGCCGTTGAGTGCGATGCAGAAGTCCAGCGCGGCGTCGAAGTCTTCGAAGGTGGCAATCAGCTCGAGCCAGGGCAGCGCCGGCGCGAGCGCGACTTCGAGCTCGAGCACGATGCCGTTGGTGCCCCAACGGTGGTGCAACAGCATGGCCTCGGCCCCGCGCAACTCAACTACCTGCGGCTCGGCTTCCACCGACATCACGCGCGCCGCCAGCACATTGCCTGCGGCCGCGACGGGGCCGTAGGTGATGGAGCCGGCGCCGCCGAAGCCACCGCCGAACAGGCCACCCAGCGTCGCCAGGCGGAAGGTCGAAGGCAGCCAGCGCAGCTCCCAGCCCGAGGCTTTAGCCTGGCGGTCGAAGTCGGCCAGGCGCATGCCAGCCTGGGCCCGGCCGACGCCAGCGCGCGCCCAGCCGAAAGTGTTCAATCCGCTCAGGTCCAGCAGCAGCCCGCCGTGCAGCGGCACGATCTGGCCGTAGTTGCCGGTGCCCGCGCCGCGCAGCGTGATCGGCACGGCAAACCGCGCACAGGCGGCAACCGCAAGTCGCAGTTCATCTTCATCGCGCGGACGCAGCGCCAGCTCGGCGCGCTTGCCCTGCAGCTGGCGCTTGAGCACCGGGCTGAACCAGGAGAAGTCTTGCGACAGCCGCGCCAACTGCGCCTCGTCATCAATCCAGGCCAGCGCCGGCAGCGCCTGGCGCAGCGCTGCCACTCCCATGCCGTCGCCCGCGCTAACGCTCATGCTCAGGGCATGATTTTCAGGTCGCGCACGAGCTCGGTGCTGTAGGTCTTGGCCAGCTCCACCTTGGCCGGGTCGATGAGCTTGGCCGAGACGAGGAAGTCGTAGCTGGCCTTGGCGCGCGCGTCGGTGATGATGCCGATGCCACCCCGCGCCGCGTCGCCGCTGGTGACGATGCCCATCTCTTTCAGCTTGGCCAGGCTGTAGGCCAGCTGCTCGTCGCTCATGTTGGGGTTGTCCTTCTTGATCAGCGCGTTGGCCGGCGCCGGGTCGGCAAGGTAGCTCTTCCAGCCCTCGGCCGATCCGCGCACGAAGGCGGCCAGCGCCTTGTTGCGCTCCTTCACGGTCTTGTCCAGGCAGGCCACCGTGTTGGCGTAGGCCGGGAAACCGAAGTCGCTGAACATGAAGGCGTTGGCCTTGCCACCGGCCTTCTGGATCGAATACGGTTCGCTCGTCAGGTAGCCCTGCTGCACGATGTTCTTGTCGGCCATGAAGGGCTGGATGTTGAAGGTGTACGGCCGCACCTGCGCATCGGTGAAGCCGTACTTGGCCTTGAGCCAGGGCCAGTAGCCGCGGTGCGCGAGCGAACTGATGAGGATGGTCTTGTCCTTCATGTCCTCGAAGCCCTTCACGCCTTCATGCGCGATCAGCACCTGCGGGTCTTTCTGGAACAGTGCCGCCACCGTCACCACCGGCAGCCCGCCCTCGCGCACCTGGATGGCCTGCAGGTCGCTCGAGCCCATCACGCAATCGGCCTGCCCCGCGGCCATGATCTGGTAGGTGTTGACCTGCGGCCCGCCCATGCGGATGGTGACGTCCAGGCCGTACTTCTTGTAGATGCCGGTGGCGACAGCCTGGTAGTAGCCGCCGTGCTCCGCCTGCGCGTACCAGTTGGTGACGTAGGTGAAGGCTTCCTGGGCACCGGCGCTGCCGGCGGCTAACAGCACAGATGTGCTGACCATCAGCGTGCGGCGGCTGACAGTCAAGGGTCGTGTCGCTTTCATGGCGCGTCCTTTCAGTTTTCGATGTGGCCGCTATGGTGGCCACGGCCCCAGGTCAGCTCGGCGCGCGCCGGCCAGCTCAGTTGATGCAGTTCGGTGATCGCCTGCGCCCAGCTCGCGGCGAGGGAGTCGAGGATGGCGGCGCCTTGTTCTGGCGTGGCCGGCAGCGGGTCACCGATGATGCCGCTGGGTCCGAAGTCGCGTGCCGTCCAGGCACAGGCCGGGCGGCCGTCGGGCGAGAGCAGCCTGCTCGGAAACTCGGGCGGGTAGTTGGTGACGGCGCGCTCCATGTGCACGGTGTCGGGTGCCAGCGCCATCATGATCGCCGTCTCGGCGTGTCCGGCGTGCATGGCCAGCTTCTTCTCGCGCTCACTCATGTAGCGCCCGGCGACATGCGGCAGCCGCCAGGTGTGCTGCGGGATGACGATGAAGTCACCGTGACGCAGACGCAGCTCGCGCGCGGCGATCTCCATCACCTGCGGCTGGCCGCCGTGGCCGTTGACGATCAAGAGCTTTCTAAACCCGGACCTGTAAACCGACTCGCCGATCTGCACCATCGTCGCCAGCAGCGTCTCGCCATCGAGCGTCATCGTGCCTGGGAAGTGCAGGTGTTCTTCGCTCTTGCCGTAGGTGATGGGCGGCATGGCGAAGGCCGGCACCTCCTTGGGCAGTCGCGCCAGCGCATGGCCGACGACGCCGGCGCAGATCACCGTGTCGACCGCGCACGGCAGGTGCGGGCCGTGCTGTTCGATCGAGCCAGTGGGCAAGACGATGACGGTGTTCTCGCGGTCGGGCAAGGCCGCGACCTCGGTCCAGCTGAGGTAGGGCAGGAAGCGCCCGGGCGGGTTGTAGCCGTGCATCATGGTGGGTCCTTCTTTGCGAGCTCGTCCCAGCCGCGCAGCTTGCCAGGGTTGAGCAGCCCGGCCGGGTCGAAGCGCTGCTTCATCGCCACGACCTCGTCGTTGACCTGGCCGTGTTTGCCGTCTTCGACGATATACACATGCGGGTTGGCGATGTACACGCCGTGCTCGCGGTGCATCTGCATGATGTGATTCAGGCGCGCTTCGCCGCTGAAACGCACCAGCTGCAAGCCGCTGCAGTTCATCGCGCCTTCCTTGGTGCGGATGAATTCAAGGTGCATCAACACTTCATCGCCAAGCAACTGGCGCAGCGCCTTGGCCTGCGCCACATGTTCACCGGCACGGAAGCCGCTCTGGATGTAGGTCAGCGACTTGTCGACCTTCAGTGCATGCAGCGTGGTGTGGTTCCAGGTGTATTCGACGATGGTGCGGTTGCTCTTGCGGTTTTCTTCGGCCGTCTTGCGCAGCGTCACCGTGCCGCCGAACGCGGCCACGAGTTGCATCAGGCCGGCCTCGGCGAACTCGGCCACGAGCACGAACACGGCGTGCGAGCCCGGCGTCATGGTCTGCTTCAGCAGCGGCGTGGCGGCCAGCAGCAGGTCGGGGATGGGCGCGGCCAGCAGCGTCACGCTTTTCTTCACCAGGCCGGGTGACGAGGCCAGCGTATCGGCGAATTCGAGGGCCGCATCGAAGCCTTCAAAGCAGACAATGGCTTCGAGCCACGGGTGGGCCGGCGCCAGCGCCACTTCGAGTTCGAGCACGATGCCGTTGGTGCCGTAGACATGGTGCAGCAGCAGTGCCTCGGGTGCACGTAACTCGATGGTTAGCGGCTCGGGCTGGACCGTCATCGCACGCACGCCGAGCACGTTGCCGGTGCTTGCCAGCGGGCCGTGGTTGATGCTGCCGACGCCACCGAAGCCCCCGCCGTACAAGCCACCGAGCGTGGCACTGCGGTAGGTGCTGGGCACGCAGCGCAGCTCGAAGCCTTGGCTTTGCGTCTGCCGGTCCATGTCCATCATGCGGATGCCGGCCTGGGCGCGGGCCACGCCGCCGCGTTGCCACAGCAGCTGGTGGTAGGCCGACAGGTCGAGGATCACGCCGCCGTGCAGCGGCATGCACTGGCCGTAGTTGCCGGTGCCGCTGCCACGCACCGTGATGGGCACCCCGGCGCGGGCGCAGGCGGCCACGACGGTGCGGATCTGATCCTCGGTTTTCGGCCGCGCCACGGCGTCGGCGCGCAGGCCTTCGAGCTGGCGTTTGAGCACCGGGCTGAACCAGTAGAAGTCCTGGCTAAGGCGTTCGACGCGGCTGTCGGTGATCCACTCGATGGTGCCGTGCGTGGCGACCATCGCCGCCGTCGCGGCCTTGACATGCGCTGCGTCGAAGCCTGCGAGGGTCATGACGCGATGCGCTTCACGAAGCTTTGAGCGTCGTGGCGCAGCTGCGCCATGTCCAGCCCCGGAATCTGGTCGTTCTCGACCACCACACGCCCGTGCACCAAGAGCGCACGCAGCGTCGGCCGGCCACCGCTGGCCACGGGCGCAATCGCCGCGTCGTGCAGGCCGAAGTGGCGCGGCTGGTCGAGGTCGTACACCGCCAGGTCGGCCGCCATGCCAACCTGAAGCGTGCCCACGCCATCGAGCCCAAGCACACGCGCGCCACCGGCGGTGCCGACGTGCACCACGTCTTCCACCGTCATCGCATTCGCCAAGCCGCCGGGCTGCGTGCCGCGCGCGCCGGCTCGCGGGTCGGCTCTGTGCATCAACCAGCAGGCATGCGCCTCGCTGGCCATGTCGGCGGCTTCGTTCGAGGCCGCACCGTCTACCGCCAGGCTCACCGGCACGCCAAGCGCCATGGCCTCGGGGATGCGCGCGATGCCCGAGCCGAGGCGCCCGTTGCTCTGCGGGCAATGGGCGATGCCGGTGCCGGTCTGGGCACACAACTTCAGCTCGTCATCGTCGAGATGCACCATGTGCGCGAACCAGACATCGTGGCCGACCCATTCATGTTCGGCGACGAATTGCAGCGGCGTGCAGCCGTGCACTTCACGCGCCCAGCGCACGTAGTCGTAGGTCTCGGAGAGATGGCTGTGCAAACGGATGCCGAGCCGGCGCGCCTGCTGTGCCATCGGCTTCAGATGTTCGACGGCGCAGCTCCAGCTTGGCGTGGTGATGGCGCTGACGACGCGCTTCATGGCCATCGGCGCGGGGTCGTGGAAGCGCGCGGTGTCGTGCTCGATCGCGGCCATGAATTGGTCGAGCGTCTCGGGTGCGACCTGCGGCGGTGCGTCGGCGTCGGTCATGGCCCGCGCCTGCGTCTGGCCACCGCGGCACAAGACAAAGCGCAGGCCAAAGCGCTCGGCTTCGTCGAACACTGCCGCCGAGGCGTCGAAGGGCATGCCCGGCCAGTAGTGGTACTGGTGGTCGGCCACCGTGCTGCAGCCTGACAGCAGCAGCTCGACCAGACCGATGCGCGCCGCCAGCCGCAACGAGGCCTCGCCATCGAAGTGACGCCGGTAAGGCACCGGCACCGCCGCCAGCCAGGGCACCAGCGCCAGGTTGATACCGGCCGGGATGCCTTTGAGCAGGCTTTGGAAGAGGTGGTGGTGGGT
>JANLYV010000486.1:0-7159 GCA_031365825.1 Rubrivivax sp. | reverse complement strand
GCCTGCAGCGAAGAATTCGCGCGCAAGGAGAACGCACTCTTCCTCGGCCGCGGGCTGCACTACCCGATTGCGCTGGAAGGCGCCTTGAAGCTGAAAGAGATCAGCTACATCCACGCCGAGGCCTACCCGGCGGTGCGCTCTCGCCGATATTGCGTGTGGTGCCGCTGCAGCCGCTGGCGTATCACACCGCCTGCGCGCGCGGCACAGATGTCGACAAGCCAAGGAATCTGGCCAAGAGCGTGCCGGTCGAGTGAGCGGCACGGGCTCGAGCGAGCGCCGCCGCCGAGCCGCTCAGGCGCTAACGTTCAAGCTGTACAGCGCCTGCTCGGCGCGTTCGATGAACAGCGGCGCCTCTTGTTGCCGGGCCACCTGTAGCGCCGCCTCGAGGTCCTGGCGCACCGCGCTCAGCGCTTCACCGCGGCGCTGGCGCAGCTGGCCCTGAACGCGCAGCCGCTCGGCTTCCATCCAACCCTGGCCGATGGCCAACATCGGCAGGGCCAGGTCGAGCGAGGCCTGGGCCTCGGCCAGGCGGCCGGCGCGGCAGCAGGCGTCGGCATGCGGGATGTACCAGAAGTGATAGAAGGCGGCCTGCGTCTGCATCTGGCGAATGCCGCTGGCGGCCAGGGCGAAGCCGCGTTCGCTGTCGCTGTCGCTGTCGCTGCCACGGAGGACCATCGCCAGGCCGAGGAACAGCTCCGCATGGCCGCGCCACAGCGGGCGGTCTTCCTCGGCGCGGGTCAACTCCAGCAGCTCTTGCGCATGGGCCGACAAACCGTCGGCGTCGCCCATCACCATGCTCAGCAGGCAGCCGGCGAACATCAACACCTGCGACAAGTCGTGCAGCCGGCCGCTGGCACGCGCTACCGCCAGGCTGCGCTCGCGCCAGAGCCGTGCCTGCTCGGGTTGCTTGAAGAAGGTGGCGACCTCGGCCATGCCCACCAGCACCATCAGGTGGTGGCTGGTCGGGCCGACGTAGGCCAGCGCCTTGCCGTGGCGGGCTTCGTCGAACAGCGCAAGGAAGGCTTCGTAGTCGGCCTGCGCCTCCTTGAAACGGCCTGAGAACACCGACGATGTGCCGCGGAAGCGGTAGGCCCACAGCTTGTCCACCTCGCTGCCGCTGGCGGCCACTTCGTGCATGCGCTGCGTCAGCGCGGCACGCAGCTTCAGGTCACCTGCTGGGCCATGCCACATCCACTTCAGCGCCAGCGTCGCCACCAGGCTTACCTGCGGACCCAGGCGTTCGGCCAGGCTGATGCTGCGGCTGATCTCGGCGCCGACCTCGGCCGTCTGGAAACCGGTGGCGGCAATCAGCGGTTTGATCAGGCTGCGGCGCAGCTCGAATTCGCGCAGGTCGCGTGCCGCGCTCGGCGGCCGCTTGTCGGTGAGATCCAGTGCGCGCCGGAAAAACGCCATCGCTTCCTGGTAGGCGCTGCGCTGGTTGGCATCCGCGCCGGCGCGTTCCCACCACAGCGCGGCGCGCTCGTCCTCGCCCGCCTCGGTCAGGTGCCGCGCCACCGACTGCGGCAAGGCCTCGGCCAGTTGCGGAAAGTTCGACTCGATGGTCTGTGCCGCGTGTGCGTGCAGCCGCTGCCGCTCGCGCCGCAGCAGCAGCTGGTAGGCCGCTTCGCGCACCAGCATGTGGCGGAAAGCAATGGCCTCGCCGAAGCGGCTGTGGCCGGCCACAAACACGCCGGCGTCGAGCAGCTCGCGGATGCCGCGCTGCACGCCGGCGCGGTCGAGCGTGGTGGCACCGGTGCTCACCGCAATCAACAGCTCGACGCTGATCTCGCGGCCGAGCACGGCGGCAATGGGCGCCAGCTCACGGCCATGGGCGTAGCGGTCCAGCCGCGCCAGCAGCGACTCCACCAGCGTCGACGGAATCGGTGCGCTGGCGTCGGTCGACTCGGCCTGGGGCGATGGCGCGACGGCCGCTCCGGCCGCGCCTGTCGCCACACTCTGCAAGCAGGCCCGCGTCAGCTCTTCGGCAAACAGCGGCACGCCGTCGGAGCGTGCGACGACGGCATCTTCGACCGCGGCACTGAGCACTTGCGGCGCCGCCACGGCACGCGCTAACGCTCGTGTGGAGGCGGCATCGAGGCGGTCCAGCGCCACCACCTCGCCGCGCCCTTCGGCCATCCATGCCGGCAGTGGGCCGGGGCGCATGGTGGCGATGACCAGCACCGGCAGCGTCGCCAGCCGGGCCAGCAGGGTGGCGAAGAGCTCGGCGCTCGATGGGTCGATCCACTGCAGGTCTTCGATGATGAGCAGCGGCGCGCGGCGTGCGGCGGCTTCGAGCTCACTCGCCAGCAGCCGCATCGTCAGCCGGCGCAGCTCGGTCGAGCTCAGCGTGTTCAGCATCGAGCCCTCGGCGCGCTTGAAGCGCAGCAGCTCGGCCAGCAGCGCCAGCGGTGGCACCTTGGACGCCGACGTCGACTCGGTGCCCGCGCTGCTGAGCAGCGCGCCGAGCTTGTCCAGCGCCTGCAGCGCGCTGTCGGCGGCGCCGATGCCCGAGGCGCGCTCGAGGTAGTAGCGCACCGAGTGCAGCGGCGTCGAGACATGGTAGGGCGAGCACTGGAAGATCAGCCGCGGCCCGCTGTGCAGCTGCGCCACCTGCACCACATGGCCGACCAGACGCGACTTGCCGATGCCGCCCTCGCCGGTGATGACCACCAGCCGGCCGCGCCCGCTGCGCGCCTCGGCCAGGCGCTGCAGGATGCGTGCGGCTTCGTCGCCACGCCCCATCAGCGCATGCTGGCTGGAAGCGCGCAGCGCATCGAAGCGGCTGGCCAGCGGGCTTTCGCGCGTCACCTGCCACAAGGGCACGGGGTCGGTAAAGCCCTTCAGCTCGAAGCGGCCGAGGTCATGGCACTCGAACAGACCGCCGATCAACTGCCGCGTCTCGGCCGTGACGACCACCGTGTCGGGCGCGGCCATCGATTGCGCGCGCGCGGCGAGGTTGGGCGTCTGGCCGACGGCGCTGTGCTCGCTGCTGTCATCGGCGGCCAGCGTGGCGCCGACCACCGTCATGCCGGTGGCCACGCCGATGCGCACCTGCGGCACATGGTCGGCCGCACCGACCATGGGCGGCAGCGTGGCCAGCCCTTCGACGATGGCCAGCGCGGCCGTCACCGCCTGCTCGGCATCGTGCTCATGCGCCTCGGGGTAGCCGAAGTAGGCCAGCACGCCATCGCCCAGGTACTGCGCGATCCAGCCGGCGTGTTGCTGCACCAGGCGTGCCAGCAGGTTGCGGAAGTGGTTCAGGTAGTCGCGCAAGTCCTCGGGGTCGACACGCGCCGAAAGCGCCGTCGAGCCGACGAGGTCGCAAAACAGCACGGTGATCTGGCGTCGCTGAACGCTGGGCGCGCTGCGTGCGGCGGCCTCGGCCGGTGGCCGCTGCATCGGGCTCTGCGCCGGCGGTGCCTCAGGGGCTGGTGGCGCCGGGCGCAACTGGGCCGCCGCTTCGAGCAGGCGCCGGCGGTGGCCGACCGAGCTGATGCCCATCTCGCGCAGGTCGTCGCCGGTGAGTTGCGGCAACAGTTCGGCGTCGACGTGGTGGTCGACAAAGGTCTGTGCGTACGCGGCCAGGCCGAGCTTCTCTAGCCAGGCTTTCAGGTCGAGCTCGGCGCCTGGGTTCACGTCGGGACTAACACCTGAGTTGCGCTGGCCGAGGGCTGGCGCAGGATGGGTTGGTCGAGCCAGCCCTGCAACCAGGGTGGCAACGGCGCCACCGCTGCCGGCATCGGTGGCGTCACCTGCTGCGCAAAGCGAAACGCGCCTTGCGGGTCGTACTTCTGCTTCACTGCGGCCAGCCCGGCCTGTGCGCTGCCCCAATAGGCGCGGCCGTAGTCGGGCTCGTTCAGGCGCGGGTAGTTCTGGTAGATCTCGCCGTCCCACACCGGCGCCATCAAGTCCATCCAGGCCTGCAGGAACAGCTCGGACGCCGGGCGCTCCTCGTGGTTCCACCAGAACACATCGAGCACCGCATTGAAGGCCGAGCTGCGATGCACGAAGGCGTTGGCCTGCGGCGGCTGGCTGTTGATGGCCCCGCCGTAGAGCTCCATGTAGAAATAGGCCAGGTTGTTGGGCGCGCCACGGAACAGCTCGAGCAGCGAACGCCACTGGCCGGCGTTGAGGGCTCGCGCGACGATGCGCGAGGCCTTGTCCTCGAACGGCGTGGGCGAGCCCTCGGGGAACGCCGGCATCGGGTAAGGCAGGTTAAGCAGGTCATTGTTCTGCTGGATGAAGCTGTCCATCTTGGTCCATTGCAGGGTGCCGCCCGGCAGGTTCACCAGGGCCTGGATGGCGGCCCAACCGTCGCTGCTGTTGCCGACGTACAGGCCGCGCAGCAACAGAAAAGGCTGCTGCGGGCCGGTGAGCGGCAGGCCACCCACGATGCCGGGCTGGAAGGCCAGCGAGACCTGGATGTTGAGGTTCGGGTTGGTGTTGGCCAGCATGTACTGCTGCTGCAGCGTCATCAGCGCGCCGGTGGCGTTGTCAAGGTCGGTGGCGGTCTGCAACGGCCAGATCAGCGCCCAGCCGAAGACCTGGCCCAGCGGCCGCAGCTGGTAGCGCACCTGCAGCAGCACGCCGAAGTTGCCGCCGGTGCCGCCGCGCATGGCCCACCACAGGTCGGTGTTCTGGCTCTGGCTGGCGACGACGATGGAACCATCGGCCAGCATCACGCGCATGTCGATGACGTTGTCGCAGTTCATGCCGTAGGTGACCGAGGTGAAGCCGTAGCCGCCGCCTTGCATGTAGCCGGCCACGCAGACCTCGCCACACTCGCCACCGGGCACATGCAGCCCGGCGGCGTCGAGCGCCTTGTCGAAGGTCGCCCAGGGGCAGCCGGGGCGCGCCGTGGCGATCTGGCTGGTGGTGTCGACGAAGACATCGTTCATCAGGCTGAGGTCGATGAGCAACGTGCCGGTGGCTGCCGAAAAGCCGGCGGTGCAATGGCCGCCTGAACGCAGCGTGAAGCGCATGCCGCTGCGCCGTGCCAATGCCAAAGCCACGCCGACATCGGTCTCGCAGGTGCAATAGACGATGGCGGCGGGAAAGTAGTCGAACACCGGGTCGTAGATGCGCCGGTCGCTGTCGTAGCGCGGGTCTCCGGGCAGCACGATGCTGCCCTGCAGTTGCAGCTGCGCGGCCTTCAACTCATCGTGCGCGAGCCCGGCGTGGGCTGTGGCCGGCAAGGCCTCCCAGGACTTGAACAGGGCCTGGTCACTCTTGAACTTGCGCGTGAGTTGGCGGTTCATCGTCGTCTCTTCTTTCTTCTGCCAGCCGCTCAGGCCAGCGCGAGCCGGCGCCGGCGCCAGGCGGACCTGATGGCGAGCACGGCCGGCACCAGCACCGCGAGCAGGGCAACGACGGTCAGCACGGCGGAGATCGGCCGCATGAAGAGGATGGCCAGCCCGGCGTCCGAGATGATCAACGATTGCCGCAACGCGCGCTCCGCCAGCGGCCCCAGCACCAGCGCAAGTACCAGCGCAGCGGGTGAGTAGCCGAGTTTCTTCATCGCGTAGCCGAGCACACCGAAGACCAGCATCTGGCCGACGTCGAACAGGTTGTTCTTCAGCGAATAGGCGCCGGTCACGCACAGCACGATGATGATCGGCATCAGGATCGCGTAGGGCACGCGCAGCGCGCGCACGAACAGCGGGATGAAGGCCGTGCTCAGCACCAGCAGCATGATGTTGGCGATGTACTGCGAGGCGATCAGCCCCCACACGAATTCCGGGTTCTTCTCGAACAGCAACGGCCCCGGGCGCAGCCCCCACATCATCAGCCCACCGAGCATGATCGCCGTCGTCGCCGAGCCCGGGATGCCCAGCGTCAGCATCGGCACCATGGCGCCGGTGGCGGCGGCGTTGTTGGCCGACTCGGGCCCGGCCACGCCCTCGATCGCGCCGTGGCCGAACTCTTGCGGATGGCGCGAGACCTTCTTCTCCACCGCGTACGACATGAAGGTGGCCACGGTCGGGCCGGCGCCGGGCAACAGGCCGACCAGAAAGCCGAGCACGGTGCCGCGTGCGATGGCCCAGCGGCTGCGCAGCCAGTCGGCGGCACTGGGCAGCACCTCGCGCAAGCCATAGCGCCCCTGCACGATGGCCGTGCCCTTGGCGACCTCGGCGCCCACCAGCACTTCGCCCAGGCCAAACAGGCCGATGGCCACGGGCAGGAAGTCGATGCCGTCCATCATCTCGGGCACGCCGAAGGCATAGCGTGCGTCGCCCGAGATGATGTCGAAGCCGACCATCGCCAGCATCAGCCCCAGCACCATGCTGATGTAGCCCTTGAGCGCGTTGTCGCCGGCCACCAGCGTCACCGTCGTCAGACCGAGCAGCATGAGCGCAAACGTCTCGGGCGGGCCGAAGGCCAGCGACCAGCGCGCCAGCAGCGGCGACACCAGCATCAGCAGCACCACGCCGGTCGTGCCGGCGATGAACGAGCCGATGGCGGCAATGCCAAGTGCCGGGCCGGCGCGCCCTTGCAGCGCCATCTGGTGGCCGTCGAGACAGGTCACGACCGAGGCCGACTCGCCGGGCGTGTTGATGAGCACCGAGGTGATGGTGCCGCCGTACATGGTGCCGGCGTAGAGCGCGGCCAGCATGATGATCCCGGAGGTCGGCTCCATGCCGAAGGTAAGCGGCAGCAGCAGCGCCACGCCCGAGGGCGGCCCGACGCCGGGCAGGGCGCCGATGAGGATGCCGAGCACGACGCCGCAGGCCGCCATCAGCAGGTTGAAGGGCGTCAGCGCGACCGAAAAGCCGAGCGCCAGGTTGGCCAGGAAGTCCATCGTGGTGGCGGTCTAGAAGCCGAGCACACCCACGGGCATCGGCACCTTCAGCCAGTAGGCAAAGATCAGGTAGTTGGAGGCTGCCACTGCCAGCGACACGCTCAGCGTGGTGCGCCAGGGCAGGCGATCAAGCAAGCGCATCAGGGCGATCAAAAACAGCACCGTGCCCAGCACCATGCCAACGACTTGCAGCAGTGCCACCAGTGCCGCCGTCAGGCCGAGCACGATGGTGAGGCGGCGAAGCCCGTCGCCGGTGGGCAACCAGGTCTGGCCAGCATCGGCCGCACGCAGCGCGCCCAGCAGCAGCGCACCGGCCAGCAGCGCCATCACCAGGCCCAGCCAGAACGGCAGGAAACCCGG
>JANLYV010000484.1:0-3908 GCA_031365825.1 Rubrivivax sp. | reverse complement strand
GACGCTGCCGCCAAGGGCCTGGTGATCGAGGCCAAGCTCGACAAGGGCCGCGGCCCGGTGGCCACCGTGCTGGTGCAAAGCGGCACGCTGCGCAAGGGCGACATCGTGCTCGCCGGCAGCAGCTACGGCCGCGTGCGCGCCATGCTCGACGAAGACGGCAAGTCCATCGATATTGCCGGTCCTTCGCTGCCGGTGGAAATTCAAGGCCTGACCGAAGTGCCGCAAGCCGGCGACGAATTCATGGTGCTCAGCGACGAACGCCGTGCGCGCGAAATCGCCACCTTCCGCCAGGGCAAGTACCGCGAGGTCACGCTCAACCGGCGCCAGGCGGCCAAGCTCGAAGGCATGTTCGAGAACATCGGCGAAGGCGCGGCGCAAACCCTGTCTCTCATCGTCAAGGCCGACGTGCAAGGCTCGCAGGAGGCGCTGTCGCAGAGCCTGCTCAAGCTCAGCACGGCCGAAGTCAAGGTGCAGATCGTGCACGCTGCCGTGGGCGGCATCAGCGAGAGCGACATCAACCTGGCCATCGCCTCCAAGGCCGTGATCATCGGCTTCAACACCCGCGCCGACGCCGGTGCACGCAAGCTGGCCGAAGGCAACGGCGTCGACATCCGCTACTACAACATCATCTACGACGCGGTCGACGAGGTGAAGGCGGCGATGACCGGCATGCTCGCGCCGGAGCAGCGCGAAGAGACCATAGGCACGGCCGAGATCCGCACTGTGTTCGTGGCCAGCAAGATCGGCACCGTGGCCGGTTGCATGATCACCGCCGGCCAGGTGACGCGCAACGCGCGCTTCCGCCTGCTGCGCGACAACGTCGTCATCTACACCGGTGAAGTCGAATCGGTGAAGCGGCTGAAAGACGATGTGCGCGAAGTCAAGGTAGGCTTCGAGTGCGGTATCAAGCTGAAGAACTACAACGACATCAAGGAACTCGACCAGCTTGAGTTCTTCGAAGTGAAGGAAGTGGCACGTACCCTGTAGTACGGGCGCTGTCCCTTCCGACAAGCCCCGCCAAACCGAGCGGGGCTTGTCGCTTGTGGAGGCGCAAAACCTTATGCGACACAAACGAAGCATCCCCAACCGCGGCCATCGTGTGGCCGACCAGATCCAGCGCGACGTGGCCACGCTGGTGCGCGAGCTCAAGGACCCGCGCATAGGCATGTGCACCATCAACAGCGTCGAGGTCACGCCTGACTACGCGCACGCGAAGATCTATTTCTCGGTGTTGGTGGGCGATGCCGAAACGACCGCCGAGGCTTTGAACGAAGCCGCCGGCTTCCTGCGCAATGGCCTCTTCAAGCTCTTGTCGACGCACACCGTGCCGACGCTGCACTTCCATTTCGACAAGACGACCGAACGCGCCGCCGACATGGCGGCCTTGATCGTGCGCGCCAACGCCACGCGCGCGAAGGACGACTGATGAAAGCGCCGCGCCTGCCGCGCCGTGCCGTGCATGGCGTGCTCCTTCTCGACAAGCCATTGGGCTGGACGAGCAACGATGCGCTGCAGAAAACCAAAGGCCTGATGCGCGCCGAGAAGGGCGGCCACACCGGCACGCTCGACCCACTCGCCACGGGCCTTTTGCCACTGTGTTTCGGCGCGGCGACGAAGTTCGCGCAGGTCAGCCTCGACGCCGACAAACGCTACTTCGCCACGCTGCGCCTGGGCCAGCGCACGAGCACGGGTGACGGCGAAGGCGAGATCATCGAAGAGCGCGAGGTGCAGGTCACGCGCGAGCAGATCGACGCCGCCATCGCCGCACACACCGGCCCGTTGATGCAGACGCCGCCCATGCATTCGGCCGTGAAACACCAGGGCAGGGCGCTGTATGACTATGCGCGTGCCGGCATTCACATCGACCGGCCCGCGCGCGCGGTCACGTTGCATCAGATCGACGTGCTCGAATGGCAAGGTGACTTGCTAACGCTCAACGTGCGTTGCAGCAAAGGCACCTACATCCGCACGCTGGCCGAAGACATCGGCGCCATGCTCGGCTGTGGCGCGCATCTTGCGGCCCTGCGCCGCACCGGCAGCGGCGCGCTGGACATCCAACAAGCCGTGAGCCTCGAAGCCTTCGAAGCCATGAGCGAAGTCGCACGCGATGCCTGCCTGCTAACGCCTGAAGTGCTGGTGGCCGAATGGCCCGCCGTGGCGCTGGACGGCGTCGAGGCCGGCAAGTTCCTGAGCGGCCTGCGCCGGCGCATTGCCCAGCCCGATGCACCTGCCGTGCGCGTCTACGGGCCGCCGACGCTGGCCGCCGCCGGCCCTTGTTTTCTCGGCAGTGCCCACATCACCAGCGGCGAATTGATCGCCGACCGTCTACTCAGTCCACCAGAGGTACAGGCGCTCGCCGCTTGAAGCACCATGACCCGTCAGATCCGCAACGTTGCCATCATCGCCCACGTCGACCACGGCAAGACCACGCTCGTCGACCAGCTGCTGCGCCAGAGCGGTACCTTCCGTGAAAACGAAAAAGTGACCGAGCGCGTGATGGATAGCAATGACATCGAACGCGAACGCGGCATCACCATCCTGGCCAAGAACTGCGCCGTGATGTGGAAGGGCACGCACGTCAACATCGTCGACACCCCCGGCCACGCCGACTTTGGCGGTGAGGTCGAGCGCGTGCTGTCGATGGTCGACAGCGTGCTGCTGCTGGTCGACGCCGTCGAAGGCCCGATGCCGCAGACACGCTTCGTCACGCGCAAGGCGTTGGCGCTTGGCCTCAAACCCATCGTCGTGGTGAACAAGGTCGACCGCCCGGGTGCGCGCAGCGACTACGTCATCAACGCCACTTTCGACCTCTTCGACAAGCTCGGCGCGACCGAAGAACAGCTCGACTTCCCGGTGATCTTCGCCTCGGGCCTGAACGGTTGGGCGAGCTTGACGCAAGGCGAGGTCGGCACCGATCTGGCGCCGCTGTTCGACGCCATCCTGCAGCATGTGCCGGCGCACGAAGGCTCGCCGGATGAGCCGCTGCAGCTACAGATCTGCTCGCTCGACTACTCCACCTACGTTGGCCGCATCGGCATCGGCCGCATCAACTGCGGCACGCTCAAACCAATGCAGGACGTGGCGCTGTACTCGGGCCCGGACTCCACGCCGATCAAGGCGCGCGTGAACCAGGTGCTGACCTTCGAGGGCCTGGAGCGCCAGGTGACCGAGATGGCCGGCCCGGGCGATATCGTGCTCATCAACGGCATCGAAGGCATAGGCATCGGCGTCACGCTCACCAGCCTGGAAGAGCCGCGCCCGTTGCCGATGCTTGTGATTGACGAGCCGACATTGACGATGAACTTCTGTGTCAACAACTCGCCGCTGGCCGGGCGCGAAGGCAAGTTCGTCACCAGCCGCCAGATCCGCGACCGGCTCGACCGTGAGCTGCAAAGCAACGTCGCGCTGCGCGTCAAAGACACCGACGAAGAGGGCATCTTCGAAGTCTCGGGGCGTGGCGAACTGCACCTCACCATCCTCTTGGAAAACATGCGCCGCGAAGGTTATGAGCTGGCCGTGTCGCGCCCGCGCGTGGTGTTGCACGATGTCGGCGGCGAGAAGCATGAGCCGATGGAGTTGCTCACTGTCGACGTCGAAGACAGCCACCAGGGCGGCGTGATGCAGGAGCTGGGTATGCGCAAGGGCGACCTCGTCGACATGCAGCCCGACGGCCGCGGCCGCGTTCGTCTGGAGTACCGCATCCCCGCGCGCGGCCTGATCGGCTTCCAGACCGACTTCCTGAACCTCACGCGCGGCACCGGTTTGATGTCGCACATCTTCGACGGCTACGAAGCCTACAAAGGCGACATCGCCGGGCGCAAGAACGGCGTGCTCATCAGCATGGACGAAGGCGAGATCGTGACCTACGCCCTGGGCAAGCTCGACGATCGCGGCCGCATGTTCGTGCG
>JANLYV010000476.1:0-21317 GCA_031365825.1 Rubrivivax sp. | reverse complement strand
CACGAGATCGGCCACGCGCTTGGGCTGCGCCACCCGCGCAACGTCGATCCGGGTGACGCCTGGACGACGCAGCTGCGCCCGCAAGACGACCGCCTGGCGCTGAGCGTGATGTCGCAGGCCACGTCGGCCGACGGCCTGTTTCACGCCGATTGGGGCTCGCTCGACGTGCTCGCCCTGCGCTACCTGTACGGCAGCAAGACCAGCAACAACAGCGACAACCGCTACATGCTGGGCGCGCGCGAAGCTGCGGCGATGACGGTGGTGGTCGACGACGGCGGCACCGACACCCTCGACGCATCCCTTCTCAGCACCGGCGTCAGCCTGGACCTCGTGCCCGGCCACTTCGGCAGCGCCGGGCTCACGCCTGGCGGCCAGAGCGGCGTCGACAACCTCGGCCTGACGGCCGGCAGCTGGATCGAAAACGCCATCGGCAGCGCCTTCGACGATGTGCTGTTGGGCAACGAGCGCGCCAACCAGCTCACCGGCGGCCTGGGCAACGACTGGCTCGAAGGCGGCGGCGGCGCCGACATCGCCATCTTCGCCGGCAAGCGCAGCGACTACGAGCTCAGCGGCGCTTTCGGCCGCGTCTTCCTCAAGGCGCGCGATGGCGTGAGCGGTTTCGACACCTTGATCGGCATCGAGCAGATGCGCTTTGCCGACCAGGTCTGGCCGCTGTCCGACTCCGTGCTCGCCACCGACGTCAGTTTCACGATGGACGAAGACCAGCGTCTGACTGTGAGCCTGCCCGACCCCAGCGACGTGGCGCGCAGCAGCGTGAGCTACCGCCTGGTGGGCAACGGCGAACATGGCACGGCCACGGTCAGCGCCACGGGCCAGCTGAGCTACACACCGGCGTTGAATTTCTGGGGCAGCGACGCCATCACCTTCGAGATCGTCGGCGCCAGCGCCAGTAACCGCTACTTGAGCTTCGTCACCGTGCTGCCCATCAACGACGCCGCGCCGGTGGCCAGGAACGTGACCTACCTTGCCGCCAGTGCATCCTCTCTCAAGAGCCAGTTGCCCGCGGCCAGCGACATAGACAACGACCCCATCGCCTACTCGCTGGCGGCAGACGGCAAGAACGGCAGCACGCTGGTCGCGGGCAACGGCAGCTTCAACTACCTGCCCAAAGGCAACTTCGTAGGCAGCGACAGCTTCGTCTTCAACGTGAGTGACGGCGCCGGTGGCAACAACAGCTACACCGCCACGATCAACGTGCTGGCCGTGACGAGCTCGCGCGAAGGCACGGCGGCAGCCGACACGCTGCTCGGCTCGAACAGCCCGGATGGCCTGTTTGCGCTGGGCGGCAACGACCGCATCACCGGCAACGGCGGCAACGACGTCATCGACGGCGGCGCCGGCATCGACACCTCGGTCTACGCCGCTGCGCGTGCGGCCTACAACTTCGCCCGCACCGACTTCGGCTGGACCGTGGCCGATAACGCCAACATCGACGGCCGCGACAGCCTGGCCGGCATCGAGCGGCTGCAGTTCACCGATGCCAGTGTGGCCATCGACCTGGATGGCAACGCCGGCAGCGTGGCGCAGATCATCCGTGCGCTGTTCGGCAAGAGCTTCCTCACGAACAAGGACTTCGTCGGCATCGGCTTGAAGCTCTTCGACGGCGGTATGAGCTATGCCGAGGTGGTGCATCTGGCACTGGGCACCGATCTCTTCGCGCAACTCGCCGGTGGTCGCTCGAACAGCGCCTTCGTCAACTTCGTCTACCGCAATGTCGTCGGCGTCGCACCCTCAGCCGGCGAGTTGGCCGAGTACACGGGTGCGCTGAACGCGGGCGTGTTCACGCAGGACTCGCTTGGCCTGGTGGCCGCACAGTACGTGTTGAATGCGCAGAGCGTGGAGCTGGTGGGGCTGGCCAGCACGGGTCTCGAGTTCAATCCGCAGGGATGATCACCTGACCGCGACGTGACCGCCCCACTGCTGGCGGCCTTCGTCGCCGCCTACTTCCTGCTGCTGCTCGTCGTCGCCTGGCACACATCCCGCGGCGCCGATAACGAATCGTTCTTCATCGGCAACCGCAGCAGCCACTGGGCGCTGGTGGCCTTCGGCATGGTCGGCACGTCGCTCTCGGGCGTGACCTTCATCAGCGTGCCCGGCGCCGTCGGCAGCACCTCATGGACCTACCTGCAGATCGTGCTCGGGCATGTGCTGGGCTACGTCGTCGTCGCCTTCGTACTGCTGCCGCTGTACTACCGGCTGCACGTGACCTCGATCTACCACTTCCTTCAGGTGCGCCTGGGAACGCGCTCGTACCGCACCGGCGCCGGCTTCTTCATCCTGTCGCGCACGCTGGGGGCTACCGCGCGGCTGTACCTGGTGGTGCGCATCCTGCAAGACATGGTGCTCGACCGCCTGGGCATGCCGTTCTGGCTGACCGCGGCGCTGATCCTCCTGATGATCGTGCTCTACACGCTGCAGGGCGGCGTCAGGACCATCGTCTGGACCGACACGCTGCAGACCGCTGGCATGCTCTTCGGGCTGATCGCATGCACGGTATTTCTGTTGTTAGCACTGCATGCCTCGCCACTGGACGCACTCGCTTCGATGCGCGAACGTGAACTCGCCACCATCTTCGCCACCGACCCGTGGGCGAAGAACTTCTGGCTCAAGCAGATCATCGCCGGGGCATTCATCGCCATCGCCATGACCGGCCTGGACCAGGAGATGATGCAGAAGAACATCAGCGTGCGTACCTTGGCCGGCGCGCAGAAGAACATGCTCGTACTGGCCAGCGTGCTGCTGGTGGTGGTGCTGCTCTTCCTCTACCTCGGCGCGCTGCTGCAGCTGTTCGCCGCGCAAACCGGGCTGACAGCGACGGGCGACCGGCTCTTCCCGGCGGTGGTGATGTTGCATCTGCCGGTGGCGATGCAACTCGTGTTCGTGCTGGCGCTGATCTCGGCGCTGTTCCCCAGCGCCGATGGCGCGCTGACGGCGCTGACGTCTTCCTTCTGCATCGACATCCTGGGTATGCAGCAGCGCAAGACCTGGAGCGAAGATGAACGTCGCCGCGTGCGCCAGGCGGTGCACCTCGGCTTCGCGCTGCTATTCATGGCGCTGGTGCTGGGGTTTCGCTGGCTCGACGACCCGAGCATGATCGGGCTCATCCTGAAGATCGCCGCTTACACCTACGGGCCGCTGCTGGGGCTGTTCGCCTTCGGCATCCTCACGCGGCGCCAGGTGCGCGACGGCTGGGTGCCGCTGGTGGCGGTTGGTGCACCACTGCTGTGCGCCTGGATCGATGCGCACCAGTCAGCACTTTTGGGGCGTTATCAGATCGGGCTGGAGATGTTGCTGGTCAACGGCGCCTTGACCTTCGCCGGCCTGTGGCTGACTTCGACCGCGCCTCAAAGCGCCAGCAGCGTCGTGCGGTAGTGCAGCAGCTCGTCGATGGACTCGTGGATGTCGGCCAGCGCGGTGTGCGCCTGGCGCTTGGTGAATCCTTCCAGGGCCGACGGCTTCCAGCGGCGCGCCAACTCTTTAAGCGTGCTGACATCGAGGTTGCGGTAGTGGAAGAAGGCTTCGAGCTTGGGCATGCCGTGCGTGGCGTGCGCGAGGAAGCGGCGGTCCTGGCAGATGGTGTTGCCGCACATCGGGCTCTTGCCTGCGGGCACGTAGCGCTTGAGGAACTCGATCACGGCGGCGCTGGCGGCAGCCTCGTCCACCGTCGACGCCTTGACGCGGGCTACCAAACCGCTCTTGCCATGCGTGCCCTTGTTCCAGTTGTCCATGCCGTCGAGCACGGCGTTGCTCTGGTGGATGGCGAACACCGGGCCTTCGACGCGCACCGTGATTTGCGGGTCGGTCACAACCACGGCGACTTCGATGATGCGGTCGCTTTCGGGATAGAGGCCGGTCATTTCGAGGTCGATCCAGACCAGGTTGTGTTCGCTCAGGGGCAGTAAGGCTTCGGTCATGGTGGGTGCGCTGAATGGAGAGCGGTGATTCTCGCCGAGCGCCATGCCAAGGCCTACGTTCTTGCGCCCGCACGCCTACACTTGCGCCCCATGTCGTCAAGCTTCGTCACCCTGCTCTTCGCCACCGCCGTGCTAGCCTCGCTCAGCGTCGGTCTTTGGCTGTCCACACGCCAGATGCGCCACGTGGCGGCGCACCGCGATGTCGTGCCCGCGGCCTTCGCCAACACCGTCACCCTGCCAGCACATCAAAGAGCCGCCGACTACACCTTGGCCAAAGGCCGCCTCGGCCTGGTGAGCACGGCCATAGTCACCGCCGCACTGCTGGGCTGGACGCTGCTCGGCGGCCTGGACGCGCTGAACCTGCTGGTGCGCGACGCCGTCATGCCGCGCTTCGGCGGTCTGGCCTACCAGCTGGCGCTGCTGGCGGCCTTCGCCTTCATCGGCGCCTTGATTGACCTGCCGATGGAATGGATCAGCACCTTCCGCCTCGAAGCGCGCTTCGGCTTCAACCGCATGACGCCGCGCATGTTCTTCGTCGACCTGACCAAGAACGCGCTGGTGGGCATCGCCATCGGACTGCCGATCGCCGCGCTGGTGTTGTGGATCATGGGTGCGACCGGCAGCCTCTGGTGGCTGTGGGCCTGGAGTGCGTGGGTGGCATTCAATCTGCTGCTGCTGGTGATCTACCCGACGCTGATCGCGCCACTCTTCAACAAGTTCGAGCCGCTGCAGGACGAAGCGCTGAAGCAGCGTGTGACGGCCTTGATGCAGCGCTGCGGCTTCGCCGCCAAGGGCCTCTTCGTGATGGACGGCAGCCGGCGTTCGGCGCACGCCAACGCCTACTTCACCGGCCTGGGCGCATCCAAGCGCGTGGTCTTTTTCGACACGCTGCTGTCGCGGCTGACACCGGCCGAAGTCGAAGCCGTACTGGCGCACGAGCTCGGCCACTTCAGCCACCGCCAGGTGTGGAAGCGCATGGTCGGCATCTTTGCCGCCAGCCTCGCCGGCCTGGCCTTGCTCGGCTGGCTGTCGCAGCAAATGGCCTTCTTCAACGGCCTGGGCGTCAACGCCAATCTCACGGCGCCGAACGATGCGCTGGCGCTGCTGCTGTTCATGATGGCGTTGCCACCGTTCATGTTCTTCGTCTCGCCACTGGCGGCGCGCTGGTCGCGCCGGCATGAGTTCGAAGCCGACGCCTACGCCTGCGCGCAGGCCGATGGCCGAGCCTTGGCCAGCGCGCTTCTGAAGCTGCACGAGGACAACGCCGCGACACTGACGCCCGACCCCTTGTTCGTGCGTTTCTACTACTCGCATCCGCCGGCTTCGGAGCGGCTGGCAGCCTTGCCGGCATGACCATGCCCTTGCAGTTTCAGAGCTGCCGGCCGGTGACCGGCGGTGCGGCGATGACAGCGGGTGAATGGCAGCCTTTGCTGGCGCAGTTGACGGGCTGGACGGTGGCTGCCGATGTGCTGGAGAAGCGTTTCAGTTTCCCGGACTTCCAGCGCACGATGGCTTTCGTCAACGGCGTGGCCGAGATTGCAAATGCGCAGGACCATCACCCCGACATGCGGGTGAGCTACGGCCACTGCACCCTGCGCTGGTCCACGCACAGCGTCGGCGGCTTGTCGATCAATGACTTCATCTGCGCCGCTCGCGTCGACGCCATGCCGGCTTGAGCCGCTTCGAAGCACTGGACATCGGCCTCGTCGTGGCCGCGCACGGCCGACACGTGATGGTCGAGACGCCCGAAGGCGAGCGTGTGCTGTGCCACCCGCGCGGCAAGAAGAGCGAGCTCGTCGTCGGCGACCGCGTGCGCTGGCTGCCCACGGCGGACGAAGGCGTGATCGAGCAGACTGAAGCCAGGCGCAACCTCTTCTTTCGCCAGGATGAATGGCGCACCAAGTCCTTCGCCGCCAACCTCGACCAGATCCTCGTGCTGGTGTGCGGCGAGCCGATGTTCAGCGAATCGCAACTGGCGCGGGCTTTGATCGCTGCGCGCCAGGCCGACATCCCCATGCTCATTGGCATGAACAAGACCGACCTGCCCACGGCCGCACTGGCGCGCGAGCGGCTGGTGCCTTACGGCCGCATGGGTGTCGAGATCGTCGAGATGGCATTGCGCAAGCAGCCTGAGGCCTCACGTTCGGTGTTAGCACCCAGGCTCGCAGGCCGCACGACGCTGGTGTTGGGGCCTAGTGGCGTGGGCAAGAGCACGCTCATCAACCTGCTGATTCCGGATGCGGCCGCACTCGTGGGCGAGATCTCGCAGGCGCTGGCCGCCGGGCGCCACACGACGACGAGTACGCTGTGGTACTGGCTCGACGCCGCACGTGGCGGTGCGCTGATCGACTCGCCCGGGTTTCAGGAATTCGGGCTGCGCCAGATCGAAGCCGAGCAACTCGCCGCGTTGATGCCCGACATGGCCGCGAGCCTGGGCCATTGCCGCTTCTACAACTGCACCCATCGCAGCGAACCGGGCTGCGGTGTGCACGAAGCCGTCGCACGAGGCGACGTCGCCCAGACGCGCTACAAGCTGTACCTGGCCTTGCATGAAGAGCTGTCGCAGAAGCGTTGGTGAGTTCAGCGTCGACGCCGGCCTCGTACGCCAGCTGATCCAGGCTCAGTTCCCCGCCTGGTCGGCGTTGACGGTGCAGCCTTTGGCGGAAAGCGGCTGGGACAACCGCACGTTCAAACTTGGCGAGGACATGCTCGTGCGCATGCCCAGCGGCCCGGCCTATGCGGCGCAGGTCGAGCGCGAGCATCGTTGGCTCCCGGTGTTGGCACCTAGGCTGACACAGCCGATTCCCGAACCGCTTGCCCGGGGTGAGCCGGCATTCGGGTTTGCGTGGCCGTGGTCTGTCTATCGCTGGCTGCCGGGCGTGCGGGCTCGGCCCGAGCGGATCACGGACCTTGAACTGTTCGCGCGCGACCTCGCCGCCTTCTTGTGCTTGCTGCGCGACGTTCCCGCCAACGGTGGCCCCGCGGCCGGCGCACACAACTTCTTTCGCGGCGGCTCCCTGGCGGTCTACGACAGCGAAACACGTCGGGCAATCGACGCCCTTGCGCCGCGCGTCAATGCCAGAGCGGTCACCGATGTGTGGGAAACGGCACTCGCCTCGCGCTGGACTGCGGGCCCAGTGTGGGTGCACGGTGACGTGGGTGTCGACAACCTGTTGGTCGAGCATGGAAGGCTTTGCGGCGTCATCGACTTCGGTCAGTGCGGCATCGGCGACCCGGCGTGCGACCTGGTGCCGGCGTGGACGCTGTTCGATGCGGCGAGCCGGGCGGCCTTTCGTGGCGCGGTACAGATGGACAGCGCCACATGGGCCCGCGGCCGCGGCTGGGCACTGTGGAAGGCGCTCATCGTCGCCGCGCAACACACGACGTCCACGGCCTGGGAAGCAGGCCGGTGCTGGGCGACGATAGAAAGCGTGTGGGCTGATCACCTGGGGCGTGCATGCCCGTGACTGAACGCAGCGCCATGCGCCTTGTCGCCTGCTTCGAGGCGTTCAAAGGCGTCCTCGTGCTGCTGGCCGCGTCAGGCCTGTTGTCGCTGCTGCACAAGGACATCGAGGCCATCGCCTTGCGGCTGGTCGAGCACATGCACCTCAATCCAGCGTCGAAGTACCCGACGATCTTCCTGGATGCGGCCGCGCGGCTGCAGGATTCAAGGCTGGTGGTGTTGGCGCTGGGCGCGGCTGCCTACGCCGCTATCCGGCTCGCGGAAGGCTGGGGCCTGTACCGCGAGCGGGCCTGGGCTGAGGTACTGGCCGCCGCGAGCGGGGCGATCTACATGCCGATCGAGGTTTACGGCTGGTTCAAACACCCGACCTGGTTTCGCTTCGCGGTCTTCGTGGTCAACGCCGCGGTCGTGGGGATCATGTTGCGCGCCCTGGCGAAGCGCAAGTCCAAGCCGGAAGCTTCACCCCTTCGCTCAGATGTTAGCAAGAAAGATTAGCCGCGAAGCTTAGCCGAGGATGTTCGCCAGCGACAAGAGCGCCACCAGCAACATCCACAGCACCACCGAACGCCAGACCAGGCCGACCACACTTTGCAGGTGGCCGATCTGCGGCGTGACGCCGGTCGTGGGGCCGGCGGCGTCGGCGATGCCAGGCTCGACACTGCCGCTGAAAGTCTTCGACCGGTCGGGCGTGACACCCGGCGCGGCGCTGCCGCCCAGCTGCACGCCCAAAGCGCCGGCGGCAGCAGCCAGGATCACGCCTTCATTGGGATGCAGCCACAGCGCGGCGTCGCGGCGCCAGCCGTTGATGGCTTCTTCGAAGTTGCCGACCACGGCAAAACCGAAGGCCGTGAGCCGCGCCGGCACATGGTCGATGGCCATGAAGAGCCGGCGCGACAGCTGCAGCAGTTCGTCGTTGGCCGGCGCGTCAAGCGCGCGATGGCGATAGCCCCAGTAGCGGCTGGAAAACTCGGCCATGCGGTAGAGCACGGCACCCATCGGCCCCAGGCCCAGCGCCGAGAGCACGACGAACCAGAAGAACACGCCGAAGACATGGCGGTGCGCCGCCAGCAGCGCATGCTCGAGCACGTGGCGCAGCAGCTCGGTGCGCGGCAGCTCGCTCGCGTCGAGGTGCAGCCAGTCGCCCAGCAACTCGCGCGCGCGCGCCTCGTCACCGCTGTCGAGCGCTTCGCGGATGCCGGTGAAATAGTGGCTGAACTGGCGAAAACCGAGCGTGATGTAGAGCAGCGCCACGTCGAAGGCCAGCGCCAGCAGCAGGCTGTAGCTGCTGACCAGCACATACAGCGCACCGATGAAGATGGGTGGCAACAGCACTGAGATGCACCACACGACCCAGGTGTGGTGCGCTCGGCCGGCATCGAAGTTGCGGCCGCTCCAGCGCACCCAGCCCACCAGCGCGTCGTGAATCGTGTTGTCGCGTGGCAGCGGCTTGAGCTGCTCGATCAACAAGGCAAGAAGGACGGCGAGGAAGCTCATCGCCGCGCATCATAGCGAGGCATACGCGCGCGACGATCAGCCCTTGAGCAGGGCGTAGAGGTTGCGCAGCATGGCCGCGGTGGCACCCCAGATGAAGTACTCGCGGCCGCTGCCGGGGGCCGTCCAGGGTATCGACAAGAACTGCCGCTCGCCGCCGTCAAAGTGGAAGACATGGCGCTGATGGTGACGCGGCGTCATCAGGAATTGCAGCGGCACTTCGAAGGCTTCGTCGACCTCGGTGCGGTCAAGGCTCAGCGTGAAGGGCGGCTGCACCAGTGCCACGACCGGCGTGACGACGTAGCCCGTCACCGTGGTGTAGAGCGGCATCTTTCCGATGACCTCGACATGCTGGCGCGCCAGGCCGACTTCTTCTTCGGTTTCGCGCAGCGCGGTGTCGGCCACATCGGCGTCAAAGGGTTCGGCACGGCCACCGGGAAAGCTGATCTGCCCGGGGTGGTCGCGAAGATGCTCGCTGCGCCGCGTCAGCAGCACCTGCAGGCCATCGTCGCGCTGCACCAGCGGCACCAGCACCGACGCCGGCGAAGGCGTGCGGCCGAGCCTGAATTGGCGGCCATCACCGGGAATGGCCGGGAGCCAGCCGCCGGGAAGGCTGTCAGCGTACTTCAGACGTTGACGCACGGCCTGCGCGGTGAGGCTGGCGGCGTCGATGGCCGGCAGATGGGCGTCATTGCCCACGGCCGCAATGGCACGCGGATTGGTGATGCGTGGCACCGATGCTGCCGGCACCGCGGCGACACGATCGGGCAGCTCGCTGACCTGCCCAGGGTCGTCGCTCACTCGACCAGTGCCACCACTTGCACGGTGAGCTCGACCACGACATCGCCGTGGGGAGAGACGCTCACCGGGTGCTCGCCGACGGTCTTGAGCGGGCCGTTGGGCATGCGCACTTGCGCCTTCTGCACCACGAGACCCATCTTGCCCAGGCCTTCGGCGACATCGGCGTTGGTGACCGAACCGAAGAGGCGGCCGTCAACGCCAGCTTTTTGCGCGATGCGCACCGTCTTGCCCGCGAGCTGCTCGCCCAGGGCCTGCGCAGCACCAAGTTTGGCGGCGGCGACTTTTTCAAGTTCGGCGCGGCGCTCGGCGAATTCCTTGATCGCCGCTTCGGTCGCGCGGCGCGCTAGCTTGGTGGGGATGAGGAAGTTGCGCGCGTAGCCGTCCTTGACCTTGACGACATCGCCGAGGTTGCCGAGCTTGCCGACTTTTTCCAGAAGAATGACTTGCATGGGGTACTCCTGCTGTCGGCCTTAGACCTTGTGTTGATCGGAGTAAGGCAGCAGCGCCAGGAAGCGTGCACGCTTGATGGCGGTGGTCAACTGGCGTTGGTAGAACGCGCGCGTGCCGGTCAATCGGGCCGGCGTGATCTTGCCGTTTTCGCCGACGAAGTCGCGCAGCACATCGATCTCTTTGTAGTCGATCTCCTGCACATTGGCGACCGTGAAGCGGCAGAAGCGCTTGCGACGGAACAGCAAGGATTGCGTGTTGCGCTTGGGGCGCTTGTCTTTGGAGAAACGACCTTTACCACGTGGCGGGGGCATACAGAGCTCCTCAAAAATTGAATGCGATACGTTGTGAACAGATCGGTCAGACCGTGGCTTGGGTTGCCGCCATGGCCTCGACCTCGGTGATGTGAAACAGCAGCCCGCGTCCGTTGCGTGCGGCAGCCAGAAAGCCGGCCATGCGGGCCTCGCTCCCCAGGGCCATCGCGCCCAAGGCGCCTGTGATGGCGCCTATGCCCACCGCCCGCAGTTCCATCGAAACCTTTCGCGGCTGGCCGTTTTCGCTAACCTCGGACTCGTGCTTCAAGCTCAAGTTCAAGGCGGGAAGGCCGGCCGGGGTGTAGCGCATCACGCCTCGCTCCACCAGCACCACCGAAAGAACCAGCCGGTTCATCCAACAGGCCCATCAGCGTTTGTGGCGGAGCCGGACTCGCGCTGTCAGGCCGTGGCCTCCTGGCGCTCTTTGCGGGCTTCTTCGCGCTCGACGGCCTTCATCATGATCGACGGCGTGGTCTCGGCCTTGGCCTTGGCCACGGTCAGATGGCGCAACACGGCGTCGTTGAAGCGAAAGCCCGTTTCGATCTCGGTCAGCGTCTCGTTGCTGCACTCGATGTTCAGGCACAGGTAATGCGCCTTGGCGAGCTTCTGGATCATGTAGGCCAGCTGGCGCCGACCCCAATCTTCCACACGATGCACCTTGCCGCCGCCGGCGGTGACCAGGCCTTTGTAGCGTTCCAGCATGGCCGGAACCTGTTCACTCTGATCCGGATGGATCAGCAGAACGATCTCATAGTGACGCATGAATACTCCTTGTGGTTTCCAGGATTGGAAGCCGCCCCGGTTTTGCGTCCTTGCGTATGTCAGCGCGCAGGATGCGCGTCGACAAGGTGGGTGCGGCAAGGGAAAAGCCCGCGAGTATAGCCGCTGTTGGCGCTGCAGCCTTGCAAGCGCGGGTGCCGCGCGTCGGGTCGAGGCTCAGGGCGTCCTGATGTTCGGGTAGCGCACGTGCTCGATCAACGCCTGAATGTCCTGCTTCGGCGCCGGTGTGAGGTAGCTCACAACCACGATCACGATGAAGCCCACCGGCACACCGAAGACGCCGGCCGAGATCGGCTGGATGCCCCACCAGATGTTGTCGGCCATCGGCGAGCTCACGCCGAACACGCTGCGCAACCAGGGCTGCGTGGTGGCCATGTAGTAGAAGGTCGTGCCCAGGCCGGCGAGCATGCCGAGCACAGCACCCCACTTGTTGGCACGTTTCCAGAACACGCCCAACACCAATGCCGGGAAGAACGACGCTGCCGCGAACGAGAAGGCCGCCGAGACCAGGAACAGGATGTCGGCCGGCTTCTGCGCCGCCACCAATGCCGCGAGCAGCGCCACCACCAAGAGCAACATCTTGGAGATCATCACCCTGTGCGCGGTGGATGCATTTGGGTCGATCATCTTGTAGTACAGGTCATGCGACAAGGCGTTGGCGATGGTCAACAGCAGGCCGTCGGCCGTCGATAGCGCGGCTGCCAGCCCACCCGCGGCCACCATGCCGGAGATGACATACGGCAGGCCGCCGATCTCTGGCGTGGCGAGCACGATGATGTCGCCGCCGATGCGCATCTCGCCGAGCTGGAAGATGCCGTCCTGGTTGACGTCAGTCACCGACAGCAGGCTTGGGTCGACCTTGGCCCAGGCGCCGATCCACGACGGCAGTTTGTCGAAGGGCGTGCCCACCAGCACGTTGAAGACCTCGTACTTGACCAGCACGGCCAAGGCCGGCGCAGTGAAGTAGAGCAAGAAGATGAAGAACAGCGACCAGGTGACCGATTCGCGCGCCTGCTTCACCGAGGGCGTGGTGTAGTAGCGCATCAGGATGTGCGGCAGCGCCGCCGTGCCGACCATCAAGCAAAAGACCAGCGCGAGGAAGTTGCGGCGCGACTCGTCGAAGGTTCTTTGCGCGGCGGCGTCGCCCGCGGGGTCCCCGGCAAATTGCACGGCGTGGTGCGGCATGCCGGCCAAGGGCTTGGCACGCGCATCGGCGGCCAACCAGGCCTTGGTCCACGAATCACTGGCGCCGGCCTCGTCGCGTGGTACGGACTTCAAGGCCCGGTCTGCAGCCTGTATCTCGGCCAGTGAGGCATTCGCAGCCTTCAGGCCCTGCAGCTTGTTCTGTGCGGCGGCCCGGTCGCCGGCCAGTGCGGCGGGAACATCGTTCAGCTTCGTCGCCAGATCGTCGGCCTGCTTCCTGAAGATCGCGATGACCTCCTGCTCTTTCGGGTCGTCGATCAACAGTTTTTCTTTGGCCGTGATCTTTTCGAGCTGGTAGCCGTAGATCAATTGCGGAATCGGGAAACCGGTCTGTTTCACCGAAAGCCACACCACCGGCACCAGGTACGCAATCACCAGGATGATGTACTGCGCCACCTGGGTCCAGGTCACCGCGCGCATGCCCCCGAGGAACGAGCACATCAGGATGCCGCCGAGGCCGACAAAGATGCCGACCTCGAAGGCCAGGCCCGACAGTCGCGTCGTGATCAGGCCCACGCCGTAGATCTGCGCCACGACATAGGTGAACGAGCACAAGATGGCGGCGATGATGCCAACCAGGCGCGCGGCATTGCCGTCATAGCGCGCCCCGAGAAAGTCGGGAATCGTGAACTGACCGAACTTGCGCAGGTAGGGCGCCAGAAACAGCGCCACGAGGCAGTAGCCGCCCGTCCATCCGAGGATGAAAGCCAGGCCGCTGTAGCCGGTGAGGTACAGCGTGCCGGCCATGCTGATGAACGAAGCCGCACTCATCCAGTCGGCGCCCGTGGCCATGCCGTTGTAGACCGCGGGTACACGGCGCCCGGCGACGTAGTACTCGGCTGCGTCACTCGTGCGGCTCATGATGCCGATGCCGGCATACAGGCCCACAGTGGCCAGTAGAAACACGATGCCGATCGCGCCGCGCGACATACCCTTCTGCTCGGCCACGGCCAGCAACACCACGAACAGCACGAAGCCACCGGTGTACCAGGCGTAGACCTTGTTCAGCTGGCGCTTGAACGCGTCGTTCGCGGCCTTGTTCGTCTGGCCTGCGGACGGCTCGAAACTCAGGCCCGCCACGTCACTCGTCCTCGGCCACGCCGTGTTCCTGGTCGAGCTTGTTCATGTGGCTGGCGTAGTACCAGATGATCAACACATAGACCACGAGCGCGCCCTGCGACGCCACCCAGAAACTGAAGGGCCAGCCGAAGAAACTGAAGCTCAGGTCGCGGGCCAGATAGGCGACGACGAAGGTCACCACGAACCAGATGAACATCAGGATCGCAGTGATCTTGAGATTTCTCTGCCAATAGCGTTGGTGGTTCTGACTTACCTCCATGGTGGCTGCCTTCTTTCGCTGTACGGTCTTGCGCTGTCAGCGCATCTCGCGCATGAGCTGTGCGGCGACCTTGGGCTCGAAGCCCTGCAGATGCCGAACCACCGCCAGCGCCGACGCGGTGTCGTGTCGCTCGAAGTGCACCCGCGCCAGCTGGTACCAGCCACAAGGACTCATGGGCTGCAGTTCGGTGTTGCGCTTGAGTGCCACCACTGCCTCGTCCCAGCGCCGCAACTGGATCAGCACCAGACCGAGCCCGTACCAGGCGCGGTCGAACGTGCAGTCGAGCTCAAGCGCGCGCTGAAAGGCTGCGAGGGCCGGCTCCAGCTGGCTCGCCTGTTCCAGCACATAGCCGAGGTTGAAGTGGCATGCGGCGTCGTCTGCATGCCGTTGCACCAAACGCGAGAGGTCGCGCAACGCGTCCTCGCGGCGACCGGTGTGCATCAGCAGGTGCGCCCGGCTGGCCAGCGCATGGCGGTCGTCGGGCCAACGCCGCAGCATGCGGTCGAAGCCGCGCAGCGCAGGCGCTGTGCGCCCGAGCACGAGCCAGGCGATGGCCTGCCCCCTCATCCACGCACGCGCGAAGCGATTCACCTGCAACCCGCCATGTGCAGCTGCAGGCAGTGGCTCACCTTTTCGAAGGTGACGGCGACGTACAGCACCACGAGCAACAGGAATGTGGCCAGGGGCACATGCTTGTCAGCCACCTGTCGCGGCGAGATCAGGCGAACCAGTTCGGTGAAGGGCCGCGTCAGCACCTGCAGCAACTTGAAGAAGACATTGCGATCGCGATGGGCGCCTGCAAGCAGCCCGAGCAAGCCCTGCCCGGCCAAGGCCAGCAACGCGATATAGAGCACCAATTGCAGTGCGTTCAGGGCCATCAGCATGGACTGTGAATTCAGTGGCCAGTGGCGTCGATGACCGTCGCCTTACTCGTGACTTACAGCATGGAGGGTCGCACTCGCGATCCGGCCTAGGGCTTTCCCGGCTGCATGTCGCTTGTGCCCATTCTTCACCGCGCCAGTCAGCCGAACGTCAGCGTTCTTGTTGAGCATCGCCGCTGCGCCAAGAGTCAGGAGCCGTTCCCGACTTGGCCCCAACGGAGACACACCCACATGGCAACGTCCAATACGCTAACCCGAGGTGCGGCGCCGCCGGCACCACGACCCATGTCCTCCGACGAAAAGCGAGTCATCTTCGCTTCGTCGTTAGGCACTGTTTTCGAGTGGTACGACTTCTACCTCTTCGGGGTGATGTCGGCCATCATCGCGGCGAACTTCTTTACCGCGCTCGACCCGTCCACGCGCGATATCTTCACCCTGCTCGCGTTTGCCGCCGGCTTCGCGGTGCGGCCGTTCGGCGCCATCGTCTTCGGCCGCCTGGGTGACCTGGTCGGACGCAAGTACACCTTCCTCGTGACGATCCTGATCATGGGTCTGTCGACCTTCCTCGTGGCCTTCCTGCCCACCTACGAAACCTGGGGCATCGTCGCACCGGTGACGCTGATCGGCCTGCGCCTGTTGCAAGGCCTGGCACTGGGCGGCGAATACGGCGGGGCCGCGACCTACGTCGCCGAGCACGCGCCACAGGGCAAACGCGGCGCCT
Source organism: Rubrivivax sp. (assembly GCA_031365825.1). Classification (GTDB taxonomy): domain Bacteria; phylum Pseudomonadota; class Gammaproteobacteria; order Burkholderiales; family Burkholderiaceae_C; genus Rubrivivax. Next base: position 5,942 of record JANLYV010000476.1, on the reverse strand, counting down.
ACACGGCCTGGATCCAGACCACCGCCACCGTCGGCCTGATGCTGGCCCTGATGGTCATCCTCGGCACGCGCCTGTACATGGGCGAAAAAGAGTTCCTCGCCTGGGGCTGGCGCGTGCCGTATGCGATGTCGGGCCTCCTGCTCATCGTGTCGGTCTGGATTCGATTGAAGCTCAGCGAGTCGCCGGCGTTCACGCGCATGAAGTCGGAAGGCAAGACTTCCAAGGCGCCGCTGACAGAGTCCTTCGGCCAATGGGCCAACCTGAAGATCGTGATCCTGGCCCTGGTCGGCGCCACCGCCGGGCAGGCCGTGGTCTGGTACACGGGTCAGTTCTATGCCCTGTTCTTCCTGCAGACCTTCCTCAAGGTCGACGGGCCGACGGCCAACGTGTTGATCGCCATTTCGCTGATCATCGGCACGCCGTTCTTTCTCGTCTTCGGTTCACTGTCTGACCGCATCGGCCGCAAGCCGATCATCATGGCCGGCTGCCTGATCGCGGCGTTGACCTACTTCCCGCTGTTCAACGCACTCACGACCTACGCCAACCCGAAGTTGCAGGCAGCGATCCAGAAGTCGCCCGTGACCGTGGTCGCGCCTGGCGGTAACTGCAACCTGATCCTGAACCTGACCGGCACGGCCAAGTTCACGACCGCCTGCGACCTGTCACGCACCTTCCTGGCCAACGCCGGCGTCAACTACGACAAGGTCGAGGACAGCTCGGTCACCGTGGCCACCGTCAAGGTCGGCGACAAGGCCATCCCTGGCTACGACGGCAAGGCCGCCAACGCCAAGGAAGAGAAAGCGCGCTTCGAGAAGGAAGTGCGTGATGCGCTGAATGCCGCCGGCTACCCGGCCAAGGCCGACCCGATTCCGGCCGGCAGCGGCAACTGGTGGATGATCATCGCCATCCTGACCATCATGGTGATCTACGTCACCATGGTCTACGGGCCGATCGCAGCGATGCTGGTGGAGTTCTTCCCGACACGCATTCGCTACACCTCGATGAGCCTGCCGTACCACATTGGCAACGGCTGGTTCGGTGGCTTCCTGCCTGCGATCTCGTTCTCGATCGTGGCGGCACAAGGCAACATCTACAGCGGCCTGTGGTACCCGATCATCATCGCGCTCATGACCTTCGTGGTCGGCAGCCTGTTCGTCAAGGAAACCAAGGACGTGGACATCTACGCCAAGGACTGACGAGCTGATTCACGGCACCCGGGCGAGTCCCGGGTGACGCATGCGCAGAGCCTGGCTCGCGCATGCGTCACCTTCGTGCAACTTTGAACTGCCCTCCATGTGGAAGCTTCTGATCGGATTCGCCGTTTTCGCCGCCGCCGCGCTGTATGTGTTGACGCGGTCTGGCGCCGACGTTGACCTCAGCGGCGAAAAGCACAGCGTTGAAGCCACAGACGCGGCGGCGCATGGTGCATCGGCGTCCGGCGCGGCAAGCGCGCCGCGTTGACGCCCCGCGTGCGCTGCACGCAGACCCTGCCCGTTAGTTCAGAAGCTGCCGCAGGCGTTCTTCGAAAGCCTTGCTGATCTCCGCGCCGCTGCCCTTGGCAATGGCGGCCAGGTAGTCCGGCATCATGGCCTTGAGGTCGGCACGGTTGAAGCAGCGTTCGAGCTTCAGGGTGACGAAGAACGATCGCAGCCCGAGCGCGTCGACCAAGGTGTCGTTCATGAACTTGCGCGCGACCCGGAAGCGCTCGTTCTCGACTTCGAATGGGTCGCCCGGTTCGCTGCTTACGCTGTCCACCGGCGCGGCCGAGGCTTGCGCTGCCGACGCTGCCGCAGCCGGCGCCGATGGGCTTTGCCTGATCGACTCGATCAGCCCCAGCTGCAACAACTCGTCCAGCGCGTTGGCCGGTGCGCCCATTCCTGTGCCCGATGTGCGCAGCTGCGCGACGCGCGCTGCGCCGTCCACCATGATGAGCAAGGTGCGCAGGCGCGGCGGCAACTTGCGCGCTCGTGTGCGCAACTCGTCCAGGCCGGCTGCGGTCTTGGCGTAGATGTCGTTGTCGTTCAGCATGTAAGGTGACGTTGCGCGCCCGGGTATATCAGACGCGGCGCGGCTTTTCCATCTGAGCTACCCGCTCGCCTCGATCAGCGCGCCGCCAGGCGCGTCCAGGTCTCGACCACCGTGTCCGGGTTCAACGACATCGAGCCGATGCCTTCGGCCGCCAGCCAGTCGGCGAAGTCGGGGTGGTCACTCGGCCCCTGCCCACAAATGCCGACGTACTTGCCGGTGGCACGGCAGGCCGCGATGGCGCGCGAGATCAAGGCTTTGACCGCTGGATCGCGCTCATCGAAATCGCTGGCCAGCTGCGCCAGGCCCGAGTCGCGGTCCAGCCCGAGCGTCAACTGCGTCAGGTCATTCGAGCCGATCGACATGCCGTCGAAATGCTCGAGAAATTGCTCGGCCAGGATGGCGTTGCTGGGCACCTCGCACATCATGATCAGCCGCAGGCCGTTGACGCCGCGCTTGAGGCCACGATCGGCCAGCATCTGCGTCACGCGCTCGGCCTGCTTCACCGTGCGCACGAAGGGCACCATGATTTCGATGTTGCTCAGGCCCATGTCGTAGCGCGCGCGCTTGAGCGCCTCGCACTCCATCGCAAAGGCGTCGCTGAACTCGCCGCTGATGTAGCGGCTGGCACCGCGGAAACCCAGCATCGGGTTCTCTTCGTCGGGCTCGTAACGCGTGCCGCCGATGAGCTTCCTGTACTCGTTGGACTTGAAGTCCGACAAGCGCACGATCACCGACTTGGGCCAGAACGCCGCGGCGATGGTGGCAATGCCCTCGGTCAGCTTGTCGACGTAGAAAGCGCGCGGCGAGGCGTGTCCTCGTGCCACCGATTCGACCGCCTTCTTCAGATCGGGCTCGATGTTCGGGTAGTCGAGGATGGCTTTGGGATGCACCCCGATGTTGTTGTTGATGATGAACTCGAGCCGCGCCAGGCCGACACCCGAGTTGGGCATCTGGCAGAAGTCGAAGGCCAGCTGCGGGTTGCCGACGTTCATCATGATCTTGATCGGGCAGTACGGCATCTCGCCGCGCTGTACTTCGCTGACTTCGGTCTCGAGCAGGCCGTCGAAGACAAAGCCGGTGTCGCCTTCGGAGCAGGCTACCGTCACCAGCGCACCTTCGCTGACGCGCTCGGTGGCGTCGCCGCAGCCGACCACCGCGGGGATGCCGAGTTCGCGCGCGATGATGGCCGCATGGCAGGTGCGCCCACCGCGGTTGGTGACGATGGCCGAGGCGCGCTTCATCACCGGTTCCCAGTTGGGGTCGGTCATGTCGGTGACGAGCACGTCACCCGGCATCACGCGCTCCATCTCGGCCGGCGTGCGCACCAGGCGCACCGGGCCGGTACCGATCTTCTGGCCGATGGCTCGGCCCTCGGCGAGCACGGTGCCGCTGCCCTTCAAGCGGTAGCGATGCTCGATCTTGCCTGCTGCCTGGCTCTTCACGGTCTCGGGCCGCGCCTGCAGGATGTAGAGCTTGCCGTCGGCGCCGTCCTTGCCCCACTCGATGTCCATCGCGCCGCCGTAGTGCTTCTCGATGGTCACGGCATAACGCGCGAGTTCGATGGCGTCGGCGTCGCTCAGCGAATAGCGATTGCGCTGTTCCGGCGGCGTGTCGATGGTCTTCACGAGCTTGCCGCTCTCGGCCTTCTCTTGCGCCGAGGCGAACTCCATGCGTTGCAGCTTAGAGCCGAGCGAGCGCCGGATCACCGGGAACTTGCCCGACTGCAGGGCCGGCTTGAAGACGTAGAACTCGTCCGGGTTGACGGCGCCCTGCACCACCGTCTCACCCAGGCCGTAGCTCGAGGTGATGAAGACCACGTCCTTGAAGCCCGATTCGGTGTCGATGGTGAACATCACGCCGGCGGCGCCGAGGTCGCTGCGCACCATGCGCTGCACACCCGCCGACAAGGCCACATCGGCGTGCGCAAAGCCCTTGTGCACGCGATAGGCAATGGCGCGATCGTTGTAGAGCGAGGCAAAGACTTGCCGGATGTGGTGCAGCACGTCGTCGATGCCGCTGACGTTGAGGAAGCTCTCCTGCTGCCCGGCGAACGAGGCATCGGGCAGGTCTTCGGCCGTGGCCGACGAGCGCACCGCGAAACTTGCTCTCGTATCCCCCGACACCAACTCGGCAAAGGCCGAACGCACCGCAGTTTCCAGGTCGGCCGGCAAAGGTGTCTCGCCCACCCACTGCCGTATCTGCGCGCCAGCCTCGGCCAGCGCACGCACGTCGTCGACGTTGAGTGTGGCCAGCTTGTCCTGGATGCGCCGCGCCAGGCCATCCTGCGCCAGGAAACGCCGATACGCATGCGCCGTGGTGGCGAAACCGCCGGGCACACGCACGCCGGCACTGGCCAGTTGGCTGATCATTTCGCCGAGCGAGGCGTTCTTGCCGCCCACCGACTCGACGTCGGTCATTCTCAGATGTTCAAACGGCGCGACCAGGGCGGTCGCCAATGTGTGGCTGGACATGGGAAAGCTCCGTGATGATGGAAAACCGGTGCTTCCGCATGGGCACGGTGATGCCACAAGCCAGTGCTTGGATGTTCTTCTGAGTGACTGGGGGCGTTCACGGCGCAGACATCGAGGCGGAAATTGCAGCCGATTCTAAGGACTTCGTCCCTATCATTCCGCAGTCGATTGCGCCCATCGCGCGTCGCCAACGCCATGTCAGAGCGAACCGTGTTCTATGTCTCGGACGGCACCGGCATCACCGCCGAGACCTTCGGCAACTCGATCCTGGCGCAGTTTCCGACCAAGCCACGGCATGTGCGGCGGCCCTTCATCGACAGCGTCGAAAAGGCGGCGGCGGTGGTAGCCGAGATCAACGAAGTGGCGCTGCGCGAGGGCAAGCGGCCCGTGGTCTTCATCACGCTGGTGCGCGACGAGATCCGCGAGATCGTCACGGCGGCGGACTGTCATGGCTTCGTCATGGACATGTTTCGCGCCTTCGTCGAGCCGCTGGAAGAAGAGTTCGGCGTCAAGTCCAACCACCGCGTCGGGCGCTTCTCTGATGCCAGCCAAAGCACCGAATACAACGAGCGCATCGAAGCCATCAACTTTTCGCTGGCGCACGACGACGGGCAGTCGGCGCGCAACCTCGACATTGCCGATGTCATCCTGGTGGGAGTCAGCCGCAGCGGCAAGACGCCGACCTCGCTCTACCTGGCCATGCAGCATGGCGTCAAAGCCGCCAACTACCCGCTCATCCCCGAGGACTTTGACCGCGGCCGATTGCCGACGCCACTGCTGCCGCACAAGCGCAAGTGCTTCGGCTTGACCATCGACCCGACGCGGCTGGCGCAGGTCCGCCACGAGCGGCGGCCGGCCAGCCATTACGCGGCGCTGGAAAACTGCCGCTTTGAGGTGAACGAGGCCGAAGCGATGATGCGCCGCGAAGGCATTGCCTGGTTGTCGTCGACGCACAAGTCGATTGAAGAGATTGCCACGACCATCCTGCGCGACATCCGGCCCGACCGGCTGGTGTATTGATGCCGCGCTAACGCCGCAACGTTGCTGACTGACGCGACGACTCGTAGAGGCAGATCGCGGCGGCCGCTGCGACGTTCAGCGATTCTTCGCCCCCGGGCTGCGCGATGCGCAGCGTGAGCCGGCAGCGTGCCGTCAGAGCCGGCGACACGCCCTGCCCTTCGTGGCCGAAGACCCAGGCGGCCGGGTGTGGCAGCGCCGTCTGGTTCAGCTCGACGCCGGCGTGCGAGCTGGTAGCCAGCAGCGGCACCTTCAAGATATCCAGCGCCTCGAGTTCGAGGCCTTCGCACAGCCTCAATGTGAAGTGGGCGCCCAAGCCGGCGCGCAACACCATGGGCGACCACAACCTGGCCGTACCTTTTAGTGCCAGCCACAGCGCGACACCCCATTCCGCAGCCCAGCGCAGGATGCTGGCGACGTTGCCGG
>JANLYV010000471.1:0-5704 GCA_031365825.1 Rubrivivax sp. | reverse complement strand
CACGATGCCACGCAGACGGGGGACCATGACGCCATCGCCCGCGCCGTGGTCGAGTACGGCAACGCCATCAAGGACCTCGTCGCCGCCAACATCTTCCCCGGCGACATGCTGTGGAAGAACTTCGGCGTCACGCGCCACGGCAAGGTGGTGTTCTACGACTACGACGAAATCGAATACCTCACCGACTGCAACTTCCGCCGCATTCCCACACCGCGCAACGAAGAAGAAGAGATGTCGGCCGAGGTCTGGTACACGGTCGGCCCGAAAGACGTGTTCCCCGAAACCTTCGGCCCCTTCCTGCTCGGCAACGACGGCGTGCGCGGCGTCTTCATGAAGCACCACGCCGACCTGCTGGACGCGGCGTTCTGGCAAGGCCACAAGGAACGCATCAAGGCCGGCCATGTGCACGACGTGTTTCCGTACGAGCCGGCCAAGCGCTTTGCGCATCCGCAGACGGTGGCGGCATGAATCTCGACATGAGCGCCAAAGAGATTTGGGAGCTGGCGAGCTTCATCGTCACCGTCGTCGCCTTGCCCTTCGCCGTGGTCGTGTTCCTGCTCGATCAGCGCAAGGAGCGCGAGAACGAAGAAGAAGCGTCCTTTCAGCTGCTGTCGGATGCGTATATCGAATTCCTGAAGATCGTGCTGGCGAATTCCGATCTGCAATTGCGCACCTCCACCGCCTTGCCTTCACCGACCCCGGAACAGCATGAACGCATGCTGGTCATATTCGACATGCTGGTGGCGTTGTTCGAACGCGCGTATCTTGTGGCCTTCAAACCGCAGATGAGCAGCACCGAGCAGCGGCGCTGGAACTCGTGGGACGACTACATGCACGACTGGTGCCGACGCGAGGATTTCTACAACGCCTTGCCGCAATTGCTGAGCGGCGAGGACCCCGAGTTCCAGGCCTATCTGAAGGGCGTGGCCGGCGCCGTGCGCGGCGCAGCGTCGGCCCACACCCTGTCCAATCGCGACCCCAACTTTTGATCCCAACTTTTGACCATCAGGAGCCCTTGCCATGAACGACCCCATCGTCATCGTTTCCGCCACCCGCACGCCCATCGCCGGCATGCTGGGTGACTTCTCAACACTCGCCGCGTGGGAGCTCGGCGCCGTGGCCATCAAGGCCGCGGTGGAGCGTGCCGGCGTGCCGGGCGACGCCGTCGACGAAGTGCTGATGGGCAATTGCCTGATGGCCGGCCAGGGGCAGGCGCCGGCGCGCCAGGCGATGCGCCGCGCCGGCCTGCCCGACAGCGCCGGTGCCGTCACCTTGAGCAAGATGTGCGGCTCGGCCATGCGCGCGGCGATGTTCGGCCACGACATGCTTGTTGCCGGCAGCGCCGATGTGGTGGTGGCCGGCGGCATGGAAAGCATGACCAACGCGCCGCACCTGATGTTCGCGCGCAAAGGCGTGCGCTACGGCGCGGCGCAGATGTTCGACCACATGGCCATCGACGGCCTCGAAGACGCCTACGAGCGTGGCAAGGCCATGGGCGTGTTCGCCGAGCTGTGCGTGGCCAAGTACGGCTTAACGCGCGAAGCGCAAGACGCTTTCGCCATCGCCTCGACCACGCGCTCGAAGCAGGCCAACGAAGACGGCAGCTTCGCCTGGGAGATGGCGCCGGTGACGCTGACGGGCAAGAGTGGCGACACGGTCATCAAGTTCGACGAGCAGCCCTTCAAGGCCAAGCTCGACAAGATCCCGGGGTTGAAGCCGGCGTTCAAGAAGGACGGCACCATCACCGCGGCCAATGCCTCATCGATCTCCGACGGCGCGGCGGCCTTGGTGTTGATGCGCGAGAGCACCGCCGTGAAGATGGGCGTGAAGGCGATCGCGCGCATCGCCAGCCACGCCGTGCACGCCCAGGCGCCCGACTGGTTCACCACGGCACCGGTGGGCGCGATCCAGAAGGCGCTGAAGCGCGCCGGCTGGCAGGCGAATCAAGTCGACCTGTGGGAAGTCAACGAAGCCTTCGCTGCGGTGACGATGGCAGCGATGACCGAGTTCAAGCTGGCGCACGAGATCGTCAACGTGCACGGCGGCGCCTGTGCGCTGGGCCACCCCATAGGCGCCAGCGGTGCGCGCATCGTCGTCACTTTGCTCGGCGCGCTGCGCAAGTACGGCAAGAAGCGCGGCATGGCGGCGCTGTGCATCGGCGGTGGTGAAGCCACGGCGATGGCGGTCGAGATGCTCTGATGTGGAGCCCCGCACTCGGCACGATGGGCCTGGCCAGCGCGCAAGAGCTGCTGCTCTTCATGGCCGCGGTCTTCGTGCTCAACGCCACGCCGGGCGTGGACCTGCTGCTCACCGTCACGCGCACCTTGCAAGGCGGTGCGCGGGCCGGCGTGGCAGCGGCTCTGGGCATCAACGCCGGCTGCGTGCTGCACACGCTGGCCGCGGCCTTCGGGCTGGCGGCGCTGATGGCGGTGTCGGCCACTGCCTTCACGGTGGTGAAGTGGGCCGGTGCCGCCTACTTGTTGTGGTTGGCACTGGGCATGTGGCGTGCGGCATGGCGCAGCGGCGCGGCCGCAGCTGTCGACACGCAAGCCCAGACGCGCAGCTTCGGCGCCGACTTCCGCGTCGGCCTCGTCACCAACGTGCTCAACCCCAAGGTCGCGCTCTTCTTTCTCGCCTTCCTGCCGCAGTTCGTCGCACCCGGTACGGCGCACAAAACCCTGGCCTTCCTCGGCCTGGGACTCGTTTTCCTGCTGCAGAGCACGGTCTTCCTTCTGGCCGTCGTGGCCCTGGCTGCACAACTGCAGCGCTGGCCATCGTCGCCACGCGCAGGGCGTGGGTTGAATGGCATCGGCGCTGCCCTGTTCGCGGCCTTGGCGTGGCGATTGGTGGCGACACGACAGCCCGGATAGTGGGACTGCTCGCGAACAATCCCGGCCACTACCTCATCCGACCGCCGAGAAAGACCCCGATGACGCTACGCACCCTGGCCCTGGCCTTGCTAACGTTCATCAGTAGCGCCGTCATGGCGCAGGACGCCCCCTGGCCGAACAAGCCGCTGAAGATGATCGTGCCCTTCCCGCCCGGCGGCACCAGCGACATCATGGGCCGCATGGCCGGCGAAGAGCTGGCCAAGGCCTTGAAGCAGCCGGTGGTCATCGAGAACATCGGCGGCGCCGGCGGCACCACCGGCACGGCGCGTGCGGCCAAGATGCCGGCCGACGGCTACACCCTGGTGCTGACCGGTGTGGGCTCCAACGCCGTGGCCCATGGCCTGGACCCCAAGCTGCCCTACGACTCGGTGCGGGACTTCGTGCACGTGGCGCAGATCCACAGCGGGCCTAACGTGCTGGTGGTGCACCCGGACCAACCCTTCAAGACCTTCAAGGAGCTGGTGGCCTATGTGCGCAGCAACCCGGGGCGTCTGAATTACGGCTACACGCACGCGGCCTCGGGCCACATGGCGATGGAGCTGCTGAAGCAGACCGCCAGCATTTGCGCGGCCGGGCAGAAGGACTGCAAGGGTTTCTTCATGGTCGGCATCCCCTACCGCGGCGGCGGGCCGATGATGACCGACCTGCTCGGCGGCCAGATCCCGCTGATGTTCATCAACCAGGACGTGGCCCTGCAGCATGTGAAGGTGGGCAAGCTGCGCGCGCTGGCCGTGACGAGCGAGCAGCGCAACCCGCTCTACCCCGACGTTCCGACCATCGCCGAAAGCGGCTTCCCCGGCTTCAGCGCACTCAGCTGGTCGGGGCTGTCGGTGCCGGCCGGCACACCGCCGGCCATCGTCGAGCGGCTCGAGGCCGAGATGGGCCGCATCATGGGCTCGCCGGCGATCAGGCAGCGCATGGAGTCGGTGGGTTTCGTCGTGCCGCCCCAGGGCAGCAAGGCCTACACGGCCTTTGTCAAGGACGAGGTCGAACGCTGGACCAAGGTCATCAAGCTCGCCGGCATCAAGCCCGAATAACCAGGAAGTTGAGATGACAGCAAGACTCATCGCCGCCAACCCACTCGCCGCCGGCCTGGCCGCCGGCGTGGCCAGCACCGACCGCATCGAGTGGATCAAACTTTCGCTCGTCTTCCTGCCCCTGGCCACGCCCATCAGCGACGCCAAAGTCTTGACCGGGCGCCAGAAGCCGTTGACCGAGATTGCCTTTCTCTTTGCCGAGATCGAAACCAGGCAAGGGCACAGCGGCGTCGGCTTTTCCTACAGCAAGCGCGCCGGGGGCCCGGGGCAGTACGAGCACGCGAAAGAGATTGCGAGCAACCTCATCGGCGAAGACCCGAACGACATCGCGCGGCTGTGGGACAAGCTCGTCTGGGCCGGCGCCTCGGTCGGCCGCAGTGGCTTGTCGACGCAGGCCATTGCCGCGTTCGACATCGCGCTGTGGGACCTGAAAGCCAAGCGTGCACAGTTGCCGCTGGCCAAGCTGCTGGGCGCGTTTCGCGACTCGGTGCAGTGCTACAACACTTCGGGCGGCTACCTGCACACGCCCATAGCGCAGGTGGTCGAGAACGTGCAGGGGGCCATAGCGCGTGGCATCGGCGGCATCAAGATCAAGGTCGGCCAGCCCGACCCGATGATCGACCTGGCGCGCGTGCAGGCGGTGCACGAGGCCATCGGCGGCCGCGTGGCGATGATGATCGACGCCAACCAGCAATGGGACCGCGTCACCGCGCAGCGCTTCGGCAGATTGGTCGAGCCGCTGAACCTGACCTGGATCGAAGAGCCGCTGGATGCCTACGACGCCGAAGGCCACGCCGCGCTCGCCGCGATGCTCGACACGCCGATCGCCACCGGCGAAATGCTCACCAGCGCGGCCGAGCACTACGAGCTCATCCGCCTGCGCAGCGTCGACTTCATCCAGCCCGATGCGCCGCGCGTGGGTGGCATCACGCCGATGTTGAAAATCATGGCGCTGGCCGAGCAGGCACGTTTGCGCATGGCGCCGCACTTCGCGATGGAGATCCACGTGCACCTGTCGGCGGCCTACGCGCACGAGCCCTGGGTCGAACATTTCGAGTGGCTGGAGCCGATGTTCAACGAGCGGCTGACGATCGAAAACGGCCGCATGGTCGTGCCCAACCGGCCGGGGCTGGGCTTCAGCTTGAGCGAGCAGGCAAGGGCGTGGACGCAGCAGGCGGCGGAGTTCGGCAAGCGGCCTTGACAGGCCCCGTTCAACGCCCTCTCGCCACGCGCCAGGCTGCGAAGTCGACGCGGCTCTGTTCGTCGGTGGGTGGATACAGCCCCAGGATCGAGCGACCGTCCAGCACACGCTCGGTGACGAAGTCCTCGAACGCTGTCATCTCAACCGCTTCGTTAGCAATCTCGTCGGCGATGCCGGCGGGGATCACCACCACGCCTTCGCCGTCGCCCACCACCACATCACCCGGCCACACCGGCACGTCGCCGCAGCCTATGGGCACGTTGATGTCCAGCGCCTGGTGCAGCGTCAAATTGGTCGGCGCGCTGGGCCGCTGGTGGTAGACCGGGAAAGGCAGCCTGGCCATCTCGGGTGAATCACGAAAACCACCGTCGCTGACGATGCCGGCCGCGCCGCGCTTCATCAGCCGCGTGACGAGGATGGCCCCGGCCGAGGCCGCGCGCGCGTCCTTGCGGCTGTCGATCACCAGCACGGCGCCTACCGGGCACTCTTCGATCGCCTTGCGTTGCGGATGCTCGCGATCGTTGAAGACAGTGATCGGGTTCAGGTCCTCGCGTGCCGGGATGTAGCGCAGCGTG
>JANLYV010000461.1:0-3257 GCA_031365825.1 Rubrivivax sp. | reverse complement strand
CAGCGAAATGCTCAGGCTGAAATCGAACGACGCCTGGCCCACCAGGTTGATACCGAATGGCGCCACGCCTGGGTCTTCGCCGCAAAGGCCGTCGAGCCGCGTGCTGGTGCGGGTGTTGGTGATGGCAGAAGGTGGCATGGGGGGCAATGCAGGCGGGCGGCGTTTTCAATTATTGGCAGCCACGTCACATGCCATTGGGGCAGTGTGCGCAAGCGCATCCGACCCGCGCGCAATTGTTCGCACAGCGCGCGGACAGGCAGTGCTGTGTGCATCGCAGAATCCAGGTCCTGCCATCACAGCCGCATGAACCTCGCCTTGAACCCCACCCTTGCCTCTACGGCAGACCCGGACCTCGAATCGTGCGACTGCGTCTGCGGTGAGACGGCCACCACCGGCAGGCGCATCGCCGGCCGCGACGAAGTGCATGGCGGCATCTTCACCTATGAAGCCTGTGCCCGCTGCGGCACCGAGCGCGTCACACCCCGACCCACGCCTTCGAACATTGCGCACTTCTACCCGAACACCTACTACGCCTATGCCGGCCCGACGCAGGCGCCGCCGTCGCGGTCGGACCGGCTCAAGCGCCTGGTCTACGAGCTCTATTACGCCGAGCCGGCCGAACGCAAACAGGTGCCGGCATGGCAACGCCCATGGTTATGGACGGCGCTGTACCCGCTGCGTTTTAGAACCAACCTCGCCTTCCGCGCACCGCGCGAACGCCACGTGTTCGAGATCGGCGCGGCCACGGGCACCGACTTGCTCGAATTCCGCGCCGCGGGCTGGGACGTCAGCGGCTGCGAGCCCTCGGCCAAGGCCTGCGAGGTGGCCAAGCAGCGTGGCGTGACGTTGCAGAACTGCACCGCCGAAGCCGCCGAGCTGGCCGCTCAGCACTACGGCTGCGTGCTCATCAACAACGTCTTCGAACACCTGCACGACCCGGTGCGCGTACTGGCGAAGGTGCGTGAAGGCCTGGTCGAAGGCGGCGCGCTGGTGATGATCGTGCCCAACCACGCGTCGTGGACGGCGCGTACCTTCGGCGCGGCGTGGCCGGGCTACGACCCGCCGCGACACTTGTGGGGATTCACACCGCAGTCCTTGCGCGCGCTGCTCAATCGAGCCGGCTTCACGGTGGACTACATCGCGCACAAGGCGCCACAGCGCTGGTGCTGGGAGGCAAGCATTGCCGGCACGCGGCTGCCCGGCGGGGCGACGCCGCTGCGTTATCGGCTTTCGCGCCTGCTGCCGATGCTGGCGCTGCCCTGGGGGGCTTTGCTCGCATTCTTCGGGCGTGGCGACTTCATCAAGGTGGTGGCACGGCGAGGTGCGCTCGCGCAGTGACGCTTCGGTGCTGCTGCGTACCGGCGGTGCCATCCAACGGCTCGAACGCCACCGCCGGCAGGCATGCCGTGAAGGTGTTCAGCATGGACGCTGCAGTGCGAAGCTGACATGGAAGTGTGACTTGAGTCGGAATGTCAGTCGGCCACCTTTTGGCGCCGCCATATGCGCCAAGCCAAACCCCGAACTGAATCTTGCCCGCACGCACGGGTTTCGTCGATTGCCCCATGCATCCATGGGTTGCAAATGGCAGCCCGTGGTCGCGCCAGTGCCGCCGCAGGCGCACGAACTCGTCCTGCCAGCCGGCCCCTACTTCAAGGCTTCGAGATTCAGGCTGATAGGGATCTGCTTGCCGTTGACATTGAAATCGCGGCCCGACCAGTCGGGCAAGTTGTGCCAGCGATCGACGCCATGCGACCAGCGCTGGACCGATCCGAATCCTGCATCCTGCAAAGCCTTGGTGAGCGAGCGTTCGTCGAACGTCGTGTAGTGAAAATTGAATGGGTAATCTTGCCCACCGAACAACGGCGGAAGTATGAATTCCGCGTCTTCGCCCGCAGCGAAATACGCCTCGACAATTCGCCGAAAGTCGGGCACTGATAAACATAGACGGCCGCCGGTCTTCAACACGCGTCGCCACTCGCGCAAGATGCGCGCGGTGTCACTCCGCGGGAAGTGCTCCAGTGTGTGCGACGAGTAGATCAGCGCGACGCTCCCACTCTGGAATCGGGACAGGTCGGTGATCGACTGCACCAGGTGAACGTGGGGTCGATCAATGCCGTCGATGTTGATGAAGCCCGGGTGATCAATTGAGCCACAGCCCAGGTGCAGGCGCAGGTCGGGGTCGCGTGGCCACGGCTTGGGTCGCAGCGCCCGACTAAGCCTTCCGATCGACTGGCGCGCATGGAAGCGCAAGCGCGCCAGGGGTTCACGAAGACGCATCAGGATGTTTTCGGGCTAGACGGCGATGCTCGTCGCCCAAGGCCGAGCACGCTACGCAGCAGATAGGTCTTGGCAAATTTCAAGTTGTAGGGGTCCAGGCGCATGGCCTCGCGCAACAGCGGCGCTGCGCTCTTGCCGTCGCCATCGCGGGAGATCAATTGGTAGCCAAGCCCGAAGTAATCCATTGCCAACTCCTTGCGTATGCCCGGGATGAGCGCGGACCAGGGCAACGCCGTCATGTGCTCGCGCCGAACCTGAAGAACTTCACAATTGCGCAGGGCAGCATGATTGGCGCCCGACAGCGTGGCTGGCGAGTCGAAAAAGACGCCAAGCGGCTCGTCGACATGATGCAACGAATGGCGCGACGCGATGCGCATCCACATATCGTAGTCGGCGGCGATGCGATAGCGCGTGTCGAAGTGGCCGAACTCGCCGTGGAGCGATTGCCGCCACATCGGCTGCGAGCCTGTGTGGCAACCCATCAGCAGCCGTTCACGCGTGAACTCAGGCCAACGCCGACGCTGCGCGCCTCGCCGCTCGCACGCATCGAAGCCTTCATTTTCGGTCTGACTGATCCATTGGTCACCGTAGGCCAGTGCCACCTCGGGCCGGGATTCGAGCGTCGTGGACATGACTTCCATGAAGTCGCGGCGATGCCTGTCGTCGGTATTCGCGTTGGTCAAAAACGTACCACGCGACATCTGAATGGCACGGTTCCATGCCGCGTAAAGCGGCTCTCGTTCAGTACGCAAGAGGCGTATCTGATCGGGGAACCGACGCACAAATTCAGCGCAGACGGCGCTCTCACGTTCGGGCGAACCACTGTCGATCACGATGACTTCGATCTCGGGAAACAGGGTCTGCGCAACCAGGTCTTCCATGCACCCGCGCATGAACCGCTCGGCGGTGAATGTCGAGACGATGGCAGTGACGAGTGGTCGCTTCATGCATGGGCTTTGGTAGCGTATGCGCAGCGTACC
>JANLYV010000404.1:0-3161 GCA_031365825.1 Rubrivivax sp. | reverse complement strand
CACAAGGTCAGACGCCTTGTTTCAAGCTCGCTTCGATCAGCTGGTCGAGGTCGCCGTCGAGCACCTTTTGGGTGTTGCTGATCTCGACATTGGTGCGCAGGTCCTTGATGCGGCTCTGGTCGAGCACGTAAGAGCGGATCTGGTGGCCCCAGCCCACGTCGGTCTTGCTGTCCTCGAGCTTCTGCTGTGCCGCCATGCGGATGCGCATCTCGTGCTCGTACATGCGCGAGCGCAGCATCTGCCAGGCCTCGTCGCGGTTGCGGTGCTGGCTGCGGTCGTTCTGGCACTGCACGACGATGCCGGTGGGGATGTGCGTGAGGCGCACCGCCGAGTCGGTCTTGTTGATGTGCTGGCCGCCGGCGCCGCTGGCGCGGAAGGTGTCGACGCGCACGTCAGCCGGGTTGATCTCGATCTCGATCGAGTCGTCGACCTCGGGGTAGACGAAGAGGCTGGCGAAACTGGTGTGGCGCCCGCCCGACGAGTCGAAAGGGCTCTTGCGCACCAGGCGGTGCACACCGGTTTCGGTCCGCAGTTGCCCGAAGGCGTAGTCGCCTTCGACCTTGAGCGTGGCGCTGCGGATGCCGGCCACATCGCCTTCTGTTTCCTCCATCACCTCCGTCTTGAAGCCCTTGCGTTCGCAGTACTTCAAGTACTGGCGCAGCAGCATCGAAGCCCAGTCGCAGGCCTCGGTGCCGCCGGCACCGGCCTGGATATCGATGAAGCAGTTCAGCGGGTCGGCGGGATTGCTGAACAGGCGGCGGAATTCGAGTTCGTCCACCGTGGCGCGCAGGCCGTGCGCTTCGCTCTCGATGGCGGCCAGGCCTGCCATGTCGCCTTCGGCCTTGCTCATCTCGTAGAGCTCGGTGTTGTCGGCGAGGTTGCTCTTCAGGTGGTCGATGGTGGCGACGACGGTCTCGAGCGTCTTCTTCTCGCGGCCAAGCTCCTGCGCACGCTTGGGCTCGTTCCACACGCCCGGGTTTTCGAGCGCGGCATTGACTTCGTTCAGCCGCAGGGCTTTGCGGTCGTAGTCAAAGATACCCCCGGAGCTGCTCGGTGCGGGTGCTCAGGTCGGCCAGCAGGCTGCCGATGGCATTGATCTGTTCGATATCCATGTGCGGGGGCTAGGCCTCGGTGCAAACACGCGATTTTGTCATGCGACGCGCGTCGCACGACTCACGGTCCGAGGAAGCGCGCGAGCAGGGCCGCCAGGGCTTGAGGCTGGTCGTGATGCAGCATGTGGCCGCAGTCTTGCAGCACATGGCGCTCGGACTGCGGCACGACCGACAAGCGCTCGTGGAATTCGGCCACGGTGTAGCGCTGGCCCCACCACTTGGCGGTGTCGGTCTGCGCACCTTCCACCCACAAGAGTGGTGCAGTGATGAGCTTCCAGGCCTCGAGAATTTCGTCGACGCGATAGATCTGCGGGTTGACGCGTTTGTGCGCCGGGTCGCCCTGGATGTGCCACTGGCCATCTGGCCCCTCGCGCGACCAGTGGGGTGCCAGCCACGCCGCCTTGTCTGCCGGCAGTCGCGGGTTGTTCTTCATCAGCCGATGCGCCACGGCTTCGAGGCTGCGGTAGGGGTTGAAGCGCTGCGGTGTCTTCAACTCGTCCAGCCATTGCGCCAGGCGCCTCGGCGCGAGTTTGGGCACCGTGGCCGGCATGCCGAAACCTTCGAGGTTGATGAGCTTGCGGATGCGGCCCGGCCTCAATCCGGCATAGCTCATGACCACGTTGCCGCCCATGCTGTGGCCGAGCAGGTCGACCGCCTGGCCCGGCGCATAGGCATCGAGCAGGGCGTCGAGGTCGCCCAGGTAGTCGGCGAACCAGTAGGCGTCGGCGGCGGGCGTGTCGGTGAGTCCGAAGCCGCGCCAATCGGGTGCCACGATGTAGCGCGACCCGCCTTCGATGGCGGCGAGTGCATCGACGACAAACTGGAACGACGCGCCGACATCCATCCAGCCATGCGCCATCACCAGCGCCGGCTTGGTCGGCGTGACCAGCGACGCATCGCCCCAGCACATGGCGTGGTAGTTCAGTCCGCGAACCCGCACGAAGTGGCTGCGGCCGATGCGGCGGGCGGGGTAGGGCAGGGCATCACTCATGGGCCTGCACTTTAGGCGAGGGGCCTATCCGGTGCTGTCGGTACTGCGACAGGCTCGCGCAGAATGGGCCACCACCACCAAAGCGACCACGACATGAGCACGACATCGGCACCGTTTTCACTTCGCCCCGCAAAACCCGGCGATGTGCCGCGCATCGTCGCACTCATCATCGAACTGGCCGAATTCGAGCAGCTCGCGCACCTGGTGCGAGCCACGCCCGAGACGCTGCACCCGCACCTGTTCGGGCCACGGCCGGTGGCCGAGGCGATGGTGGCCGAGGTGCAGGGCGAGGTCGTCGCCTTCGCCCTCTTCTTCACCAACTTCTCGACCTTCCTGGCCAAGCCCGGGCTCTACCTCGAAGACCTCTTCGTGCGCCCGGCGCATCGTGGCCAAGGCATAGGCAAGGCCCTGTTGTCGAAGCTCGGTGCGCTGGCGGTTCAACGTGGCTGCGGCCGCTTCGAGTGGAGCGTGCTCGACTGGAATCAAAACGCCATCGCGCTGTACGAGCAGATGGGTGCCAAGGTGATGCCCGACTGGCGCATCTGCCGCATCAGCGGCGATGCGCTGGCGCGCTTTCACTCGTTGTAGTCGTAGGCCTGGAAGCCGGCGAGCTTGACCAGGCTGTCGCGACGCGCGGCCGTGTAGTCGGCCTCGACCATTTCCTTCACCAGTTCAGCAAAGGTGATGCGCGGCACCCAGCCGAGCTTGTCGCGCGCCTTGCTCGGGTCGCCGAGCAGCGTTTCGACTTCGGTCGGGCGGTAGTAGCGCGGGTCGACGCGCACGATCACGTCGCCCGGCTTGCAGCGCGCCAGCTTGCCGCTGACCGCTTCCACCGTGCCGATCTCCTGCGCGCCTTCGCCGCTGAAGACGACGCTGATGCCGAGCTCGCGGCATGAGGCCTCGACGAACTGGCGCACGCTGTGCTGCACGCCGGTGGCAATGACGTAGTCCTCAGCCTGGGCCTGCTGCAGCATCAACCACTGCATCTCGACATAGTCTTTGGCGTGGCCCCAGTCGCGCAGTGCCGAGAGGTTGCCCAGGTGCAGGCAGCTCTGCAA
>JANLYV010000372.1:0-1982 GCA_031365825.1 Rubrivivax sp. | reverse complement strand
AGTTCAGGCGTTAGCACCAGCTTCGTGCAATCACAGGGCCCCGGGCCATTCATGGCGCAGGTGAAGGCGCCGGCGCAGCGCGGGCAGCGCGTGGCGCCGCCGGTCGCGGGTGCGTCATGCACGGCGCAGGACCACCGCGTCCTGGCCTTCTTCGGCCTGGTCGCCCCAAAGCCCGGACCACGCACCCTTGACGTAGGGCCGGTCGGTGGTGAGGCCGGCCTCGCGCATCATCTGGCGCATCGTGGCGTCGGTGTAGGCCACCGCGCCGCGCGGGTAGGTCGGGTCGTTGCTGTACACACCGTCGCCCTGCGCGTGGGCGAAGCTGGCCTTCCACGCGGTGGTGCCCAGCGATTCGGCAGCTTGCAGTGCTTCACGTGAGTAGAGGAAGAACGAAGCGTGGGCCAGGCCGTCGGGCTTGAGCACACGCGCAAATTCTTTCATGTAGTGCACCACTTCGTCGCGCAGCAAATGCGTGAAGACCGAAGCCAGGCCGATGCGGTCGACGCTGGCGTCGGCCCGCGGCAGGCGGAAGTCGCTGGTCTTGATGCGCCCATGCGGGTTGTAGAGCTCGTTGAAGGCGTCGATGTGGTGGAACGTGAAGTTCGCATGCTTGGGCGTGATGTGGCGCTGACACCAGCTGATGGAGTCGCGCGTCACGTCCAGGCCGATATAGCGCCCCTTGGGCGAAAGCCGGTCGATGAGCTGGAACGCATCGCGGCCGATGCCGCAGCCCAGGTCGACGAAACACATGTCGGCATTCAGCCCGATCGTGCGTTCGAAGTTGCGCATATGCGCCGCGCCAATCCAGTCCAAGGTCTCGGGGCCGGCACCTGTGAGCGTGATCAGATGCACCGGGATGCGAAAGCCTTTGAAGTCGAAGTAGCGCATCTGCGCCGGCACGCGAATCGCGTGGCCCGGATTGACTTCGATATTGCGGTCACCCCAGGTGGTGGGCAGCGCGGCTTCGGCGGATGCCGGCTCGATGTGCAGGCTGTCACCGTCGACGAACTCGAAGCTTTCGAATTGATCGGGTGTGATGTGTACCGAAGGCGAGCCGGAACGGTCGACGCGCAAACGCAATGTTGATGGGATGTCGAACACGGTGTTAGACCTTTGCGCGCGCGACACCGACGGCGAACAGCCCTTGATGCAACTCGCGCAACTCCTTCTTCTGCACCTTGCCCATCGCATTGCGCGGCAGCGCCGGCACGATGAACACGTGCTTGGGCACCTTGAAGTTGGCGATGCGGCCTTTGAGCGCGGCGACGAGCTGCGTGCCGTCGAGCGCGGCGCCTGGCTTGGCCACCACCACCGCGACCACGGCCTCGCCGAAGTCGGGGTGCGGCACGCCGACCACGGCGCTTTCGTCCACGCCGTCGAGCTCGTTGATGACGCCTTCAACCTCCGCCGGGTAGACGTTGTAGCCGCCGCTGATGATCAGGTCCTTGCTGCGCCCGACGATGGTGACGAAGCCGTCTTCGCCGATCTTGCCGACGTCGCCGGTCTTGAACCACAGGTCAGTGGTGAATTCGTCGGCGGTCTTTTCGGGCATGCGCCAATAGCCTTTGAAGACATTCGGGCCCTTGACCTCGATGCCACCCACCTCGCCGTGGCGCAGCGGCACGCCTTTGTCGTCGTGCACGCGCAGGCCCACGCCGGGCAGGGCCTGGCCCACGGTGCCACCACGCCGCGCACTTTCGGGCCGGTACGGGTTGGACGTCAGCATCGCCGTTTCGCTCATGCCGTAGCGCTCGAGGATGGTGTGGCCGGTGCGTTCACGCCAGGCCTCGAAGGTCTCGATCAGGAGCGGCGCCGAGCCGGCGACGAAGAGCCGCATGCCGGCGCAAACCTCGCGTGTGAGCGCGGCCTCGGCCAGCAAGCGCACGTAGAGGGTGGGCACGCCCATGAAGACCGTGGCCTCGGGCAGGCGCGCCACTACCGCGCGTGGGTCGAAGCGCGAAAACCAGATCATCTTGCTGCCG